>NZ_JBHKFI010000016.1:0-114163 GCF_042263505.1 Cytobacillus sp. Hz8 | reverse complement strand
CTCAAGATGAGATTTCCCATAGCGCAAGCTAGTAAGATCCCTGAAAGATGATCAGGTAGATAGGTTTGAGGTGGAAGCGTGGCGACACGTGGAGCTGACAAATACTAATCGATCGAGGACTTAACCATATTGATTACGATGGATTTCTTTCTTCTTCTGGAACATTATCTAGTTTTGAGAGAACAAACTCTCAAGTGAATACAAGTCTGGTGGCGATAGCGAGAAGGTCACACCCGTTCCCATATCGAACACGGAAGTTAAGCTTCTCAGCGCCGATGGTAGTTGGGGGCTCTCCCCCTGTGAGAGTAGGACGCTGCCAGGCAACAAAAAAACAGTCAATTTATTTGGCTGTTTTTTTGTTTCTTAATTTTGGAGAACACCGATGAGAAAAGTGTTGATCTTGTTGTAGTGTTGATTTTTTATATAGAGGCTATGTTAAATTATTCTGTTGATATTCGACAAAGACAAACGCTTGTTCTATATTATATAAAGAATATCTGTTTAGAGGATCTGAAATGGCGTTAAGAGAATTGATAGCTGAGATAAAAAAATAAATTCAGCAGAGTAATATCGTTTAAAAGAATACTTTGTTAATTCAATTGCCTCATATTCATTCAGTGAACCAGTATTTCGAGAAGTAACAGAACGTAAAAATAAAGATGGATACATTTGTGTACATTGTGATTCTAAACAGATTATACGTTTCGGCAAGTATACTGTTATAATGGGTCATAAAAAGATAGAACTCCAACGATACTATTGTAAAGATTGTCGAAAAACTTTTACAGATGTAACCTCTACAGTACTTTATCTAACCCATAAGCATGAAAAATGGTTGAACTTTATTAAATGTATGCTGGAAGGTTATTCCTTACGTAAATCAGCAGACCTTTTTGGTGATGTACAATTTTACTGCTCGGACTTTTTGTTGCAATCAAGAAAAGAGGTGTCAAATTGAAATACATTTACTATGTGTTATCACTAATTCCAGTAGCATTTTTATTTCATTTCTATGAATATGGGCAACAATTAAAAGGAGAAGAGGCAAGATATTTATTTCCAACTTGGCTTATTTATATCCTAATAATAGGGTTGTTGTCTGTGTATATCAAGAAGCGTAATATACTATTATTTCAAATTATTTCTTGTGTAATTTCAGTTTTATTAGCAAAATTATGGATAGCAGATGATGGTGGTTGGTTTACACCATTTGGGCGAGATGTAGCCGTAGTTTGGATTGCAGGGATAACTTGTATAGGGCAACTGATTATAAGAACTTGCTTAAAGGCATTTAAAAGGAATGACAAATTATCTTAAATCAAGATGGAAAGTAAAATAGGCTTGGTTCTTTTTAAATAGAACCAAGCCTATTTTTTTACGTTGTAAATCAACATCAAAGTATAACATAGCCTATATAAAATATAGGGAAACTCACATATAATGGGTTTCTCCATATACTAAAGCCCTAATAAGATATGGAGTACGTTACAAAAAACAGATCCACGTAGTGATTACTCATTAAAATCTAAATTACTTGGTTGTTCAGGTAAGTAGTCTTGTGTAAGCATATTCGCAGTAGCTACTTTCTCATCCACTTCTTCAAAACGGAAATCGTCTGCCCACACTTTCCCTCACCTATCAGAAAAAAATCCTACCACCAAACAGCATATCCCCCAAACTTTTTGATAAACTAAATGAGAATTAATACTATCCCCATTAATACAATAGAGAGAGGACCAATGTACAGAATGGCCAAGGAAAAGAACAAGCAGTTATTTGAAGTACTTGAAAGCGAAACAATTGAAGAATGTCTTGAGCGGATGAAAAAGGCTGGATATATGCCAATCAGGAGAATAGAAAAGCCCATATTTAAAGAAGTGAAGAAGGGGAATGAAACAATCTATGAGCCTGTTGGAAGGCAAATTGTATTTGAGGGAAAAAATGAATAATAGTAAAAAGCGAACATTACTTATGAATGAGTCATTAATGTTCGATATTTCCATTGACATAATGGAGAAATAGTTGGTAATATGTTATTAAGATATAATATGGATGAAACACCCTCGTATAATGATGGGAATATGGCCCATAAGTCTCTACCCGATGACCGTAAATTATCGGACTATGAGGGAAAGTTTATGCCCGGAAAATGGGTCTTTTTAGTTGCGTTTTTTGCAACATAAAAGAAACGAAGCTTAAGAAGCCCGGACAAATTGCTTTCCCTGATAACGGGAGCAATTTGTTTAGGGCTTTTATTCATGTGGAGGTATATGATGAACGTTCAAGTTGGAGTGATAATGGGGAGTAAATCGGATTGGGATACCATGAAATATACCTGTGAAGTATTAGATGAACTAGAAATACCCTATGAAAAAAAGGTAGTTTCAGCACATCGAACTCCTGATTTAATGTTTGAGTATGCAGAAAATGCTAGAGAACGCGGATTAAAGCTGATTATTGCAGGTGCAGGGGGGGCGGCTCATTTGCCAGGGATGGTGGCAGCGAAAACAACCTTGCCGGTAATCGGTGTACCAGTTCAATCAAAAGCGCTTAATGGACTTGACTCCTTGTTGTCCATTGTACAAATGCCAGGAGGTATTCCAGTTGCAACGGTAGCCATTGGTAAATCCGGTGCAACAAATGCTGGTTTGCTCGCAGCTCAAATTCTAGGTTCCTTTGATAAATTTATAGCGGAAAGACTTGACAGGAGGAGACAAGAGATTAAGAAATCAGTACTAGAAAGTAGTGTTGAGCTTGTCTAATACAATCATTTTACCGAGACAAACAATAGGAATTATTGGCGGTGGACAATTGGGCAGAATGATGGCACTTGCAGCGAAGAAGCAAGGTTTTCGAATTGCGGTGTTGGATCCAGTGGATGATTCACCATGTGGTCAGGTAGCAGATTATAAGATTGTTGGAGAATACAGTGATTTTGAAGCGATAAAAAAGCTCGCAAATATAAGTGATGTTATTACCTATGAATTTGAAAATATCGATGCGGAGTGCTTAGATTGGCTTTGTCAAAATGCTTATGTCCCACAGGGAAAAGTTCTCCTTGAAAAGACGCAAAATCGCATATCTGAAAAGCGGGCCATTGAAGATGCAGGGGTGCAGGTAGCACCATATGCAGTCATTAAGACAGTAGATGATATTTATAGTCATATTGAAAAACTCGGATTTCCTGCCGTACTAAAAACAGCTATGGGTGGTTATGACGGTAAAGGACAACTTGTAATGAAAGAAAAAGCTGACATCAAGGAAGCAGAAGATTTAATTGCGCACGGGCTTTGTGTCCTAGAACAGTGGATTCCTTTTGAGAAAGAAATTTCAGTCATCATTGTTCGAAGTGTTAGAGGGGAAACTGCTGTTTTTCCTGTGGGCGAAAATATTCATCAGGATAATATTTTACATGAAACGATTGTCCCAGCTAGAATTTCAGAAGCAGCCAAAAATAAAGCCATACGAATGGCTGAGATTTTAGCTGAGAAGTTAGAGCTTGTTGGTACGCTTGCAGTAGAAATGTTTTTAACCGCATCGGGTGATATTTTTATCAATGAATTAGCACCAAGGCCGCATAACTCAGGGCACTATAGTATTGAGGCTTGTGAGACCTCACAATTTGAACAACATGTCAGAGCTGTATGTAATTGGCCATTGGGAAGTACCGAGTTGTTAAAACCGGCTGTAATGGTCAACATATTAGGAGAACACCAAGAAAGACTTTTGGATAAAATCCCTGATTTGCCTGATTGGAAAATTCATTTATATGGCAAACAGGTGGCAAAGGTCAAAAGAAAAATGGGGCATGTGACCATTTTACGAAAAACAGTTGAGGATGCATTAGGGGAAATTGAAAACAGTCATATTTGGAATGATGTGAAAGAAAAGATTGGAGGATAAAACATGATAGATCGTTATACACGCCCGGAAATGGGAGCCATTTGGACAGAGGAAAACCGATTTAAGGCATGGCTTGAGGTTGAAATTCTTGCATGTGAAGCATGGGTTGAATTAGGTGTCATTCCAAATGAGGATGTACAAAAAATTCGTGAGAAGGCTTCTTTTGATATCAATCGGATTAAAGAAATTGAAGAAGAAACAAGACATGATGTTGTCGCATTTACACGTGCAGTTTCAGAAACGCTGGGTGAAGAAAGAAAATGGGTTCATTACGGCTTAACTTCAACGGATGTAGTTGATACCGCATTATCTTACTTAATAAAGCAAGCCAATAACATTCTTTTAAAAGATTTAGAGAATTTCATTGAAATCTTAAAAAACAAAGCACAAGAGCATAAATATACGGTTATGATGGGACGTACGCATGGAGTTCATGCAGAGCCAACAACCTTTGGTCTGAAAATGGCGCTATGGTACGAAGAAATGAAGCGTAACCTGGAAAGATTTAAGCAAGCATCGGCTGGAATTGAATTTGGTAAAATTTCAGGGGCAGTTGGAACATATGCAAATATCGATCCTTTTGTCGAAAAATATGTGTGTGAGAAATTAGGTCTGCAACCAGCACCGATTTCTACGCAAACCTTACAAAGAGATCGTCATGCCCACTATATGTCAACACTTGCTCTTATTGCGACTTCGATTGAAAAGTTTGCTATCGAAATTCGAGGGCTGCAAAAAAGTGAAACACGCGAAGTAGAAGAATTCTTTGCAAAAGGACAAAAGGGATCTTCAGCGATGCCGCATAAACGCAATCCTATTGGCTCGGAAAATATGACAGGGATGGCGCGTGTTATTCGCGGGTATATGTTAACTGCTTATGAAAATGTACCGTTATGGCATGAAAGAGATATCTCGCATTCATCTGCAGAAAGAATTATCCTTCCAGATGCAACGATTGCTTTGAATTATATGTTGAATCGATTTGGAAATATCGTGAAGAACTTAACGGTTTACCCTGAAAATATGAAGAGAAATATGGATCGCACTTTGGGATTGATTTATTCACAACGTGTTCTTTTAGCGTTAATTGATAAAGGTCTTCCGCGTGAGGAAGCATATGATACAGTCCAACCGAGAGCCATGGAGGCATGGGAGAAACAAGTTCCATTCCGAAGCTTGGTAGAAGCAGATGTAAAAATAACGGCAAAGCTTTCTTCAGAAGAAATTGCCGATTGCTTTGATTACCGTTACCACTTAAAACCGGTAGATGGTATATTTGAAAAATTAGGTTTGTAATCACATGTATGGGGTGAAAAGTTTCAAGGAGACTCCTTGAAGCGTGTTTCACCCTGCTTATCGATCGAAGATTCCCAATATTCATAAAGTAATGCGTTCATATATGAATGGGCCAGCTAAAAAGTACACCCCGCTGACCTTTAATAGAAAATAAAAGGAGGCTCTCCAATCATGGAAAAAAGAGCAATGGTATATGAAGGAAAAGCAAAAAGGGTATATGCAACAGATGATGAACATATCGTGTGGATTGAATATAAGGATTCAGCAACTGCTTTTAATGGGGAGAAAAAAGCACAGATTTCTGGGAAAGGTCGCTTAAATAATGAGATTACAAGTTTGATATTTTCAAAGCTTGATGAAGAAGGGATTCCCTCTCACTTTATTCAAAAATTATCAGAAACAGAGCAATTAGTGAAAAAGGTTTCCATAATTCCGTTAGAAGTGGTAGTGCGCAATGTTGCTGCTGGCAGCTTTTCAAAAAGATTGGGAATCGAAGAAGGAAAACCACTATCTAAACCATTAGTTGAATTTTATTTTAAAGATGATGCGTTAGGGGATCCGCTTATTACGGAAGATCATATTGAAGAATTACAATTGGCCACACCTTCAGAGGTCGCTTTATTAAAAGAAAAGGCTTTTCAAGTAGATGATGTACTTGTGAAGTTTTTTGAAGGACTTGGCATTCGCCTTATTGATTTTAAGCTTGAGTTTGGAAAGGATGCAAACGGAGAAATCCTTCTTGCTGATGAAATTTCCCCTGATACTTGCCGTTTATGGGATAAGGAAACGAATGAGAAGCTGGACAAAGATGTTTTTCGCCGTGATTTAGGTAATTTAACAGAAACCTATGAAAAATTATTAGCTCGAATCACCCATTAATCAAAATAGCGAAATGAAAATAGACTTGGAGGTCAATTGGAATGTACAAAGTGAAGGTTTACGTTACTTTAAGGGAGAGCGTTCTAGATCCACAAGGAACAGCTGTGAAAAATTCATTACACACACTAAAATATAAAAATGTAGCAGATGTCCGTATTGGAAAATACATGGAGCTTACGATTGAAAAGTCCGACCGCAATATTGAAGAAGTGGTAAATGAAATTTGTGATCGTGTATTGGCTAATACTGTGATTGAGGATTATCGCTTTGAGATTGAGGAGTGTGTTGCTCAGTGAGGTTTGCCGTAGTCGTTTTTCCTGGATCTAACTGTGATGTGGATATGCTTCATGCGATAAAAGACGAATTAGGAGAAGAAGTAGAATACGTTTGGCATGATGCAGAAAACCTTGATGAATTTGATGGCATTCTTCTTCCAGGTGGATTTTCTTATGGAGATTACTTGCGCACCGGAGCGATTGCACGTTTTAGTAATGTGATGAAGGAAGTTATAAAAGCAGCTGAAGCAGGAAAGCCCATTTTAGGTGTATGTAATGGATTTCAAATATTACTTGAAGCAGGTCTTCTTCCGGGAGCAATGCGGAGAAATGAAAGCCTAAAGTTTATTTGTAAGCCTATTGAATTAAAGGTTGAAAACAATGAGACGATGTTTACATCAGCCTATCAACAAGACGAAGTCATTACCATTCCAATTGCCCATGGAGAAGGAAATTATTATTGTGATGAGGCGACTTTAGCTCAATTAAAGGCGAATCACCAAATTGTTTTTACCTATGTGAATAATCCAAACGGAAGCTTGGAAAATATCGCCGGTATCACGAATGAAAAGGGAAATGTCTTAGGAATGATGCCTCACCCTGAAAGAGCGGTTGATGAACTATTAGGTGGAGCAGATGGATTGAAGCTATTTCAATCGATTGTTAAACAATGGAGGGAATCACATGTCATTAATGCTTGAACCAAGTCCGGAACAAATTAAAGCAGAAAAAATCTATCAGCAAATGGGATTGTCGGATGATGAATTTGCGATGGCAGAAAAGATACTTGGAAGAACTCCAAATTACACCGAAACTGGCCTTTTCTCGGTTATGTGGTCAGAGCATTGTAGCTATAAAAATTCTAAGCCTGTATTAAGAAAGTTTCCTACATCGGGCAGTCGTGTTCTCCAAGGTCCGGGAGAAGGTGCCGGAATTGTTGATATTGGGGATGAGCAGGCGGTTGTTTTTAAGATTGAAAGTCACAATCACCCTTCTGCGATTGAACCTTACCAAGGTGCGGCAACTGGTGTCGGTGGAATTATTCGTGACGTCTTTTCGATGGGAGCAAGACCCATTGCATTATTGAATTCTTTGCGTTTTGGAGAGCTGGATAATGATCGTGTTCGTTATCTCTTTAAAGAAGTAGTAGCGGGAATTGCTGGATATGGAAATTGTATTGGAATTCCAACTGTCGGGGGAGAAGTCCAATTTGATGCCTCTTATGAAGGAAATCCATTAGTTAATGCCATGTGTGTAGGGCTGATCGATCATAAGGATATTCAAAAGGGGCAAGCACGCGGTGTAGGAAATACGGTTATGTATGTTGGAGCGAAAACCGGCCGTGATGGAATTCATGGAGCAACCTTCGCATCAGAAGAATTAACGGAAGCTTCAGATGAAAAACGTCCTGCTGTTCAAGTTGGAGATCCTTTTATGGAAAAGCTGCTGCTTGAAGCTTGTTTAGAGCTTGTGCAATCCGATGCATTAGTAGGGATTCAAGATATGGGGGCAGCTGGATTGACCAGTTCTTCTGCAGAAATGGCAAGTAAGGCCGGTTACGGGATTGAAATGAATTTAGACCTTGTTCCCCAGCGCGAAACAGGGATGACTCCATATGAAATGATGCTGTCCGAATCGCAAGAGCGGATGCTCATTGTTGTCAAAAAAGGCAGGGAGCAAGAAATTAAGGATTTATTTTTGAAATATGGTTTGGACTGTGTGTCTATTGGAATCGTTACAGATGATAAAATGTTGCGTCTGATCCATAAGGGAGAGGTTGTTGCTGATGTACCGGCTGATGCCTTAGCTGAGGATGCTCCTGTTTATCATAAACCATCGAGCGAGCCAGAATATTATCGTGAATTTCAAGCAATGGCAAATGAAATTCCAGCTGTGAAAGATTATAAAGAAACCCTTATCCGATTATTACAGCAGCCAACGATTGCAAGTAAGGAATGGGTCTATGATCAATATGATTATATGGTTAGGACCAATACAGTGGTTTCGCCTGGCTCTGATGCTGCTGTCCTTCGAATTCGTGGAACGAAAAAGGCTTTAGCGATGACAACCGATTGTAATTCACGTTACCTCTATTTGGATCCAGAAGTCGGTGGGAAAATTGCTGTTGCAGAAGCAGCAAGAAATATTGTTGCTTCTGGCGGAGAGCCATTAGCTATTACGGATTGCTTAAACTTTGGGAATCCTGAAAAGCCAGAGATTTTCTGGCAAATTGAAAAGGCAGCAGATGGGATGAGTGAGGCATGCCTTGCTTTGAAAACGCCTGTTATTGGTGGAAATGTATCTTTATATAACGAAACAAACGGAACGGCTGTCTATCCTACACCGGTTGTTGGGATGGTTGGGTTAGTAGAAGATATCGATCATATTACGACACAACACTTTAAACATGCTGGAGATCTCATCTATTTATTAGGAGAAACAAAGGATGAGTTTGGTGGAAGTGAGTTACAGAAGCTCGTTTATGGAAGAATCTTTGGGAAGGCACCTGAGCTTGACCTGAAGAAGGAAGAGAAGGTGCAAAGTCAAGTATTGAACGCTATTCGTTTAGGACTCGTACAATCTGCTCATGATTTAGCTGAAGGTGGATTGGCAGTTGCTTTATCGGAATGTTTATTTGGGGCTGAAAACCTTGGAGCAGAGGTTAATATTTCAGGCAATACAGTTACTGCTTTATTTAGTGAAACACAATCTCGCTTTTTGGTTTCTGTTAAAAAGGAACACAAAAATGAGTTTGAAAGCTTAGTAGACGGGACTTTGCTTGGGAAAGTAACCGATATGTCGGTTTTACAAATATTGGCTGACGAAGGAACGGTTATAGTTGAACGAGTGGCAGAATTAGAGAAGGCTTGGAGAGGAGCAATTCCATGCTTACTGAAATAAAAGGTTTAAATGAAGAATGTGGAATCTTTGGGATATGGGGACACACCAATGCTGCTCAAATTACCTACTATGGACTTCATAGTCTCCAGCACCGTGGTCAAGAAGGAACTGGGATGGTCGTAACAGATGGAGAAGTTCTTAAAGGGGTAAAGGGAGAAGGGCTCGTGACGGAAATTTTTACTGAGGATGCAATGGCAGATTTACAAGGGAAGGCAGCCATTGGCCATGTGCGGTATGCCACTGCAGGTGGGGGAGGATATGAGAATGTTCAGCCTCTTCTCTTTCATTTCAAAACGGGCAGTTTAGCACTTGCTCATAACGGAAATCTTGTCAATGCTGAATCGCTTAAGTATCAGCTTGAGGGTCAGGGAAGCATTTTTCAAACCAGTTCAGATACGGAAGTATTGGCTCATTTAATTAGAAGAAGCGGCTTTTCTTCTACGAAGGAACGGGTGAAAAATTCACTTACGATGCTAAAGGGCGCATATGCCTTTTTGATTATGACAGAAACGAATCTTATGGTTGCCCTAGATCCGAACGGCATGCGTCCATTGTCAATTGGAAAACTAGGAGAAGCATACGTTGTTGCCTCAGAAACCTGTGCGTTAGATGTTGTCGGCGCCCAATATATTCGGGATGTTGAAGCAGGAGAGCTAGTGATTATTAACGATGAAGGAATTCATTCGGAAATTTACTCAGTGGCAGAGCATAAGGCTATGTGCGCAATGGAATATATTTATTTTTCACGACCTGATAGCAATATTAATGGTTTAAATGTCCACACTGCCCGGAAGAGACTCGGGAAACGTCTAGCACAAGAAGCTCCAATTGAAGCGGATGTTGTAACAGGCGTGCCAGACTCAAGTATTTCAGCTGCCATTGGCTTTGCAGAGGCTTTAGGAATTCCTTATGAAATGGGATTAATTAAGAATCGGTATGTTGGTAGAACCTTCATTCAACCTTCTCAATCATTAAGAGAGCAAGGAGTGAAAATGAAGCTTTCACCCGTTCGTGGGGTTGTGGAAGGAAAACGGGTTATTATGGTGGATGATTCGATTGTTCGGGGCACGACGAGCAGAAGAATTGTCACGATGTTAAAAGAAGCGGGAGCAACAGAGGTTCATGTTGTCATAAGCTCACCACCGATTCAAAACCCATGCTTTTATGGGATCGATACATCAACAAAGGAAGAATTGATTGCATCCTCCTACTCTGTTGAAGAAATTAGACAAATCATTGGTGCCGATACATTAACCTTCTTAAGTATAGAGGGGTTGCTTGATTCGATTGGAAATCATGATGGCAGTGAAACATGCGGACAATGCTTAGCATGCTTTACTGGTAAATATCCAACCGAAATTTACCCCAGTGCCATGGGATTATATGAAAAAGTTTGATCAGAAAGTGGAAAATGTTGCGGCATAGGCATGTCGCTTTTCTTTTCAGTTAAAGTTTCACTGTAAAATAACCCCTTATTAAGGAGGATTCATGTAATGAGTAACGCATACAAGCAAGCGGGCGTGAATATCGTAGCAGGCTATGAAGCGGTAACAAGAATGAAAAAGCATGTTCAAAAGACAATCCGACCTGGAGTGATGGGAGGCCTTGGGGGCTTCGGCGGCATGTTTGATTTATCTGTTCTAAACTTGAAGGAGCCGGTCTTAGTTTCTGGAACGGATGGTGTCGGAACAAAGCTGATGCTTGCTTTTATGATGGATTGTCACGATTCGATTGGAATTGATGCAGTCGCCATGTGTGTCAATGATATTGTCGTTCAAGGTGCAGAACCGATTTACTTCCTAGACTATATTGCATGCGGGAAAGCTGAACCAAACAAAATCGAAGCTATTGTAAAAGGAGTGAGCACTGGCTGCGAGCAGGCTGGATGTGCCCTTGTTGGTGGAGAGACGGCAGAAATGCCAGGTATGTACAGCGAGGATGAATATGATTTAGCTGGTTTTGCAGTGGGAGCTGCTGAAAAGTCTGCCGTTATTACCGGAGAGAGGATTCAACCAGGAGATGTTTTAATTGGTCTCGCCTCAAACGGAATCCATAGCAATGGATATTCGCTAGTACGTCAGATTTTCCTTGAGCAAGCTCAAATGTCTTTAACTGATTATGTCGATGAGTTAGGCTGTACTTTAGGGGAGGAATTGCTTCGCCCTACAAAAATTTATGTTAAGCCGATACTCTCTGCCTTGAAGAAGTTTGATATTAAAGGAATGGCCCATATCACTGGAGGAGGATTTATCGAAAATATTCCTCGAATGCTTCCATCTGGTACGGGTGTTGAGCTTTCAGAGAGCAATTGGGAGGTTCCAGCAATCTTTAAGCTAATGGAGTCTATAGGGAACCTTGAACGAAAAGAGATGTACAACATTTTTAACATGGGAACAGGAATGGTTTTGGCTGTAAATCCGAAAGAGGTGTCTGAGATCATTAGCTTTTTTCATGAACTTGGAGAGAGTGCTTACCAAATAGGAATCGTTACAGATCAAGAGGGCATTAAGATTAACTATTTAGATAAGAAATGATTAATATAAACGGAGGCTCGGCTATGAACAATATCGCCGTATTTGCTTCTGGCAGCGGGAGCAATTTTCAAGCGATTTTAGACGCAATTAAATCTCAAAAACTTGAAGCGAATATTAAGCTTCTTGTGTGTGATAAACCGAGTGCATATGTACTTGAGAGAGCTAGAAACGAAAATATTCCTCAATTTGTTTTTCATGCGAAAGAATATGCAAGCAAGCAGGAGTATGAGAGAGCCATTTTAAGCCAGTTAAGAGAGTATGAGATTGAGTGGATTATATTAGCAGGTTATATGAGATTAATAGGTCCAACTCTATTGAAAGAATTTGAAGGGAAAATCGTTAATATTCATCCTTCACTCCTTCCAGTATTTCCAGGGAAGGATGCCATTGGACAAGCATTAGAGGCTGGTGTCGAAAAAAGCGGTGTAACGATTCATTTTGTCGATGAGGGGATGGACACAGGACCAGTTATTGCTCAAAGAGAGGTTCAGATTGATCCAAATGAAACGAAAGCTAGCTTACAAATAAAAATACATCAAATTGAACATGAACTATATCCGGCTACACTGCAAAATCTTTTACAAAGGAGATCATGAACGTGAAAAAGCGTGCCCTTATTAGTGTTTCAGATAAGAATGGAATTACAGAGTTTGCAAAAGGTCTATATGAACTTGGCTTTGAATTAATTTCTACTGGAGGAACGAAGAAAGCCCTCGAACAAAGTGGAATTCCCGTTATTGGGGTAAGTGATGTTACCGGGTTTCCAGAAATTCTAGATGGACGTGTCAAAACATTAAATCCGCTCATTCATGGGGGACTTTTAGCAAAATTTAATGAACCAAGTCATCAGGCTCAAATGGCTGAGCATATGATTGAACCGATTCAAGTGGTGTGCGTGAATCTTTATCCTTTCCAACAAACGATTGCGAAACCAGATGTCACAGTCGAGGATGCGATTGAAAATATCGATATCGGTGGACCAACGATGTTAAGATCAGCTGCCAAAAATCATGAATATGTGTCTGTTGTCGTAGACCCTGCAGATTACAATACCGTATTGGAAGAATTAAAAAATGAAGGACATGTTTCAAAGGATACAAACAGAAAACTAGCAGCTAAAGTATTCCGTCATACAGCAGCTTATGATGCCATCATCGCAGATTATATGACAAAGCTTGCGAATGAAGAAAACCCAGAAAAATTAACGTTAACTTATGAGCTTAAGCAAACACTTCGTTATGGGGAAAATCCTCATCAAAAGGCATCTTTTTATCGTAAACCTTTAGGCTCTTTATTCTCCATCGCAAATGCAACGCAATTACATGGGAAAGAGCTTTCTTATAACAATATTCATGATGCAGATGCAGCACTACAAATTGTAAGAGAATTTAAAGAACCGGCCGCAGTGGCAGTTAAACATATGAACCCTTGTGGTGTCGGAATTGGGGAAAATGCGTTTACCGCTTTTGCAAAAGCATTTGAATCTGATCCTGTTTCCATCTTTGGTGGGATTATTGCCTTCAATCGTGAAGTCGATCAGCAAACTGCGGAAAAGCTCCATGAAATCTTTTTAGAAATTATCATTGCACCATCCTTTACTGAAGAGGCTTTGGCTGCTTTAACAAGCAAAAAGAATCTTCGCCTTTTAACCATTCCGTTTGATCAACAGGATAAAGTTGAAAGTAATTTGACATCGATTGAAGGGGGTCTTCTCGTTCAGGATCAAGACCGTTACTCTTTAGATGATGCAACTATTTCTGTCCCAACGAAAAGGGAACCGACTGATGAGGAATGGGAGGCTCTTAAGTTAGGATGGAAAATCGTGAAACATGTAAAATCTAATGCTATTGTGGTGACAGATGCATTCATGACTCTTGGAGTTGGAGCAGGCCAAATGAATCGTGTAGGCTCTGCCAAGATTGCACTTGAACAAGCTGGAGAAAAAGCAAAAGGAGCGGCACTCGCTTCAGATGCCTTCTTCCCTATGGATGATACGGTAGAAGAGGCTGCTAAAGCAGGAATTACAGCGATTATTCAACCAGGTGGATCGATTCGTGATGAGGATTCTATTAAAAAGGCAGATGAATACGGGATTGCGATGGTCTTTACTGGAGTTAGACACTTTAAGCATTAATAGTGGGGGTGCAAGCTTTGAAGGTTTTAGTCGTTGGTAGAGGCGGACGTGAACATGCCATTTGTCGGAAGGCTAGCGAAAGTCCTTTGGTGGAAAAAGTCTTTGTTGCTCCTGGAAATCTGGGAATGACTGACGTAGCGATACCGATAGAAATTAGTGAAAGTGAACAAGAAAAGCTAGTTCATTTTGCTCAAACAGAAGAAATTGGATTAACGATCATTGGACCAGAGGTACCACTGTTTGAAGGGCTGGCTGATCGTTTTCAAGCAGCAAATTTAGCTGTTTTTGGCCCAAGCGGCCGGGCAGCTATTATTGAAGGCAGCAAGTCTTATGCAAAGAATTTAATGAAAAAGTATCATATTCCAACGGCAGAGTATGAGGTTTTTACAGACTTTAAAAAGGCAAAAGCTTATGTCGAGGAAAAAGGTGCACCAATTGTCATCAAAGCGGACGGACTTGCTGCAGGTAAAGGGGTAACAGTGGCTGTTGACTTAGAGGAGGCCATATCGAGCCTTGAGGAAATGATGGTGAATGCCAAATTTGGGGATGCGTCTTCCAAGGTAGTTGTGGAGGAATTCCTTGATGGAGAGGAATTTTCATTGATGGCATTTGTTCATGGTGAAACGGTCATTCCCCTTGAAATTGCACAAGACCATAAACGGGCCTTTGATGGTGATTGCGGACCAAATACCGGAGGAATGGGCGCTTATTCTCCTGTGCCCCATATCGGGAAGGAAATCGTTAATCGTGCCATTGAAACCATTCTTGTACCAACTGCGAAGGCTATGGTTAAAGAGGATAGATATTTTTCTGGAATACTTTACGCAGGATTAATTGCCACCCAAAAGGGTCCAAAAGTGATTGAGTTTAATGCTAGATTAGGTGATCCGGAAACGCAGGTTATCCTTCCACGAATGAAATCTGATCTTATTGAGATTCTATTGTCTGTGTTAAAAGGGGAAAAACCAGAGATTGAATGGGATACGGACGTTTGTTTAGGGGTTGTGGTTGCATCGAAGGGATATCCCGAAAACTACGAAAAAGGAGCTATTTTAACCGGATTAGAAGAAGTAGCTAAGGATTTAATGGTTTTTCATGCCGGAACAAAGAGAAATCAAGATGGTTATTTCGTAACTGATGGTGGAAGAGTTCTTCTTGCCGGAACAAAGGCGGAAAATCTTAAAGAAGCTCAACGAAAGGTCTACCTGGGACTTGAGAAAATGCATTCTGAAGGAGTTTTTTACCGCAAGGATATTGGATTTAAAGCGATTCAGGAAACGGTATAAAGCTTGAGAGGTGAGGGGGAACCGGTTCATTTAATCGATCCCCCTTTTGTTAAGACGGCTTATTGGCTAATAAATCATTTGTTTCTTGATAAGGGTTATTTATCCCACTCTTAACGGACAGTAAGACTCCCACTTCAAGATTCTGAGAATACGAAGAAGATAAGTGGGAGATCAACTGTCCGTAAAGGTCCGACGACGGACAGGAGGTCCTAGTCAGGCGAAGCCACAGGACGTGGCGTTATGAGCGTGATAAGTGAAATAAGATTTTTCTTTGGGCTTCAGCCCTTAGAAAAATCAATCAGGCTTTGCGTGACTAACCATCAGTGGGGGTTGAATGGCAGACTAAAAGCGCGACGTCAATCACAACGTCTGCACTAGCACGTCCTGTGCGTCGAAAACCCCCACTGATGGAAGTTTCACTTTATGTCTTCGCAGCACCCTTTGCTTTGTTCCCATAATGCAGTAATTGGACAGAAACGGACAATTCCTTCCGCTACTTTCATAGCCCCTAGCATGGCAAGAAAAAGATAGGATTGATTCCAAGGTCTTCTGACTAATTTTGCTGTGCAACAGGAAAGGACCGTTAATCCGACGGTAATCCGAATTAACGCATTTAATATTCCAACATTTGGTACAATCTTCATTTTTCTTTCTCCAATCACATAAAATTTCATATTTTTTCATATTCTTTAATGCGGTGAATTATGAAATATGTTAGTATAATAAAAAGCAAATCGTGTAAGGGCTTTCTTTTTATTTGTTTTCTTTTCATACTATTTTGACATTGTAAATACAAATAATTAATCAGTTGTTTCTTTTATTGAGCAATAACAAAATAGATAAACTCTGAACACCGTTCTGATTGATGTAAAATTAAGGGAGGAGTGGCTTGTGCCCGAACAGCGTTATCGATGGAAAAATAAGCAATTGCGCGAACACGTGTCTATCCTTGATGGACAGAAAGCACCAACAATACTTTTAAAAAATGCCCATTATTTAAATCAGACTTTTCAAAAATGGATGACAGCCAATATTTGGATTTATGAGGACCGAATTATTTATGTGGGTGATAGGCTTCCGGAAAAGCTAAATCAATGTGAAATTATTGATTGTACGGGATTGTTAGTAGTACCTGGTTACATCGAGCCTCATGCTCATCCATTTCAATTATATAATCCCCACTCCTTAGCGAGGTATGCATCTCAATTTGGGACAACAACATTAATTAATGACAATATGGTGCTAGCTTTACAATTAGAAAAAAAGAAAGCGTTTTCTTTGTTAGAGCAATTAAAAACTTGCCCCGCAACAATGTATTGGTGGTGTCGATTTGATGCCCAGACGGAAATTGAAAATGAGGAGGTCACCTTTTCCCACGGGAATGTAAAAGCATGGCTGGAGCATGATGCGGTTTTACAAGGCGGAGAGTTAACCGGTTGGCCAAGATTATTGGATGGCGATGATTTAATGCTCCTTTGGATACAGGAAACAAAGAGAATAAGGAAAAAGATAGAAGGTCATTTTCCTGGTGCTTCAGAAAAAACATTAGCAAAAATGATGCTTTTAGGGGCGGATTGTGATCACGAGGCAATGAATGGAAAGGAAATTTATGATCGACTCATGCAAGGCTATATGGTATCGCTCCGTCATTCATCCATTCGGCCAGATTTACCTATTCTTTTGGATGAAATTAAAAAGTTAGGTATTGAACGTTATGATTCATTTATGTTTAATACAGATGGATCCTCTGCTTTGTTTTATGAAAAGGGAATGAATGATTGGATGATCCGCATGGCGATTGAAAAAGGAGTGCCTGTTATAGATGCATATAACATGGCAACTATTAATATTGCTAAGTATTATCATATTGAGCATTTACATGGTCAGATTGCGACAGGAAGAATTGCCAATCTAAATTTTCTTACAGAAGAAACAAACCCAACACCTGTATCCGTATTGTCAAAAGGAAAATGGGTGAAAAGAGACGGTCAGATTGTGGAGGAGGTATTTGAACCAATCCAATGGGATGAATATGGCTTTGCACCATTAAACATTGATTGGAATATTTCTCTGGACGATTTGCAATTTTCGATGCCATTTGGAATGAAGATGGAGAATTCCGTTATAACAAAGCCATACTCGATTTCCATTGAAGCATCGATTAATGAGCTTTCCAGTCTGCACGATGAAAGTTTTTTCATGCTCATAAATCGCGATGGAAAATGGAGAATTAATACATTACTCAAAGGATTTGCGAAAGAATTAGGAGGTCTTTGTAGCTCTTTTTCCAATACAGGTGATATTATTTTGATTGGAAAGAAGAAAGATGATATGATTACCGCTTTTAATCGAATGAAAGAAATGGGTGGAGGAATTGTCATCTGTGAAAATGGAAAAATTGCCTTAGAAATTCCATTAATAATAAGCGGAGTGATGTCCAATCAAAATGTTGAAGTTTTAATTGAACAGGAAAAAGAATTATTGCAGTATTTAAAAGCAAAAGGCTATCGGTTTGAAGACCCGATCTATTCATTATTATTTTTTTCTTCAACGCATTTGCCTTATATACGGATTACGCAACAAGGAATGTATGATGTGATGAATAAAATGGTACTCTTTCCTTCTATAATGCGTTAAAATAGAACAGAGAGCTGTGCTTATCACACATTTGGACTTCTGGGATTGACTTGTTCATTTTAAAAGCAAAAGTCGAGGTGTAGTATGCTAAAAAAATGGATCATATTGTTCAGTGCTGTATTGCTTTTTACAGCTGGATGCGCCCAAAAAGAGGCTGTTAAGAATCATAAAGAGAAGCAAACGGAAAATATCGAGAAACAGCCGCCCGATGTCGAGCATTTTCCATATCAATCGCCACTGACTGGAATTGGGCTAAAGAAAGAGCCAGAGGGAAGAGCTATTGCCGTGATGGTGAATAATCATCCAAGTGCAAGACCCCAGTCAGGTCTTGATAAGGCAGATATTGTTTATGAGGTATTGGCAGAAGGAGATATCACTCGTTTTTTAGCGATTTTCCAGAGTGAAAGGCCAGACACAATCGGTCCCGTAAGAAGTGCACGTGACTATTATATTGAGCTAGCCAAGGGGTACGATAGTTTTTTTGTTGCACATGGATGGAGTCCTGAAGCAAAACAAATGCTTAAGTCCAATTATATTGATAATATTAACGGCATTGAATATGATGGGACATTATTTAAACGAGCGAGCTTTCGTAAAGCCCCGCATAATTCTTATATCACATATGAAAACATTTTAAAAGGCGCTGATAAAGTGGGGGCTAAAATGACTCAGGCCCCATCTCCATTAACGTTTCTTTCCAAAGAGGAATTGGATAGCTTAACGGGGAAAAAAGCTGCAACCGTTGGGATTTCCTATTCTGGGAACTCTTTATTCCATGTTGATTACAAATATGATTCTAAGTTAAAGAAGTATAAACGCTATTCAAATGGAGAGCTAACCGCTGATTATGATTCCCAAAAACCGGTTTTACTTGATAATATTTTAATTGTTGAAACAGAGCATCGGTTTATTGATAATTATGGTCGAAGAGCGGTTGACTTAACTTCAGGTGGAAAAGGGTACTTATTGCAACGGGGATTATGGAATGAAGTCGAATGGAAGAATGTTGATGGCAGAATATTGCCGTTTGCAAATGGGAAAGAGGTTGGTCTAGTTCCAGGTAAAACATGGATTAATATAGTTCCAATTAAGCCTGGTCTCCAATCTAGTGTCTCATTTAAGGATTAATTGCAATCAATAAGGAGAATATATTTATGCAAATAGATAAACTAAGAGGAAAAGAGTTAGATCAACTATTTCAATCCATTTTATCTCTTAAAAACTTAGAGGAATGCTATCAATTTTTTGATGATTTATGTACCGTGAATGAAATCCAATCTTTAGCCCAACGGTTAGAAGTTGCCCGGATGCTGCGCGAGGGGAAAACCTATCACAAAATCGAAACAGAAACAGGAGCGAGTACAGCGACAATTTCCCGTGTAAAACGGAGTTTAAATTATGGCAATGATTCCTATGGGGTTGTGTTAGAAAGAATAAAGGAATTAGAAGCTAATCAATCAAATGAATAAATGAAATGGGAAACCGGAGGATCATAATAGAAATCCTCCGGTTTTTCTTATGAAAATTGTGGATGAAATGTTTATCCCACTCTTAACGGACAGTAAGACTCCCACTTCAAGATTTGAGAATACGAAGAAGATAAGTGGGAGATCAACTGTCCATAAAGGTCCGACGAGGGATTAAGGTCCTAGTCAGGCGAAGCCACAGGACGTGGCGTTATGAGCGTGATAAGTGAAATAAGATTTTTCTTTGGGCTTCAGCCCTTAGAAAAATCAATCAGGCTTTGCGTGGCTAACCATCAGTGGGGGATGAATGGCAGACTAAAAGCGCGATGTCAACACATAAGTCTGCACTAGCATGTTCTGTGCGTCGAAAACCCCCACTGATGGAAGTTTCACTTTATTGTTATAAGGGAAGGGATTCAAGTGAGCTATGTAATTTAACACTTATAAGATAAATGGCCAAGCAGAGATTACTGGCTATAAATGCAAGAAAGAATAAAGGTTTTGTAAAAAAGTAGAAAGACTACGTAATATCTTTTTTATTCAATTCCGCTAATGCTATAATGGTGTAATGAATATCTAGAATGGAGGAAATTTGTGCATGTATGATATTCGAGAGTGGCACCATGTGTTTAAATTGGATCCAAATAAAGAAATCTCAGATAGGGAGTTAGAAAGAATTTGTGAGTCTGGGACGGATGCCATTATCATTGGGGGTTCTGACGGAGTTACACTAGAAAATGTGTTAGATTTAATGGCACGGGTTCGAAAGTTTTCAGTTCCTTGTATCCAAGAAGTATCCAATATTGAATCTGTAACACCTGGATTTGATTTATATTTTATCCCAGCTGTTTTAAATAGTACGGATGCGCTGTGGATTACGGGTCTCCATCAAAAGGCAGTAAAAGAATATGGAGCGATTATGAATTGGGATGAAATCTTCGTGTCTGGTTATTGTATTTTGAATCCTGACTGTAAAGCAGCTAAGTTAACAGGTGCGGTAACTGAGCTTGATACGGATGATGTTGTAGCTTACGCGCTGATGGCAGAAAAAATGCTCCATCTTCCAATCTTTTATTTAGAATATAGCGGGATGTATGGAAATCCGTCGCTAGTTGCTGAAGTAAAAGAAAATCTGGAGAATACGATTTTGTTTTACGGCGGGGGAATCCATAATTTAGAAGAGGCAAAAGAAATGATGGAGCACGCAGATGTGGTTGTTGTAGGCAATGCACTGTATGATCATTTTGAGGACGCATTGGAAACGGTAAAAGTGAAAAAAACGGGGATAGATCATTCGTGTTAAATAACTTATAATATAAATAAGAACGTATGTTTGTATGGTGGTGAATGTAAGGAATGCAATATTTAACGGAAAAATTGTTGAATGGTCTTAATCCAGAACAACAAAAAGCAGTAAAAGCGACCGATGGCCCGTTACTTTTGATGGCAGGAGCAGGTAGTGGGAAGACAAGAGTGCTGACTCATAGGATTGCCTATTTAATGGTTGAAAAGCGAGTAAATCCTTACAATATTCTTGCTATAACCTTCACAAATAAAGCAGCGCGTGAAATGAAGGAACGGGTACAGAGGATGTTAGGTGGTGCAGCCGAGGAAATTTGGATCTCCACTTTTCATTCTATGTGTGTCCGGATTCTCAGAAGAGATATTGATCGGATTGGATTCAATCGAAATTTTACCATCTTGGATACGACGGATCAGCAATCGGTTATAAAAGGAATTTTAAAGGATAAAAATCTGGATCCCAAAAAATTCGATCCTCGCGCCATTCTAGGAGCGATTAGTTCAGCGAAAAATGAGCTGATCGATCAGGATGAATTTTCCAAAAAAGTCGGGGATTACTTTGACCAAGTTGTGAGTGATGTTTACACGGAATATCAAAAAAGATTACGTAAAAATCAAGCGTTGGACTTTGATGATTTAATCATGAAAACCATTCAATTATTTCAAAGAGTGCCTGAGGTACTGGAATACTACCAACGTAAATTCCAGTATATTCACGTCGATGAGTATCAAGACACGAATAGAAGCCAATATATGCTTGTAAAGCTTTTAGCCATGCGGTTTAAAAATCTCTGCGTTGTCGGAGATTCTGACCAATCCATCTATCGTTGGCGCGGAGCGGATATTGCGAATATTCTTTCGTTTGAAAAGGACTATCCAAGTGCACAAGTGATTCTTTTAGAGCAAAACTATCGCTCTACGAAAAAGATCCTCCTTGCTGCGAATGAAGTGATTAAGAATAATTTAAATCGAAAGCCAAAAAACTTGTGGACAGAAAATGCTGAAGGAAATAAGATTGTTTATTTTCGTGCGGATAGTGAGCAAGGGGAGGCGCAATTTGTAGCAGGAAAGATTAAGGAATTAGTAGATAGTGGGAAGCGAAAGTACTCTGACTTTGCGATTCTTTATCGGACAAATGCCCAGTCGCGTGTCATCGAGGAAGTACTGCTTAAATCAAATATAGAATATTTCATTGTTGGCGGAATTAAGTTCTACGATCGTAAGGAAATTAAAGATTTACTTGCTTATCTCCGTTTGATTGCCAATCCTGATGATGATATTAGCTTGCAAAGGGTCATTAATGTACCTAAACGGGGAATAGGCTCCGGCTCGCTTGATAAAATTGCTGACTTTGCTAATATGCATGATATATCGATGTTTCAGGCGCTTGAATCCATTGAATTAATAGGAGTAAGTCCAAAAGTGACAAAAGCGGCTGCGGAATTTCGCAATCTAATTAGCAACTATACTCAAATGCAGGAATATTTATCTGTTACAGAATTAGTAGAGCAGATACTAGAGAAAACGGGATATCGTGAAATGCTAAAAGCAGAAAAGTCTATTGAAGCACAAAGCCGATTGGAAAATATAGATGAATTTTTATCCGTTACGCAAAACTTCGAGGAAAGCAGTGAAGACAAAACCTTAGTCGCCTTTCTAACAGATCTTGCCTTAGTCGCAGATATTGATAAATTAGATGAAGATGGGGATAAAACTGATACTGTTGTGTTAATGACGTTGCACTCGGCAAAGGGACTAGAATTTCCGGTTGTCTTCTTAATGGGATTAGAGGAAGGGGTATTCCCACATAGCCGTTCACTTATGGAAGAGGCGGAAATGGAAGAGGAAAGACGTCTCGCTTATGTCGGCATTACGCGTGCAGAAGAGGAATTATTTATTACTAACGCACAAATGAGAACATTATTTGGACGGACGAATGTGAATCGTCCATCACGATTTATTGATGAAATTCCTAGTGAACTAATTGACGGTGTACAGCCCATTCAAAAAAGAGAAGGTTCTCCTTTTGGAGCACCTCGATCAGGGAGAGCACCAATGCGAAAGCCTGTTATGCGCCCTGTGGCCAATGAGACAGGCGGCAATGAGATTCAATGGTCCGTTGGAGATAAGGCAGCCCATGGGAAGTGGGGAGTTGGTACAGTTGTCAGTGTTAAAGGAAGTGGAGACGGCATGGAGCTAGATATTGCTTTTCCAAGTCCAACGGGAATCAAAAGACTTCTTGCCAAATATGCTCCAATCACAAAGGCATAAAGATTGAAAACGGAAACTGGTGAAATAATAAGTTAAATACTTAGAAAGGACCTGATTTATGGACCTTCAAGCAGCAGAAAACCGAGTTAGTCAGTTGCATCAGCTATTAAATCAATATAATTATGAGTATTATGTCCTGGACAAGCCTTCAGTATCTGACGCTGAATATGATCAGCTATTGAAGGAATTAGCCAATTTAGAGGAACAATTTCCTCAATTGAAAACGGTGGATTCTCCTACTCAAAGAGTTGGCGGCGAGGCATTGTCTATGTTTGCGAAGGTGGAGCATCGGTCCCCTATGCTTAGCTTAGCCAATGCTTTTAACGAAAGTGATTTAAGAGATTTTGATCGTAGGGTACAACAAACAGTTGGAGAGAATTATTCTTATATTTGCGAACTGAAGATTGATGGATTAGCAGTATCCCTTCATTACGAGAATGGACTCTTTATCCAGGGGGCAACTCGTGGAGATGGTGCGGTAGGTGAGGATATATCAGCAAACTTAAAAACGATTCGTTCCATCCCATTACGATTAAAAGATCCTATAACACTTGAGGTTCGCGGCGAAGCGTTCATGCCCAAGAAATCTTTTGAAGCTTTGAATCAAAAGAAGGAGGAAAATGGGGAAGAACCATTTGCCAATCCACGAAATGCAGCGGCAGGATCGCTTCGACAGCTGGATCCGAAAATTGCGGCTTCGAGGAATTTGGATATTTTCCTATACGCCCTTGCAGGAATCGAAAATTCACAAATAACCTCTCATAGTGAAGGCCTGTCTTATCTTGAAACATTAGGTTTAAAAGTAAACCAAGAGAGAAGAAAATGTGCAAATATCGAAGCCGTATTAGATTTTATCAATGAATGGACAAATAAACGTCCGACACTACCTTATGAAATAGATGGAATTGTAATAAAGGTAGATTCTTTAGAGCAACAAAAATTACTAGGGACTACAGCCAAAAGTCCGCGCTGGGCAATCGCCTATAAATTTCCGGCTGAAGAAGTGGTGACAACCTTAAAAGAAATAGAGTTAAGTGTTGGCCGTACAGGAGTCGTAACCCCTACGGCGATTTTAGAACCGGTTCGTGTAGCAGGAACAACGGTACAAAGGGCTTCTCTTCATAATGAAGATCTAATTCGAGAAAAGGATATTCGAATTGGTGATCAGGTGGTAGTTATTAAAGCTGGAGACATCATCCCAGAAGTGCTCAAAGTCTTAGTGGAAAATCGTTCTGGAGAAGAGCAAGAATTTCATATGCCAGACCATTGCCCTGAATGTGCCAGTGAGCTCGTTCGTTTAGATGGGGAAGTGGCATTAAGATGCATCAATCCAAAATGTCCGGCACAAATTCGCGAGGGTTTAATCCATTTCGTTTCCAGGGATGCGATGAATATTGAAGGACTTGGAGAAAAAGTGGTTAGTCAGCTATTTCAAGCTGAGCTCATTCAGGATGTTGCCGATATTTATCATCTGAATTATGATCAATTAATCGGTCTTGAGAGAATGGGAGAGAAGTCTGTAACGAATCTTTTAAAAGCTATCGAAGCCTCTAAGGAGAATTCTTTAGACAAACTTCTTTTTGGTCTAGGAGTTCGTCATGTTGGGGCAAAGGCGGCTAAAACTCTTGCAATTCAATTTGAAACAATGGATGCATTAGCTGCTGCAAGCAAAGAACAATTAACAAATATTAATGAAATTGGAGAAAAAATGGCTGATTCTATTGTGACATTTTTTGAACAAGAAGAGGCTCAGGAGCTCTTGACAGAATTAAAGACAGCCGGAGTTAACATGGAATATCGAGGACCAAAACCAATATCTCCTGAAGAAAATGACTCTATTTTTTCAGGTAAAACAATTGTGCTAACAGGAAAGCTTGAGCAGTTGACAAGAAATGAAGCGAAGGAAAGAATTGAGGCTTTAGGGGGAAATGTTTCAGAAAGTGTAAGTAAGAAAACGCATCTCGTGATTGCAGGTGAAGATGCAGGCTCCAAATTGGCCAAAGCACAACAATTCGGAATTGAAGTGTGGACTGAGGAGAAATTGCTAGAAGAATTAAAAAGGTTAGAGGTGTAAGGTTGTGAGAAAGCTCTCAATGATTGCGCTAGCGCTTGTACTCCTCTTAACTGCCTGTGCTCCTAATTTTCAAAAGGAAGATGAGGTAGTTCAAGAAAAGGACAATACGCAAAAAAAGGCGATTATTCCTAAATATAAAGTGTCAGATAAATATTATCAGACCATCCTTCCATTTGAACCTTCACAGGCTCGAGGATTGGTTGTAAATAATATTGACTCAAGATATGATCTAAGTGAATTTGAAACAGGTTTAATGAGAATTTCGCAAAATAACTTCGACCCAGATAAGTATCTTTTTCAAGAGGGACAATATTTGGACAAGGAAACAGTAAGTCTATGGCTAAACCGCAAATTTACTACAGCGCAATTAAAGGATGAAGGGCTAAAGTCTTCTGAAAATATTGGGTTAAATCCATTAAATCCTGGAAAAAGCAGTTCGAAAGCGAGTAATGAAAAATATCCAATCTATTTATCCGATATCCTTGAGCATAACTATTTAGTCAAAAATGACAAGGGCACAGTAAGCCTTGGCGGAGTTGTTATTGGACTTGCTTTGAACTCTGTTTATTATTATCAAACGGAAAAATACGGTCCAACCTACGAAAAGAAAATTGATCATGCGAAGGTTGAAAAAGAAGGAAAAGAAATGGCTGCTGAAGTAATTAAGCGTCTAAGAGGTATTAAAGGTTTAAGAACTGTACCGATCACCATTGCCCTCTTTGAACAGCAAGAACGCTCTTCTGTTGTGCCGGGTAATTTCTTTGCTTATGCCAGTGTAGCCAAAGGCAGCTCAAATATTGATGAATGGGAAAAGGTAAATGAAAAATATGTCTTATTCCCATCAGATACATCGAAGGAACAATACCGCGAAAATGATACATCCTTCAAAAATTTCAAACAGGATGTAGAGAATTATTTCCCTAATTTTAATGGGGTTATCGGAAAAGGTTTTTATGTAGACGATCAGTTACAGGAATTAAGCATTGATATTCCCATTCAATTTTACGGAAAAACAGAAGCAATCGGTTTTACGCAATATGTTGCTGGTCTCGTGATGGAATATTTCCCGAATTACATTACGGTTCAGGTTAGCATCACATCAGTGAATGGTCCAGAAGCGCTGATTGTCCGAAAAGCAAAACAAGATGAGCCTTTTGTGCACATATATCAATAATTAAAGAAGAGAGTTTTGCCGCTTCAACGGTAAAGCTCTTTTTTGTTTTTTACAGAAAATTAAAAATCACGCAAATATATGAAATAGTTGGTCTAACAATTGTAGGTGGGAAAGTAATCATGATAAAATTATGATTGTATACAACTTATACATAGGAGGCGGTAAAATGGTCCAACCATACAAGCATGAGCCACTTACAGATTTTTCAATTGAAAAAGAACGTCAAGGCTACCTAGAAGCATTAGAAACAGTGAAAAGTGATCTAGGTAAAGATTATGATTTGGTAATCGGCGGAGAGCATATCTCCACAGATGAAAAAATCGTCTCTATTAATCCATCAAAAAAAGAAGAAGTGATTGGCCGAGTTTCAAAGGCGAATCAAGAATTAGCTGAGAAAGCGATGAAGGTCGCGGTGGAAACATTCAAAACGTGGAAAAAAACAAAGGCAGAAATGCGTGCGGATGTTTTATTTAAAGCTGCTGCCATTATTCGCCGCCGTAAGCATGAATTCTCTGCTTTAATGACAAAAGAAGCCGGAAAATCATGGCGTGAGGCCGATGCAGACACAGCAGAAGCGATTGATTTTTTGGAGTACTACGGTCGCCAAATGCTTAAATTAAAAAATGGCGTACCGGTTCAAAGCGGTCCAAATGAATTTAACCGATATGATTATATACCTTTAGGGGTAGGAATTATTATTTCCCCTTGGAATTTTCCTCTTGCCATTATGGCCGGGACAACGGTTGCAGCTATTGTTGCAGGAAATACGGTTCTATTAAAACCGGCATCCACAACACCAGTTATTGCAGCTAAATTTGTGGAAGTTATGGAAGAAGCGGGTCTTCCTGCGGGCGTCTTAAACTTCGTCCCAGGCAGCGGTGCTGAGGTAGGAGATTATTTAGTCGATCATAAAGATACTCGTTTCATTTCCTTTACGGGTTCCCGGGATGTTGGTTTGCGCATCAATGAGCGGGCATCGAAGTTAAATAAAGGACAAATCTGGATCAAACGCGTGATTGCCGAAATGGGCGGTAAGGATACGATTGTCGTAGATAAAGAGGCAGATTTAGAATTAGCAGCCCAATCTATTGTGGCCTCTGCATTTGGCTTCTCCGGCCAAAAATGTTCTGCATGTTCAAGAGCCGTCATTGTTGAAGATGTGTATGATCAAGTACTAAACCGTGCTGTGGAACTAACAAAAGCGCTTGGCGTCGGTGATCCGGAAGAACAGACAACATCAGTTGGACCTGTTAATGACAAAGCGGCATTTGATAAAAATATGAGCTATATTAAAATCGGAAAACAAGAAGGAAAAATCTTAACTGGAGGAGAAGGAGACAGCTCTAAAGGCTTCTTCATTCAACCTACCATTATTGCTGATCTTGCTCCAGATGCCCGAATTATGCAAGAAGAAATCTTTGGCCCTGTTGTTGGGTTTACGAAAGCGAAAGATTTTGATCACGCTATCGAAATCGCGAACAACACAGAATATGGACTAACAGGAGCCGTGATTACGAATAACCGCTACCATATGGAACAAGCACGTGAAGATTTCCATGTAGGAAATTTATATTTTAATCGTGGCTGTACAGGTGCGGTTGTGGGCTATCAGCCATTTGGCGGATTTAATATGTCCGGTACGGATTCCAAGGCTGGCGGTCCTGATTATTTATTGCTACACATGCAAGCAAAAACAACTTCAGAAATGTATTAATGATTTCGAGGAGGATGGCTTTCGTTTGGGAGTCATCCTTTTTAATATGAGAGGAATATTGTGCAAATGGCGGATGCTTTATTAGACTGATGTAAGTTATTTTCGAGGGGATTTTATCGAAAAATAGAAGATTGGCTTTCCTAAAAAATATTATTGGGAACAAACAATATTTTCTGCAAACGCTTACAAATAGTCTCTTTTACAAAGATTACTAGTGAATTTGATTCAAATAAAATAAAATTTCAGAAAAATTTCAAAAAGGGGGTTCCATTTCCATTTTATCTGTTATACAATACAAACAGAAGTTATGATGTGTATTATAACAAACGAGCCGGCTCTCAAAAATGAAACAAGAAGAAAGCTTTTTTAGTGGATGTTTTTATCTTTATTGGGGTTTATGTTTTTAAAAAATGATAGATTTTCAATTTTAAAGGGAAATGGGAAGGAGTTTTTTGAAGATGGCAGATGAAAGAATTCAACAGCTTCAAGAAAGCTGGGAGCTTGACGAACGATGGAAAGGTGTTACAAGACCTTATACAGCTGAGGAAGTTATTAAACTACGTGGATCCATTGATATTGAATATACTCTAGCTCGCCGTGGAGCTGAAAAGCTTTGGAAGCTAGTTCATGAAGAAGATTTTGTAAATGCTCTTGGTGCATTAACTGGTAACCAAGCTGTTCAACAAGTAAAAGCTGGTCTTAAAGCAATCTACTTAAGTGGATGGCAAGTCGCAGCTGATGCGAACCTTTCAGGAAACATGTATCCTGACCAAAGCTTATATCCAGCAAACAGTGTACCAGCTGTTGTAAAACGCATTAATCAAGCGTTACAACGTGCGGACCAAATCACACATACAGAAGGAAATGATGCAATCGACTGGTTTGCACCAATCGTTGCAGATGCTGAAGCAGGCTTTGGCGGACAATTGAATTGCTTTGAATTAATGAAAGCCATGATTGAAGCTGGTGCATCTGGCGTTCACTTTGAAGACCAACTTTCTTCTGAAAAGAAATGTGGACATTTAGGTGGAAAAGTTCTACTCCCAACACAAACAGCTGTACGTAACCTAATTGCTGCACGCCTTGCTGCAGACGTTATGGGTACTCCAACTGTACTAGTTGCTAGAACTGACGCAAACGCTGCAGATTTAATCACTAGCGATGTAGATCCGTATGATGCTCCATTTATTACTGGTGAACGTACTCCTGAAGGCTTCTTCCATACGAAATCAGGAATTGACCAAGCTATTGCTCGTGGATTAGCTTATGCTCCATATGCTGATTTGGTTTGGTGTGAAACTTCTGAACCAAATGTAGAAGAAGCTAGAAAATTTGCTGAAGCTATTCATGCAAAATATCCTGATAAATTGTTAGCTTATAACTGCTCTCCATCATTTAACTGGAAAGCTAAACTTGATGACGAAACCATTGCTAATTTCCAAAAAGAACTTGGAAAAATGGGTTATAAATTCCAATTCGTTACACTTGCTGGTTTCCATGCCTTGAACCACAGCATGTTTAATCTTGCTCTAGGTTACAAGGATCGTGGAATGGCAGCTTATTCTGAATTGCAACAAGCAGAATTTGCAAGTGAAAAAGATGGATATTCAGCTACTCGCCACCAAAGGGAAGTAGGAACTGGATATTTCGACCAAGTATCAATGGTTATCACTGGTGGAACTTCATCCACTACAGCTTTAAAAGGTTCAACCGAAGAAGCTCAATTTACAGCTAGTAAGTAATCATTATTGTTTGAAACTGTGATTTTTCACCCTATATTTCTCCTAAATAGCCCTTCTCTTCTTTGTGAAGAGAGGGGATTTTTTTGTCGAAGGATAAATTCTTTTTTAAAGGAGAAATGTATCTCTCCCTGAGAGAGCCATGTTGGTTTTTCACAAAAATATTCGTAATTTCTTTTAAAAACAGGTTAAATTGCACTATTATAGATAATGATACATACATAATAGTAGTTAGTCGTAAGATTTTTTTGTAAGAATAAATGAAGGAGGCAATTTTTTGGGAAAAGCCAAGCTTGATGATTACATTGAACAAGGTATTTATGGAGCAAAGCAAATCAAGCCTGATGAGAGGAGGAAATTCCTCGGGACTATTCGTGAGCGTGTCGTTATTACTTTAACGACCTCTCAAGTCATGGAAGCAGAACCATACCCAGAAGTGCTGAATGCGATGAAGGAAAATAAAAAAGCTCAGCTATTGCTGAATGGAAATCTCGATTATAGCTATCATTCAAAGTATATAAAACGGGTGACTGAATTATCGATGGAATATACCATGGTTAATAATAAGGATTATCACTCAGAGCTTGGGCTTGTTCTTGCCTATGATTATGCAATCGATCAGGAAGAAATTTACGTCGCGAAAAAGGATGCACCGTCATCTAATCAGGAAAAGAACATGGCAGAAAATGAAGAGAATGAAGGCAAGGGACTTTTTTCCGCGATTACCAAGATATTTAAGAAGGATTAAATCTTAAATCTGAGGAAAGGGCACATGGAAAATGAATGTGTCCTGTTTTTCTGAATTAATTAGGAAATTATCATTTAAGCCGAGATTATCCTTGGTTCATATTGCTTTAATGCGTAAAAGTTTGCTATTATCAATATTATTGTGTGATTGTTCGAATATTTTGGAGGTGAGAGGAATGTCAAGAATTTCAATCGACCAAGTAAAACATGTGGCGAATTTGGCAAGATTAGCGATAACGGAAGAGGAAGCACAAAAATTTACGACGCAATTAGATGCGATTATTTCCTTTGCTGAATTGCTAAATGAAGTAGACACTGATCAGGTAGAACCAACTTCTCATGTATTGGATATGAAAAATGTGATGAGAGAGGATATACCAGGCAAAGGTTTACCACGTGAGGAAGTATTGAAAAATGCACCTAAACATGAGAATGGACAGATTAAGGTTCCAGCCATTATCGAATAAGGAGGGAAAATCATGAGTTTGTTTGACCAGAAATTGGCGGATTTACATGCACTTTTACATAAAAAAGAAATTTCCGTTTCAGACCTTGTTGATGAATCGTATAAAAGAATTAATGAGGTAGAAGACAAAGTACAAGCTTTTTTAACATTAGATGAAGAAAAAGCTCGACAAACCGCCAAGAAATTAGATGAAAAAATAGATACCGATGAATCAAAGGGACTTTTATTTGGAATGCCAATTGGGCTCAAGGATAATATTGTGACCAAAGGATTACGGACAACCTGTGCCAGTAAGATTCTAGGAAACTTTGATCCTATTTATGATGCAACTGTGACGCAAAAGCTACAGGAAGCGGAAACCATTACAATTGGGAAATTAAATATGGATGAATTTGCAATGGGCTCTTCAACAGAGAACTCTGGATTTAAAGTAACGAAAAACCCTTGGAATTTAGAGACCGTTCCTGGAGGCTCTTCAGGTGGTTCAGCAGCATCTGTTGCTGCGGGAGAAGTTCCATTTTCTCTTGGTTCAGATACAGGGGGCTCTATTCGCCAGCCAGCTTCTTTCTGCGGTGTAGTTGGGTTGAAGCCAACTTATGGACGAGTTTCCCGTTTTGGTCTAGTTGCCTTTGCTTCTTCTTTAGATCAAATAGGGCCAATTACTCGCAATGTTGAAGATAATGCCTATCTTTTACAGGCAATATCAGGGGTCGATCCAATGGATTCCACTTCTGCTCCTGTCGAAGTACCCAATTTTGTAAGCTCTTTGACGGGGGATGTGAAAGGTCTTCGTATTGCAGTACCGAAGGAATATTTAGGGGAAGGTGTTGCTGAAGAAGTACGGGAATCCGTGCGTTCCGCTTTAAATGTATTAGAAAAGCTTGGAGCAACCTATGAAGAGGTTTCGCTTCCGCATTCTAAATACGCATTAGCAACTTATTACTTGCTTTCCTCTTCAGAAGCATCTGCGAATTTATCTCGTTTTGATGGCGTACGCTATGGCTATCGTTCACCAAATTCAGATACTCTAATGGATCTTTATAAAAACTCAAGAGCAGAAGGATTCGGGGATGAAGTGAAAAGAAGAATCATGCTCGGAACTTTTGCCTTAAGCTCTGGTTATTATGATGCTTATTATAAAAAAGCTCAAAAGGTGCGGACATTAATTAAGAAGGACTTTGAAGATGTATTTAGCAAATATGATGTGATTGTTGGACCAACAACGCCAACGCCAGCTTTCAAGATTGGTGAAAACATTGCCGATCCTTTAACGATGTATGCGAATGATATCTTAACTATTCCTGTTAACCTTGCTGGTGTTCCAGGAATTTCAGTTCCTTGTGGCTTATCCAATAACGGCTTACCACTAGGCTTACAAATTATCGGTAAACATTTTGATGAAAGTACGGTTTATCGTGTAGCTCATGCATTTGAACAAGCGACTAATTATCATAAACAAAAACCAGAATTGTAAGGGGTGAGAGAAAATGAATTATGAAACGGTTATTGGTCTTGAAGTCCATGTTGAATTGAAAACTGATTCAAAAATCTTCTCTTCTAGTCCAAATCACTTTGGTGCAGAACCAAATACAAATACAAGTGTGATTGATTTAGGGTATCCTGGGGTACTGCCAGTCGTAAATAAAAAAGCAGTGGAATTTGGAATGAAGGCAGCAATCGCATTAAATTGCCAAATTGCAGAAATCACAAAATTTGACCGCAAAAATTATTTTTATCCAGATAATCCAAAGGCCTACCAAATATCTCAGTTTGATAAACCAATTGGGGAGCATGGATGGATTGATATTGAAGTAGACGGATATAAGAAAAGAATTGGCATTACACGCATCCACTTAGAAGAAGATGCCGGGAAATTAAACCACGGAAATGGATATTCATTATGTGATTACAACCGTCAAGGGACACCATTAATTGAAATTGTATCAGAACCGGATATCCGTACACCTAATGAAGCGTATGCTTATTTAGAGAAGCTTAAATCCATTATTCTTTACACAGGAGTTTCCGATTGTAAAATGGAAGAAGGGTCTCTTCGTTGTGATGCCAACATCTCCATTCGACCAGTTGGCCAAGAAGAATTCGGAACCAAAACCGAGTTGAAGAATTTAAACTCCTTTAACTTTGTTCGCAAAGGATTAGAATATGAAGAATTTCGTCAGAAGGAAGTATTAAGCTCTGGTGATGTAATTGAGCAAGAAACACGCAGATATGACGAAGCAACAAATACCACTATCTTAATGCGTGTTAAAGAGGGTTCAGATGACTACCGCTATTTCCCAGAGCCTGATTTATTAGATATCTACATTGATGAGGACTGGAAAGCACGCGTTCAGGCGGAAATTCCAGAGCTACCGGATGCAAGGGAAAAACGCTACATCGAAGAATGGGGCTTACCGGCCTATGATGCGGATGTCCTAACGGCAACTAAAGAAATGGCAGATTTCTTCGAGGAAACAGTAGCTGCAGGGGCTGATGCCAAGCTTGCGTCAAACTGGGTAATGGGTGATATTTCTGCCTATTTAAAAGCAGAGCAAAAGACTCTAGCAGAGATCGCATTAACTCCTCAAGGACTCGCAGGAATGATTAAGCTAATCGAGAGTGGTACGATTTCTTCAAAAATTGCAAAGAAAGTCTTTAAGGAATTGATTGAAAATGGCGGAGATGCAGAACAAATTGTGAAGGAAAAAGGCTTAGTGCAAATTTCCGATGAAGGGGCATTATTAGCGATTATTGATCAAATCCTTGACCAAAATCCCCAATCTATTGAAGATTTCAAAAATGGAAAACAAAAGGCGATTGGATTTTTAGTTGGACAAATTATGAAAGCAACAAAGGGACAGGCTAATCCACCGCTAGTCAATAAATTACTGCAGCAGGAAATGCAAAAACGATAAGAATAGGAAAAGGTGATATCTTCAAAATACAAGAAGATATCGCCTTTTTTCGTTCGACAGAAATATTCAATATTTCCCAGGAAAGTAGAAATATTTTAGGAAATAGCAAGGAAATGAGAGACTTATTTGTCGAATCGATGTATTTCTTATTTCTCCGCTTTTAATAATTTCACACTTTCATTAAACTCTTCTTCAATTTTGTAATTATGTTGGAAGGTCATGTTGCTGGCCATAAATGAAACCACTAAATTTACGATAAAGCCTGGAACAATTTCATATAATTCAAAGGGAATAATCTCAGCCTTTGTCAGATTGCTCCATACAATAACCGTAACAGCTCCGACAATCATGCCAGTAGGCTCCCCAGTTGGCCATTTTTCTCCAATATAAGCTTAATAGAATAACCGGTCCGAATGAAGCACCAAATCCCGCCCAAGCATAGGCGACTAAGTCAAGAATCGTGCTATTTTGATCCTAGGCAAGGGTTGCCGCAATGATCAGCTAATCGTTCAAAAAGTGCATATTCCTTGTTAAAAGTATTTTTGCGGAACAAAATTCTATAAATATCCTTCCCTTTTGTTATTTTGAAAAACTAATTTATCCCACTCTTAACGGACAGTAAGACTCCCACTTCAAGATTCTGAGAATACGAAGAAGATAAGTGGGAGATCAACTGTCCGTAAAGGTCCGACGAGGGATTAAGGTCCTAGTCAGGCGAAGCCACAGGACGTGGCGTTATGAGCGTGATAAGTGAAATAAGATTTTTCTTTGGGCTTCAGCCCTTAGAAAAGTCAATCAGGCTTTGCGTGACTAACCATCAGTGGGGGATGAATGGCAGACTAAAAGCGCGACGTCAACACATAAGTCTGCACACTTCACGTCCTGTGCGTCGAAAACCCCCACTGATGGAAGTTTCACTTTATATCGTTCTGAATATATATGCAATACTTTAACATCTTTATAACGATAGAATAATAAAACATTCTATTAGAAAATAGGGAAATGCATCTAAATTAATATTGAAAATTACAATAAATCGAAAAAATAAAATTATTAGAAGGGTTTTGAAGATGAAAAAAGAATGTGTAAAGAAGTAGATTTTAAGAAATAAGGAGTAGGTGTTGATAAGTGAGCTGGAATCAGAATAAGTCTACAATGCAACTACATATTGACTATCCAATTTTTCAAGCGCCTATGGCGGGTGGAATTACCACAGCTGAATTGGTTAGTGAGGTCTCTAATAATGGAGGACTAGGTAATTTAGGAGCTGGCTATTTAAAGCCAGAAGAAATAAGAAATGAGATTAGGAGAATAAAATCGCAGACAGCAAGACCTTTTGGAGTTAATTTATTTGTTCCACCAAAGGAGATTCAAGTGAATGAGGAACAAATGAATGCCATGAGGGAGATTCTCTCAGAATTTGAGGATGCTTTACAGCTAGAAAGAAAAGACGATCAGCTAGTTGAACAAGACTTGGAGAGGCTTTTTTTAGCCCAGGTTGAGGAAGTTTTACAAGAAAAGGTTCCTGTTTGTAGCTTTACGTTTGGCATTCCTGATCAGGATATTCTCCAAGAATTGAAGAACCAAGGCTGTCTGGTGATTGGAACGGCGACTAATGTCGAGGAGGCAGTGGAGCTGGAAGAGAACGGAATGGATATGATTGTTGTCCAAGGGAGTGAAGCAGGGGGGCATAGAGGCACCTTTCATTCTGAAAAGAGTGGATTTATTGGATTAATGGCGCTGATTCCTCAGGTAGCGGATCGCGTTCGTGTGCCAATCATTGCAGCGGGTGGCATTATGGACGCAAGGGGAATTGCCGCTTCGCTTGTGTTAGGAGCAGATGCTGTTCAGCTTGGAACAGCGTTTCTTTGCTGCCATGAAAGCGGGGCCCATCCTGCCTATAAAGAAGCTGTTTTGGAGGCAACGGAGGATAAAACGAGACTTACGAAGGCTTTCTCCGGTAAGAATGCCCGAGGGATTTATAATCAGTTTATGGAAAAGATGGAGGCAAGAAATCCCGAACTTCCGTCATATCCCGTCCAGCACTATTTAACCAATAGACTTCGGAAGAAAGCTGCTGAACAAAATAATCGGGAATTCATGTCCCTTTGGGCAGGACAAGGCATCCGTTTGGTTAAGGAAACTTCCGTAAAGAACTTCATGAAGGAGCTAGTTGAAGAGGTGCAAAGAATCATTTATTAATGGATACATTGATTTGAAAAATTGCTTTGTCTTAATCATTTGAGTTATTATGATAAAGGTGGAATATAGATGAAGATGATTTAACAAAAAAACGTGAAATGGTTCTTTTTCAAGAGGGTTTCACTTTATCTTTTTAATTAGGATGGATGGTAATGAAAAGAGCAAGAATTATTTATAATCCAACTTCTGGTCGGGAAATTTTCAAAAAAAATCTACCGGATGTGTTGCAAAAGTTGGAGCATGCCGGATATGAGACCTCTTGCCATGCAACGACAGGAGCAGGAGATGCAACTGTTGCTGCAAAAATTGCAGTGAACCGACAATATGATCTTGTGATTGCAGCGGGTGGAGATGGAACCATTAATGAAGTGGTCAATGGATTAGCTGAGCAGGAATATCGTCCTCGCCTTGGCGTCATCCCAGTTGGAACAACAAATGACTTTGCTAGAGCATTACAAATACCTCGGGATATTTTAAAAGCAGCGGATATTATAGCTAGAGGAGAAACAATTCCAGTCGATATCGGCAGAATCAACGATAAATATTTTATCAATATCGCAGGTGGCGGCCGTTTAACAGAATTGACCTATGAAGTTCCCAGTAAGCTGAAAACGATGATTGGACAATTAGCGTATTATTTAAAGGGCATCGAGATGCTTCCGTCCATTCGTGCTTCGGATCTGAAGATTGAGTATGATGGAAAGCTTTTTGAAGGGGAAGCGATGATGTTTCTCGTTGGATTAACGAACTCCGTAGGCGGATTTGAAAAGCTTGCACCGGATTCTTCTATTAATGATGGATTATTTTCTTTACTAATTTTGAAAAAGGTGAATCTCGCTGAATTTATTCGGGTTGCAACCCTTGCAATAAGAGGTGAACATATTAATGATTCCAATGTCATTTATACCCAAGCAAATCGAATAAAGGTGACTTCCGAAGAAAAGGTTCAGCTCAACTTAGATGGAGAATTCGGTGGATTGCTGCCAGCTGAATTTGTGAACTTATATCGCCATTTTGAGGTATGTGTCCCATTGGATAAAATCAGGAGACAGGATCTTCCCGATGAATGGGATGACCAATAATGATAAGATGGAAGCCAGCTTTATTTAGGCCGAATGGTCAGAGGCTGGTTTTTTTAATACAAAATTTCATGTTCATTCCGATATTATGATACAATCTTGCTAGTTAAGAAGACAGTGGATTCTAAAGCAAAGGAAGTTTAGCATGAGCAGAACATTACCAGTTCAGAAAAATGAATACATAGATGTAGTTTTTGAAGATTTAACCCATGATGGTGCAGGGGTTGCCAAGGTGGAGGGATATCCTCTATTTGTACCCGGTGCTTTACCTGGGGAAAAGGGCCAGATTAAGGTGATAAAAGTTAATAAAGGCTATGGCATTGGACGATTAATCGAAATTCATGAAAAGAGCTTTTATCGGGTAGATGTAGCTCGTTCTGAGTCTCATAAATATGGCGGCTGTCAGCTTCAGCATATGAATTACGAGGGACAGTTGAAGTATAAGCAAAATCAAGTAGAGCAAGTTTTGAAGCGTATTGGCAAACTTGAAAATGTAAAGGTTCACCCTATTCTAGGAATGGAGAATCCTTGGCATTATCGCAATAAGGCACAGGTCCCTGTGGGAGAAAGAAACGGGGAGCTGATTGCTGGTTTTTTTAAGCCGAGAAGTCATGAGATTGTTGATACGAATGAAAGTTTGATTCACACACCTGAAATCAATGAAGCGGTCAATGTGGTGAAAGAGACTTGTCGTAAGTTTGGAATTCAAGCTTATAATGAAGAAAACCATACAGGCGTTTTGCGTCATATCATGGCGCGCTATGGAATGAAGACGGGAGAGCTGATGGTGGTCATCATTACGAGAACGAGAGAGCTCCCTCATAAGAATGAAATCATCGAAAAAATTCTGGAACGTCTTCCGCAGATAAAATCCATTGTTCATAACGTTAATTTCAAAAGAACAAATGTGATTATGGGGGATCAAACCACTGTTCTGTGGGGGAATGAAGTGATTTATGACTATATCGGGGATGTAAAATTCGCGATTTCTGCCTTGTCCTTTTATCAGGTGAATCCGGTCCAGACGAAGGTTTTATATGATAAGGCATTGGAGTATGCCGGACTAACAGGGGAAGAAAAGGTTATTGATGCCTATTGCGGAATTGGCACGATTTCTCTATTTTTAGCGCAAAAGGCAAAGAGAGTGTTTGGCGTTGAGGTCGTTCCAGAAGCGATTGATGACGCCAGAAGAAATGCGGAATTGAACGGAATCACAAATGCCGAGTTTGCGGTTGGTGAAGCAGAGATCGTGATTCCAAAGTGGTATAAGGAAGGGAATACGGCTGATATATTAGTCGTAGATCCTCCGCGCAAAGGCTGTGATGAGGCACTGCTGAACACTATTATTGAGATGAAACCGAAGAAGGTTGTGTATGTGTCTTGTAACCCTGCCACTCTTGCAAGAGACTTGCGGATTTTGGAGGATGGTGGGTATAGGACGGTAGAGGTGCAGCCGGTGGATATGTTTCCGAGTACAAGCCATGTGGAGTGCTGTGCGTTGATAAAATTAATAGAATAATGATGAAAGTTCGTCAGTTCAAGAAAAAGCACTTATTTTCGAGTGCTTTTTACTTTGGAATAGGGGATGAACTATTTCTTATAAAATATACCAAAAGAGTGGTTGTGAAGAATTGCACTTAAACCCATCATTTCACCCCTCCGTCATCTCTAATTTCCATAAAACAAGTTGATAATAATCCCATAAATGAAAAAATAGGAAATAAGTATGGGGCATTTTTCCAGTGAAACTTTTATAATGAATAGGTCGTATTGACTGTTCGAATAAAAAAAAGGGGTGTGAAAGTGTGAAAAAGGGTTTATCGATTTTAATAGGAGTGTTCATGGTTTTGATGCTGGCTGCCTGTAATTCTAAGGCTGAACCTGTGAACAAACAGGAAGGATCTAAGAACAAAGAGCCATCCGGGTTGACTTTAGAGCAAGTTTTTGAAAAAACAGCCGAGGCCTCTAAAGAATTAAAAAGTTTTAAAGTGAAAATGAATATGAAGCAAGACATGAGCTCTGATCAAGATGAAGCTCTTAATGAGAATGTAGATTCAAATATTGAAATGGATGTTGTTCAGGATCCAATGGCTTTCCATCAAAAAATGAGTATAAAGATGCCTGGATCTGAAAAAGTCATGGATATGGAAACTTATTTTTCCAAAGACGGCATGTATTATTATGACCCAACTACTCAAACTTGGATGAAGTTCCCAGCTGAAATGATGGATCAATTAGTGAAAGTATCTGACCAAGAAACGAACCCAGCGGCAGAAATCGCGAACTTAAAGAAATTTGTCGATGATTTTAAATTCCAACAAGACGATAAAAGTTACATTCTATTATTAAATGCATCTGGCGAGAAATATACTGATTTCTTAAAGGAAACGATTCAAAAGACATTGCCTGCGGGAATGGGGGATTCTGCCAAAGTCTTTGAAAATATGAAAATCAACAAAATGGATTACGAAATTCATATTGATAAAAAGACATTCTACCCAACAGCATTAAATGTCAACATGGAACTGGAAATGTCTGTTGAAGGCAAAACGGTTAAACTTGTGCAGGATTTAAAAGGTCAGTATGTAGAACATAACCAAATTAAGGAGATTACGATTCCTCAAGAGGTTATTAAAGGTGCAATAGAAACAGGTCAATAATATGCTGAAAAGGGTCGCTTTTTTTGTGAGAAGCGGCCCCATTTTGCTTAAATGCTGAGTGTTTTACCTATTATCTGGTACAGTTAAGGGGCACAGCCTGGTAGAAGATACACCAATTAAAGGACTGGGAGGATTTTAGAGATTGCTGAAAAAGTATTTAGTCACAAAAAACAAACTCTCCGAACATCTATAACTAGTAGATAAAAAACGTTAATCTTCAACATATTGTAGTTGAACGTCCTAATTTACATTTCATTCGTACTTTTTCAGTGGTCTCGGTTTTTGCCCGGTTTTTCTTACACACCAACACCATTATTTAATCCTTAAATCTTTTGTTAAATCCCTGCGGTTACTTGCAGTGGGCGGTTCTTTCAGCTATTTCATATCAATCATTAGGTTTGCTCCATCTCCCGCATATCTTAAAAGATCTGCAGTCAGCGTCACATATTTTAAGGCAAGATCTTTTCTGGCACTAACCCTTAGAGTGGTTCCATAAAAAGCAATCGTTATTGTGTTGATAACTGCACTTGATACATTATTAATTTGTAAGAAAAAGGAGCCTTGGTAGAGTTGTAACGAGTGACTTCCATAATATGAATGAATTTAGTTTTTCTTCACGGAATATGGACTGAAATGAATTGATATGTTTATCGGACATCTCCATCCCCATAATAATAAATTTCCGTACCCTCTCTGAATGAGTCGCCTGTCTAAATCTAAGCTTCAATCCACATGTAAATTCATTTTGTTCATATTTAAGGTGATATCACCAATTTCCATAGCGGTTAAGGAACGTCGTTTTCCAAACCAACCTGTTAAGAAGGCTTGATGATTGATAAAATCAATCGACTGAGCCGGGGTATCACTGGAGGACGAGAATAGAGTCCTTTCGTCAGCAGGGTATCAATTGTTTTTTTTTTAAAGACTCGTTACTACTGTATTGCAGGTTATGTACTACTTCCTAATATCAGTACGTATCGAAGTACTATAGGAAAGGGCGTATCTAGTTAAAGTATGGTAGTGCTAGAAACGATATCAGGAGAAGGGCGCACTAGGTTACACGAATAGCCTGTGAATCAAGCAATTCTTGAGTAAGTTTTATGAGGAGTTAAGGATCTTTGATTGATAATCGAGACAAGATAAAGACACTCTGTGGGACATGTGCTCTGCTGGAGATAATGGGTTAAAAAATGGAACTACAATAAATTGTGATTGTTACATAAATATTCTGTTATATTGTTATAATGAAGAACTGATGGCTCATGTAAAGATAGTTGTAGTATGCAAGGTATAACTATAATTAGGTAGTTGGAGTCCAAGGAGGTTTGAGTATGAATAATGAAAATAGAAAGTTGTCACCAGATCAACATGAAGAAATACTCAAAATATTGAAAGCACGTTTTGAGAAAAACATGAATCTCCATAAAGAAATTGAATGGGCTAAAGTACAAGAAAAGCTAGAAACTAATACAGAAAAACTGTGGTCGCTTTTTGAAATGGAAAGAACTGGCGGAGAGCCGGATGTTATTGTTTATGATCAAAAGGCGGGGAATACATTTTTTATGATTGTTCAAAAGAAAGTCCTAAAGGGCGGAGAAGTGTTTGTTACGATCGTGAAGCGCTAGAGTCAAGGAAACGACATAAACCACAAAACAACGCTATTGATATGGCTGCTGATATGGGTATTGAGATTTTAACGGAAGAACAATACCGGGAGCTGCAGAAACTTGGAAACTTTGATACGAAAACATCGAGCAGGGTAAAAACACCTACTAATATTAGAAAACTAGGTGGGGCCATCTTTTGTGATCGTCGCTACGACACTGTCTTTGTGTACCATAATGGAGCAAATTCCTACTATGCTGCGAGGGGATTCCGTGGCTTGCTTAAGGTCTAATTATTGGTGTGAAACGCTGCCCGGTGAATGGACGTAGTGGCTTACACTCCAAGGGAATAGATTTCGCCATAAGCTTATATCATCAAAACTCTTTTGATTTTTTGTATAAGAGTTATGTGATTTCGCACGTGGAGTGTGAAGTAGGAATGCAAAGGAAAGATATGTACAAATCCTGAGTTTTCAGCACTTTGCACGATATACTACTTTTACCACGGGTGGCGATGATTTTAGGAATAAGGTTTTAAAAAATAAAATTGATGTTTCAGTTGTATTGGACATGGAGTGTGTAGACATGTTTAATGCATGCGTGGACAAGAGTGTTCAGGCATGTCTTTATTACGCAGTGTAGGGCAAATTTAAGACTAGGCAATGATGAGAGAATGTCGGTTTTTAGCTGACATTCTCTTTTTATATAGAATATTGTTAAATTAATAGAAATAATTACATATTTGCGATATAATCATATCAATAACATTGTTGACATCAATATCATATGGGGGTTCATTAATGCAAGATGTAAATGAGCTTTTAAATGTTGCAATTAAAGAAACAGAAAGGTTAAAACAGGGTGAGATTTTTCTTGTTAAAGATCTTTTTAAAGGTTATGAATGGAACCGTATTCCTCGCAATCAACGTCTTTTGCTAGGTATATTATTTCTAAATCGCGTGAATTCATTAAAAGATTTTATACAAGTATTTGAGAAAACTTCTTCCGGACAGCAAAAATATAAAATAAAGTAAGAGAAAATAATTCAGACCATAATTTAAATTTTGATGGGGGGTATAGATTATGAGTGTTATTAAATCGTTCTCTGTTGGAAACGGAGATACATTTTACATTAAGCATGGGAGTAGTAATTTCACAATAATTGATTGCTGTTTAGACGATGACAATAAAGATGCCATTGTTAATGAAATTATTACGGAATCTAAAGGTAAAGATATTACACGTTTTATATCTACCCACCCAGACGACGATCATATCTGTGGATTAGAGTATTTAGATGACAAGATAGGTATCATAAATTTTTACTGTGTAAAAAATGAAGCTACTAAAACAGATGAATCTGTGGATTTTGATAGATACTGCAAATTGCGTGATTCCAGCAAAGCTTTTTATCTTTATAAAGGATGTAAAAGGAAATGGATGAATAAAAATGATAAAAACGATGGTAAAAACTATGGTTCATCCGGAATAAATATCCAATGGCCTATCGTGGATAATTCAGAATATAAAAATGCACTATCAAATGCCAAGGACGGCAAAAGCCCTAACAATATATCGCCCATATTTACATATTCTTTTAACGGTGGTGCAACCGTAATGTGGATGGGAGATATTGAAAATACGTTTTTAGGTAAAATTAAAGATGAGATAGACTGGAAAAAAATCGATATTTTATTTGCACCACATCATGGTCGTGATTCAGGAAAAGTTCCTACCGATATCCTAAATCAACTACAACCTCAGATTATTGTTATTGGGGAAGCACCTTCTGAAAACTTAAACTATTATAACGGGTATAACACCATTACTCAAAATACCGCTGGAGATATCATTTTTGAATGTGAATCTTCAAAAGTACATGTATATGTTTCCAATAAAAATTACAGTGTTTCTTATTTAGAAGACGAGAACAAATCAAATACATATGGCACATATATTGGAACTTTAAGTGTATAGGAGGGATTGCAAATGGAAATGACAATCAATTTTTATGATGTTGAACATGGAAGCTGTACTCATATTATAACGCTGAATAACAAACACATTTTGGTTGATATTGGGTCCAAAACATATAAAAGCATTACCTCTTATATCAGGAACAAATATTTAAGATATTATGGCGGCAATATTGATGAATTAATAATTACACATCCCCATGAAGATCACATCTATGATTTACCACAATTATACAATATTTTAAAGCCTCGAGTATTACAAAGACCCAAGGGTGCTTTTGATATTATACCCACTCAAAACACAGCACTACATAAAGAGATTGCGGATTATGCAAATAAAATGAATCGTGAATATAGCAATCCGATTGGCACTGGTGAAAATCCTCTTTATTCAAGTAATAATGGTGGAGTAGATATAGAAATTATATCCTCCGCTGACAGTTGGACTACTAAAGACGATCTGAATACTTTTTCGAGTATAATTATAATAAATTATGAAGGTTACAAATTTATATTAACGGGAGATAATCCAAAATCAATATTACAAAATATGATAGAAATAAATTATTGTGATATAAAAAATAAGATATCAAATGCTACAGCATTACTTGCCCCTCACCATGGTAGGACGGGTGAATATTGTGATTCTTTCTTTAAGCTTGTAAATCCTTATTTAACAATTGTCTCGGATAAATCTATTGTTCATACTACACAAGAGAAAACAGCTCAATTATATAAAGGTAGAGGTGCTAAACTTTATGGAAAAGAACGATATGTTTTGACGACAAGAAACGATGGGACAATTTCATTTACTGTTACTACAAATAGTTGTACGGTATCAATGAATCAGGAAGGGTATTAATGGAGACTAAAATACCGTTTTACAATATATTAAACATGCTTTTAACTGGATTTATTTTCGTTGGCTGCTGTATATTTATTTATATCAACACTTTTTTACATTTACTTATTTCAAATGCCTTTCCTAAAATTAGTTTTGGTTCAGAAACTATAATCACAATTAGCTTTTTTTCAGTCATTTATGAGATAGGTTATATAATTAATAGAATTGGCTCTATAGTAACCGAACCCATACTAAAAAAAACTAAAGCTATTCCATTTGACAATGATTATAAAAAGTTTAACGATTGTAAAAAGCAATACCCAATTTTAAGTACACTCTCAAGAGAATATGCGTTATCAAGGACTACGCTGACGTTGTTCTTGATAACTACTGTTTTAGCTGCATTTCAAAAACAATGGATACTAGCTTTAATATTTATACTAATAGCTGTATTGTTTAGTCTTTCATGTAGAAAACATGCAAAGAAAATTGTGGATATTATGAAGTAACGGATTTTGAAATTTAACGCAAACTGCTTCTCTTGAACACTTTATGATATTAAATAAGTGCCTGTCACCACCCGACTCCTGTCGAAGAACTTCGACAAATTTCGGGTGGTGACTCTTTTATTAATGTGGAGTTAGCGTGAAAAATAAAGTGGAAACCCTTTCAACATAGCGTTGAAAGGCTACTTTAATTTGTTTTATTCCATATCCATCTGTGAAAGCTGTCGTATCTGTTCACGTTTTCCGTAAACAACAGCGGTTACCTGTACTTTAAAATGATTCTTGTCTATCCAGAAGTAGACTAGAAAATTTTTAACAGGCATTTTTCGGATTCCATAGATGTGCCACGGTTCTTCTTCGGTAAGGGTAATTCGCTGTGGGAATTCGGAGAGAGAGGAAATCGCATTCTCTAATGCATCCAATAGACGTAGTGCTGCATCCGGGGCTTTCAGTTCAGAAGCAATGTAATGTGTGATTTCCTGCATCTGTTCCTGTGCGTGTGTTGTGATTTTTACAACGTAGGTTTCACCCATAGATTATAACTCCCGTCTTAAGTCTGCAAATACATCGGCTGCAGGACGGGAATGGTTTGCTTTAGCATCTTCAAATCCAGCTTGCATCATGGCATCGAATTGTGCTGCATCCATTTCATCGAGAGCAATAGGTACAGTGGGAATGGAAAGAGAGAATGGGATACTCTTTGTCATAATGATTTGTTTGTAAAGCATATTGATGACAACAGAAGCTGGCACTCCCAATTGAGCCATGATTGCTTCAGCTTTTTCTTTTATTTCCGGTTCAACACGAGCGAGGATATTTGCGGTTTTAGCTGCCATAATCATTCCACCTTTCGTTTTTCTTTATTGTATACTTTTGTATAACGATTAGCAATACAACAATAAAATTTCTAGAAGCAGGGGTAGGGAGGTCTACATCCCTACAAGCCAAACAACAACGGTAATGCGAATGGAATTTTGTCCATTTAGCGGATATACTCCGTTACTTGATGCTTTGGATATTTAATGAAAGTGAAAAACAAATTTTTTTCTCTCATTATCGTCTGAGACAGCCGTAGGAGAGCGTTTACTAAAGTGAAGCTGATGGTAGCACTACTAGCGCAGGTGGTGTGTGGCTTTGAGCTGAACTTCAAAAATAGGTTAAAATTATATAGAGTAGCATACAACTGGGCGAGAATTGATAATTTTGCGTATAAATATAAATCACAGAACATTAATACCCCCTTGGTTATAGGGGGTACAACTTTACGCAAAATCAATATTTACGCGTATTAGTATCATTTTTCTATAACAACACCATGTGGAATACTGTACGTTGATCACATTAAAATAATCGAAAAGTAGTTCATTTACCCTATAAAAAATTCAAGCTTACACCCAAGCTTGAGTTTTTATATAATTCAAAGATTTATTCTAAAAGTATTGAATAAGAAATAATCTAATTATAAAATAGGTAATATGTACCAAATAATTTTATTATTTTTATCGAACTTACCTAAATGGTGTAGAGCGATTATGATAGAGGATTTTATTAAAATTATTTCTTACATATTGAAAAACTGGGAAATAGAATTGATGGACATTTTAAACAAAATAGAAGAGATTTAAAGGGAGGCCTAACTATGCATAAAAGTAATCAAGACTGGTTTAGCTCTTACGCTATTCCTTGGGGTATCAATGCCAGCCACAATTAAAGCGGTTACTGTCGAAGTCAGCAATAATAGGAAACAGAACGATTATTAGCCAAGCCGCATCTTACACAAAGCTCAAAACAATCATAAACGGCTCAACCAAGTCCTACAAACAACCATCCATCTACAAAGAAAAACAAGTCTTAGTTCCAATGAGTTCCGTATTCGCATCATTCGGAGCCAAAGTAACACACACAAGCAAAACCATGACAGCGGTAAAAGGTAAAACAAAAGTAGTAGTAACGTTAAACAGCACCAAAGCTACAGTCAACGGCAAATCATATGTCCTACCAATCAAAACACAAAAATGTGGCACAACCCTAATGGTATCATATAAACTAGTCAACAAAATGTTTGGCACAACAAGTCATTATTCTACAACATACAAATCCGTCACCTTCACAACACAGAAGGCATCAAATACTGTTGGAGGTATCAAAGTTAAGTTTGGAACACACACATATGCTTCAAAAAGCCAAGCTGAATACGATGCAGTGTTGAAAAAAATGGAAGAAAAGATGAAATATGTAGATAATATATCATTTGGTGGAGAGGATTATGAACAGTATTATTATGAGTATTTAAAAGGAGCAAGGTGGAGTGGAGATAAGAGTGATAGAAGTGACAGAAATGTAGGATTAGCTTCGGCTGAGAATGCATTAGCAGATTTGGTAAGTGCTAAAGTAAGTAAATCTGATATGGAAAAGTATATAAAATACAAGTGTTATTTGCACAAGTAGTAGATGGGGTAAACGACCCACTAACAGGAGCACCAAATTCTGCATATCAAGTACTCTACAAGAACATAGGAGATTGTGATGCATTTGCTCAAGCTAAGTCAGCTTTTTACGACTATGCAGGATACACTAATATGATAGTAGCTGGGCATAATCATGCAGAGATGTATTTAAAATTGAACAATTCTTGGTTTTTAGTAACTGCAGGAACATTTGAGAAAGTCAATATAACAACTGTTATAAATTCAGGGAATTATGTTTTAACAAATCCTACGTATGGAAGCTACAAATAATAGTAATTACATGAAGAATCTGACTAATAGTCAGATTCTTTTATTGTGCGCCCGGCATGGGTGTAATCTCTAGGGTGAAAGTCCCGAGCCGCGAAGGCAGAAGTAGTGGTTAGCTTAACGCAAGGGTGTCCGTGGTGACGCGGAATCTGAAGGAAGCGAGCGGCAAACTTCCGGTCTGAGGAACACGAATTTCATATAAGGCTTGGTATCATTGGATGAGTTTGCAGTACAAAACAAAGTCCATTCTGCCAAAGGTGATACGGAGTAAATGAAGCAGATAGGTGGAAGGAAAGATTACACTCTTACCCAGGGAGGTCTGATGGATACGTGAAGTACCCTTCATAACCTACTTAGCGATAAGTAGTTGAACCATCAGAAGTCAGCCGAGGTCATAGTACGAATCGGTCTAGAACGATTTGGAAGGACCGAACAATTAAGAGAGAATAGCCCTTGGCATTCAGTGAGTCATGACGAACACAGAAAACGTAGTACCTCACTTGAGGAAGGAAACGGTGAATCCCGTGGGGGACCTCTTGGAGGATGGAGTGACGACTGTTATAAGAAGATACGCTATTCACGGAAGGAAAGAAATAACGATGCTTATGAATCAAATCCTGTCACGGGAGAATATGCTCCAAGCATTGAAGCGAGTAGAACAGAATAAAGGAAGCCATGGAGTAGATATGATGCCCGTACAAATCCTACGACAGCACATACTCGAAAACTGGTCATCCATCAGAGAGGCAATTCTCAAGGGTATCTATGAACCAATGCCTGTCCGAAGAGTCGAAATCCCGAAACCTGATGGCGGTATTCGGTTGTTAGGTATTCCAACTGTGACAGATCGTTTGATTCAACAAGCCATTGCCCAAGTACTATCGAAGGTATATGACCCAATGTTCTCCAAACATAGTTATGGGTTTCGCCCAAACCGAAGTGCCATGATGCAGTTAGGAAAGCAAAAGCATATATCAAAGATGGATACAGATGGGTGGTAGACATGGACCTAGAAAAGTTCTTTGACAAAAAGGTAAACCATGACAGACTCATGAGCACACTAGCGAAAAGAATCAACGATAAACCATTACTAAAGCTCATTCGCAAATACCTACAAGTTGGTGTCATGATTAACGGAGTTGTTTCGAGTGCAGAAGAGGGAACACCACAAGGAGGACCTCTGAGTCCACTGCTTTCTAACATTGTCTTAGATGAACCAGACAAGGAATTAGAAGCCAGAGGACATAGATTCGTTCGTTACGCAGGAGAACGAACAATGGCAAGCATTCAACTATTCATTGAGGGGAAACTCCGCTTAAAAGTGAATGAGATGAAGTTAGCAGTAGACCGACCATGGAAACGGAAGTTTCTAGGGTTTAGCTTCACCTCTTCTAAAGAGCCAAAAGTCCGTGTCGCAAAGAAAGGCCTAAAACGAATGAAGAAGAAAGTACGAGAAATCACCTCAAGAAAGATACCCTATCCGATGGAATATAGGATTCAGAAATTGAATCAATATTTAATAGGGTGGTGTGGATATTTTGCGCTAGCTGATACGAAATCTGTATTCAGCGAATTAGATGGTTGGATTCGGAGAAGGCTTCGCATGTGCTTATGGAAAAACTGGAAGAAGCCAAAGACAAAAGTACGCAATCTTATAAATCTAGGCGTACCTGAATGGAAAGCCTATGAGGGGGAATAGCCGAAAAGGTTTTTTGTCGAAGTTGAAATTATTGTAAATAAATTTTTTATGGGGAGTGTATATGAATAAATTTGGGTTTAAAGGAAAAGGTATTGTTGGCAATATATATTGAATCTTAAAAAGAATATCCTGATTTGGTAGATATATATCATGAGGATTTTGATATAGATGCTGAGAAGTTTATTGAGGCATTGGATGATTTATTTGAAAAGGGCTATATAACAGAATATTATATTGATGATGAAGGCGAATATGATTTATCTGAGACGAAGTTAACAAAATCTAGAGAGCGATATGTGGAGAGATTTATTAATATAAAAAATACTTTAAGTAAACAAGATAAACTAAAAGCGATTATTCAGAAGGCTGTAGAATTTGGATATAATGAATTGAAAGATATAGGGGTAAAAGTACTTAGAATAACTTACACACTTTAGTTGACAAGCCCAAGGAAATTAATCTTCATATTTTATGTCTAGAAAAAAATATTCCTGATGGTTGTTCTGTTATGATATAGGATTAATTTTATAAGATTAGTAAAAAAGAAATGCATTAAATTGAAAGGCATTTGGGAAGTAATCTTTTCCAAATGCCTTTTGCCGTCTATTTGACTTGATCAATAAATTTAGCATAGATTTTCTTGTTTTAAAAAAGAGGCTCTTTTCAACAAAAAATATGAGAGCAAAGAACGTATAAATAGTGTTTTTCACTATTATGAATGATTGGTGAGTAAATTTTTAATGTTCACAAAATATTCAAAATTTTTTGGTTAAAAACATTACTATAGGGTTAAATAGCAATGTTTTTATATCATTTTGATGAAGAACAAGCAGAATTAGAATTTTTTATAAAAGAAATATAATATTATATCGTCTTAATATAAAATTGTCAATGTTTTACAGAATTGAGACAAAAAACAAGTAATTCGTTAGAGTTCAATATCGAAATAGACAACAAAATATGATTTACATTTACATTTGGTAAAATTTATAATATTTTCAGGAGGGTGATGAAATTGTCAAATAATGACTTTAAAACCATCATTGAAGGAATCGGCTATAATCAATTTGGCAAAAAAGTACTGGCAACCCAAATTCGTTTTTCTACACTGGAGGCATTATTTGAGGTAGATCCAGAGGTACAACGCAAATTGGACCCGATTAGAAGGGTGGAAATAAGACAATTTATATTAGAATCTTTAAAGAACATTGATTTTTATTTTTCGCCATTTGTTTTCTCGGCTAGGGGAGCCATTAAGAAGACGGAACATGGCTGGGAGCTACAGCCAGGGAGCAAGCTTTACATCTTAGATGGGCAACATCGCGCCTCAGCACTGTCATCTGCTTTAAGTCATTTGATATCACAAAAAGAAACGGCAGAAGAGGCTGGAAATATAAACGAAGCGCGAACCATTCAAGATTACATTGAGAAGTTGAAGGAATATCCGATAGCGATGCAAGTATATTTGGACCTCTCTACACAAGATGAACAGCAGATGTTTACTGACATTAATACGGAGCGAAAAGAAGCACATATAGGATTAATTATGAAATACGATCATCGAGACACCTATACGGAATTAACGAGACAGGTAGCAAAACAACTGGAACATCAATTTGAAATTGAACAAGAATTATCCCGACTTACATACCAAAACTCAGCTGTTACTTCACTTACAATTATGAGGAAATGTTTGTTAGCCTTATTCGAAGGGAATTTAACAGTCAAAAAAGGCAACGCAAATTTTGGAAGCTATACACCTGACGAAGTAATGGCTATCTCTTTGGCATTTTTTGAATCATGGCTGCATTTATTCCCTAAACAAATGGCTAACCGAAAGAAATATGTGACGGGTCTCACGGGAATTCAAGTTGCGTTGGCTCTTACAATCTATGAACTCAACAAGAAACATTCCATTCCTCATCAAAAAGCAATTATGCAGCTTAAGCAACTTAAACAATACTGCACGTGGCAACATGATGACCCACTTTTTTCCCATCTATATGATTCCACATCGAGAAAAATAACAAATCACTCATCCACTACTTCAATCCAAAGAACAGCAGTGAAATTTTTGGCAATTCTAAATAAAGAAAGGATTGAATGTCATGATCATCAACGAAGTATTCTCTAAGCGACAATCGATCGTAACTTATACACTTAATGAGTTGTCAGCCCTGATCAATAATGGGCAAGTGAAATTGCGCCAGGTAAACAAACTGCATGTGAGAGCAATAAAAAGATACATTTTGGAAAACGTATTAACCGAACAAATTTATTTTCCACCATTGGTGGCGAATGTTGCTTATCTCGGGACTGAAAAGCCTCAAGAATTGACCATTATAGATGGTAGCCAAAGACTAGCAGCATTTTGTCAAATTGAAGAAACGGGATACAGAGTGGCAAAAAGTGATCATCATGAGGAAATGAAAAAAGGGTACAAGCTCATTCATTTTGCACAACATACGGAGGTGGCCATACAAATTTTTGAAGGGCTGTCACAGGAAGAATCGGATCAACTCTATATTGACCTAAATACAAAAGGGAAAAAGGTGGCTCTATCAAAAAGAATTGCCTTTGACTCGAGAAAAGAATTGAACATTATAACCAACACTATTCTAAAAATGAATACACAATTAAAGACAGCAGGTGTTGAAATCGAAAAAAGAGCAGTGATAAGACCAGCCAATAAAAAGTTGCTATCTTTGTCACACTTGCGTCAAATTGTAGCGATATTTCTTACCGGAAGAATGGTCTTCAGGACGATAGAGGAGCGTTATGAACCTCATTTGCGTGCGGAGGATTATGTCCAATTGATTAACACATGGTTTCATGAATTATTTCGTTTATACTCACCGGAAAAAATAGGTAATTTTCAAATATCGATGCTGGCAAATCATCCATTACTTGTTAGTGTTGCTTATTTTGCAAATAAGGGCTTGGGGAAAAAGGGATTAGAAGAGCGAGAACAAGAATTATTTAAGCGAATGCGCAGGTTAAAAGATGTGGACTTTAATAGACAGAATCCCATATGGAAAGAGTTTAGGGGCACTGCTAGAGCAGGCTATTATTATCTGGCTAACGACAAAGGAAATATTGAAAAGCTTGTTAATTGGCTCGAGGAACAAGGGGGTGAGTAGAATGTGAGAAATCAAATAAAAATCCCATAGGTAACACAGTCTGGCAGACAGTACCTATGGGATTTATCGAGTTGGGTATACCAACTTTATGTTAGTATACCCTTTTTCGCAATAATTTTATAGTTCTAAGATGAAAGGAAGAATCAACAAAACGAAGGAGGGTTTAACAATGAAAATTAGGAATAACTACTTAATTAATGAAAAAACAGTTCTATTCTACGGTGAATGGAATGAAAATGGAGAATTATTCACATTTGTTATTGAAGGTGATGATAGCTTTTTAGTCTCAATGTCACCTATCAAGCTTATTGACAAGTCGCTTCTCAGCTATGGATCAAACTTCATAGGTGCGCTGAGGAGTTCGAGGGAGTTATTAGGTGGAAACAGAAAGATGTACCCAATCAAAATCGATGCCTCATTGGACATTTGGCTATTCCCTACAAAGTCGTATAAAAAAGAAAATTGCGTCTGGTTTGCTTTATCTCATGTAAAGTATACCAAGCGACTGGGCAACAAGCACACGAAAGTGTTCTTAAGCTATGGACATGAATTTGAAATTGAAATGGGGGAATCTTCTTTCCGCAATAAACGAGACATTACTTTAGACCTGAGGAACATTATTTACCGTAACACGAAAAAGTCGTTGAACTATGTTGCTGTATCCCAAAAACAATTGATAATCCTTGAACAGGAGGGGCAGTTTGAATGCAAATCTAACAACTAATTTGTAAGGTTTTTCGCTTACTTCTTGTTTCGATTTGTGCGAGTACATGTAGGCAAAAAACAATAAGTGCGATAAATACTTGGTTTTGAATCGCCCATTCGCTCTGACCGTAGAACTTTTTAATGCTGAGATGTTGTTTGATCCATTTGAAACACAATTCAATGGCCCAGCGTGATTTGTACATCTCTGAGATTTCTTCGGCACTTAAATCAAAACGATTCGTGATCAAATGGAGTTCATTTCCTTTTGAATCTAAGACTTTTATTAGGCGAAAGTAATTTTCAGCACGATTTTGTGTCGTACCTATCAGTTCCATTTGATCCGATAAAACAGACGTGTTTTCGGGCAGCTTAAAGTTGTAAACTTCTCGTATTACAGCATTTTTCCGTAGCCTTGAAAGAAAAAAGTAGCCATCATCTGTCATTCGATCAAAACGTTCGTAATCTAAGTAACCACGGTCGAACACATACATGCATTCTTTGTCATCTACCATGATTTCAAGCTGACCACGGTCATGTTCTTTTGCTGTTGTCATAACGGCTTTTTCAGGATAAGATGTGCCTTTTTCCATAAATACAAGATGCAGGTGCAGTTTCACTCCTGCCTTTGTTTTCCGGAATTTTGCCCATTTATGATTTGTCAAATTCAGTGGCAACTTGCTTGAATCGATGATTTTTAATGGCATCACAAGTTTCGTATAATGCGTTTTAGCATGAATTTGTGATACTAAATCGAGAAAAAGACTTTGGAAAAGGTCGGGATTCAACCCATTTAATCGTTTTGATAACTGAGAAATACTAATAGAGTCAAGGTCGATTGCCTTTTGAAGCTTGTCATCGAAAAGATAGTCACTTAGTGCATGAAGACTCTCGACTTCCTGTAACTGCGCAAAAAGCAGTAACTTTGGAAAGACTCGGTCGTTAATTTTTTCGTATAGAAATCTAATTGCAATGTTTTCACTTGTTCCTCAAAAACCTTCGAATTTATTGGTGAAAACCATTGTCCAAATGAAGTTTTTCGTGTAATCTTGTCCATGAGTGATGTCCTTTATTAGTGGATTTGGACGGGTTACCACCTGACTTATCCATTATAAAGGACTTTTTCTTTGCACAAAATGATAAAATTGAACATTCAGAGTATTTTTAATAGTGAAATCTAATTAATACAACTCTAGTGAATTAGAGATAATAAATAAATCTGTAATTAAAATATTTAAATGTTATAATATGGTAAGGAATTTATTGTGTAGGGAGTGATGGTATGCGAAATTATTGTGAAGAAATTCAAAGCGAGAAAGGAAGTAAGTATTTCTTACTGCCAACCTATCAAAGTAAATTAAGGAAAGTGGCCGAATGGTATAAAAGCCAACATAGTAAGTATAGTAAAATATTACAAACGGAAATACAACAAGAGTTTTTGGGTGAATCTCTACACGGTGATTCAGAACTCAAATTAGCTATTGATGATTACGAAGATAATTTCGCAACGAAATTATCACTTTTTTGCGTTGCGGATTTTTTATGTAAACATATCATATCGACTTATTCTTTCGGGCCGGTAAACACAGTAACGAGGCAATTTAATTCCAAAAAATTAGGTCAGTCGTGGTTTGAGTATAAAGGAAATGCCAATGAAGTTACAGAGATTCTACAAGCTATCTTAGCTGAAAATAATGAAGGTAATCGAATCAACTTAAGTGTATTACTGGAAGACCGGCCTGTTAGAAGTAAGTTGACTCATAGCGGGGATATCGCAACATGCTTATCTGCCATAAGATGTTATAACATCATCAGAGATATGATTATCTTCATGGATAGTGATTACGAATCACAATTGTCAAGATTTACATATCCAGATGATATTCATTGTGATATGCAGGCTTTTTTTAGTCATACAAACAATCTGAATTTCAATCATAGAACAACTATTCTAGTGGCTGGGTCGTTAAATGATATTCCAGGTGATCAAAGAGCAATATTAGCGAATATGCCTTGGGATATTGTGATTGACTTTGATGGTTATACGGAGTATGGCGGGCTCCAATCAGTTGTAAATCATAGTCAAATTCATCCTCAATTATTAACAAAAGAAACTGCAGAATCGGCAATACTGAAAAAGGGCATTACTCAATGGTTTAAATGTGGTCAATTGGTTACACCATCTCATGATGAGCAGCACTCAAATATCTTAAAAGTATTACCGACAAAAATCCCATTTTATACTGGAAAATTTAATAAGTACCATTCTAAAGTATCGGCAATATTTAAAGAGATTTTGCAAAAAGTTGCACAAAAATTAAATCCGGTTACAATCGTCTATTTACATCCAGATGATCAAATTGCCCAAGACTTATTAAAAGTATGTGAAGAAGAATTGGACTCCGTTTCATACGCGTTTTCCGGCATCTATTACTGGAGTAATGACACTATACAAAATTTAGAACGCAATATTTTCTCATCTTATTTGCGATACAACTATGATTACAGCAATCGTTTTCAATTTATCCAGAGTGATCTTGACAGCTTTTTCAGAGGATTAAAGGAATATGAGGTTACTTTTACAAAGAGAGAAGATGTGAGTACAGATACACTTTTGCCTTCTAATGATGGTTATAAAGAGTTATCAATCAATCAAGCGCAAAATGTTGAGACTTATTTTGAAGTGCTTTATAAAGGATGCGGCCAAGAAGAACAAAAAAAGGCAAAGGAATTAATAAGCGATTTTTATCGGGGAGGAAATGCACCGTGGTGTGCATTTGCAAGTAAAGAGACAGCCGATCTTATTCCGCAAAATGAGTTTTATAGAATGATCCATAAAATTAAGACCCAACTTGGACGTATCCCGGATGCCAATAAAGATAAAGTCTTCTATTTGGAACATACGCCTGGTATCGGAGGTTCAACTTTATTACGGCGGATAGGCTGGGAATTGCATTCGGATTATCCTGTTCTTCTTATTCATCGTTTTGATAAGAACCGTATCTCAAAGATCATTACAGATTTGTATGATTATTTATCAAAAGGTGTGGTCGTTTTAGCGGACGAATACTTTGAGAATATTGCAGAGTTGGAAACCATTATAAAAGAAACTCCGAGAGCTTGTGTACTTATTGCAGCTGTCAGACAAAATGGTGAACGTTATAATGCGCAGAAATTACCATTTTCCGCAATTACTTCTGATTCTGAAAGGCAAATTAGAAGATTTATTAAAGAGTATAGTCCATTATCAAAGGATGATTTGGAGTTAAAAGATGCAGGGTATGATAATTTTATCAGGCAAGATATTAGTTCCATGAGATGTCCGTTTATGATTGCTCTTTATTATATGGACAAGCACTTTAACGGAATTGATGGATATGCAGAACGAGTCATAGCAAATATTACACATGGGGAAAAGGAGATAAAGGCAATTGCCTTTATGGCATTGTGTGATATTTATGGACAGGAAAGTTTACCTGCTGTTTTTGTCAATAAATATTTAGGTTTAAATCCGAGAAGCAATTACATAAACACAAATGAATCTATAAAAAGTGCTTTTTATATACCAAATAATCAAGAAATGATTGTATATCGGCCAAAACATTATTTAATCAGCCAAAATTTACTAGATAAATGCAGTCAGTATTTATATGGTGAGCCGTATCGTGAAAAATTGGCTGATTTGGCGACTGAACTAATCGAAGCAATATTTGAAGAATGCAAGGAAAAATTTGCGGATGCCTATCATGTGATCTTGGAAAAGGTATTTATAAAGAATCGGATTGGATATGACATGAACCAGTCGGATTTTTCAAAAATTATTGAAGAGGTTCCATTGTCACCAAAGAAAAAGGAAATATTGTTAAAATTGGCAACGTTATCGGCAAAACTTGCGGATGAAGTGGATCCGAAAGAATATCAGCAGATTTATATGATGACTGCGCATTTTTATGGGCACTTAAGCAGATTGTGTTCAAAATATAGTGCTGGAATTGGTAATGTTGGACTTGCTACCGAATATAGTGAAAAATCTATGGAATATATGGAAATGTGCGGTGGTCAAGATTCCAGAGTTTATCATATGCATGGTCAAACAAAGCGTGCTGTTTTAAAGGACAAGTGGGATAAATTGGTACGAATCAAAGAAGAGTTGCCAGATTCAGAGTTCTCTAATTTTGAAGATGAAATTGACAAAATAATAAGTATCTTTTCATTAGCTGGACAAACAGGCAGTCCTGATTATGCCTTAACTTCACAAATGAATCTTCTTATGGACTACTTATACTTTGTGTACCGCAAAAAGGGAATTAATTCAGTTGATCAACTGGCTGCATTATCTCCAAAACAGCAACAATATAGAACCGATATTGAGGGATTGATTAGTGCTCTGGATGGTGTTGAATTAGATGATAATACAAGGAGTATATATTCTAACTTGTTGAATGAATATCGTTCTAACATCATGATGAATCAATTTGGACAAGCGATTGAGTATTACACTAATAGAATTGAATATTTGTTAAAAAATAATGGGTCGGCCTCTGAAATCATTAGTGCAAAACACGGATTGGTCAATGCTAGATTTGGTAAATATCGGTTCCAATCGGCTGATGGAAGTAGTTACTATAAGGATATTCCAGCCAAAGAGGTAGAAGAAATTTTACATTTGCTGGATGACATTATAGAACATAGCTTCGATATCAATAAATATCAGGCACGGCAGCGACGTATATCCATTTATAATAGATGGCTGCAATTAGCTAAGTATTCGAGTCAATCTGTCGATAAAGGAATAATAGTGGCTTTAAAATGGAAGGAACTTGAAGAAAAGGATAAGTTAAATGATCCAAGACCGTACTATTATTTATATGTTTTATATTATTTAAGTGTTTTAGAAGGAAACAGAGCAAATAGTTCACTCGCTACGGAATATCAAAAATTATCTTACCAAAAAGCATTAAGTGCTGGTCGCAAATTAAATTATATCTGGGATTTCTTTGTCGAAGGGATGGGAATGGGACAATTACAAAATGCCAATAGTGTAATTGATTGGTCTAATATTATTGAAAGTGGAGATGTAGATTTTCGACCAATTACAGGTCATTTTGATAGAGTTGTAAGTAAAAAGGGCATCGTTAAAATTCAAGATCCCATTAATTGGCATGAACGTGAGGCAAAGTTTAGAATAGAAGAAAATAATACTTTAGGAGAAAACCAGGTTACGCATAAGGTTAAATTTTACGGCGGATTCGGATTTGAACAAATTATAGCACTTGATTTGTCTGTTAAAGATGATTATGCCGGAGAAGAACTTCCTATAATTATTAAAAAGAAAAATGTAAGAAATAGCGTTGCCAATTCGTATTTTAAAGATTTTATTCCAAGCTTTGTTCAACAAGATCCTAATACAGGTACTTATTATTTAAATGGAAAAGTCGATAATAAAAATGCTGGATTATCTTCTATGGATATTTTTCAATTTGGCCCACAAGTGGATGCATATATCGATGCAAAGGCAATATTAAATCTGCTGAATAAAATGGATAAGTTCCAGGTGAAATGTTATAAATTTAATGGAAGAAGAACTCCTGTTTCATTGTTTGAAACCGGGAAAACTTTATTTGAAATATTAGGGGAACCTAAGCTATCAGCGGAAAATAGGGTTAGTCAAGTTATACTTGGGGAGAACAACAACAGTCCTGTTGATCAAAGTAAGGTAGTTTTTAAAGACACATATGAAGAACCAGAAGCTGAAGAAAAAGAAACACTTCCGGAATTTATTGGGGAAGTGAGTTTAAAAGTTTTAGAGTTTACAAGGAAAGGTGTAAAGGGAACTTTTGTAAAGGAAGGTAAAATTTGGATTGGCAGTATTCCTACAGGTATTAGCAAAAAGGAAGGAAAGCAAATCTGTGGAAAGACAATAAGAGCCAAAATTATTTCGAAAAATAATAAGGAATATATTTTAAAGAAATAAAAATAAGAGGCTATCCCATAAGGTCTTTATAGATGACTTTTTTATGGGTCAGCCTATAATGCATAATTTTTAGAATAAAAATTACCCGATCTCCTTATTAACATATAAATATATTTTGATAGACATTTTACGTTGAGAGTATAGTTCAAATGACGAAATGTGGTTAGAAGGACAAACAAGGGGGATCAATCATTATATATAGTGGATTTGGGATATACTCTTTTACTTGATACTTTGGATATTTAATGAAAGTGAAAAACAAATTTTGTTTTTTTTCTCTCATTATCTTCTGATTTACTTATAAAATTTCTAAGGCTTTAAGCAAGAAAAAGATTAACAAAGTATCAATGAATGAGATTTTAAAATCCAGATTAGAATAATGCATAAACTGAATAATATATATAAACCAAGTTTTTAATGACTGCCATGCTTTTCAGAATTCATATCAAAATAACAAAACAGAGCCAAAATTCCATTTGGAGTTAGGCTCTGTTTTTTTGAGGAATAAAATCGTGAAACAAGAAAATTTGGGTGGTGACAGGTACCATCTAATATACATAGTCAAGCCGAATAAGTAACTAAATTAAGATAGTTGAAGACACTAGTTTTGTATAAATAGTGCCATAATTTTCAGTTAAATTGTTCTTCCTAATAAAAGAGTGAGTTATTATCACTTTCTTTATGAATTAACAAAAAAATTTATAACAGGTACCTGTAATATAATGATAAAGGTACCTGTTATAAATTGCTTAAGGAGGATTTATTAAATGGAAAATAACTTCAACGAACTTTATGAAAAGATGTTAAAGCTTCAATGACTTTTGCAGCGCCACCATCTTTTTAATCATGCCCAATACGGACCAACAGCTGACTCAACTCGAGGACAGGGAAGGGTTCTGGGAATTCTAAAGCTGCAGGAGGAAATTTCTACGAAGGACCTTTCTTATTTGTTGGGTATCCGTCAGCAATCGCTCAATGAATTGCTTAATAAGCTGCAGAATAGCGGCTATGTCACTCGTGTTCTGTCAGAGGAAGATAAACGAGTAATGCTGGTGGGATTTACGGAAAAAGGCAGAAACGAAAACAAAAAAGAAGAACCTGATTTTGATAATATTTTTAACTGTCTTAATGAAGAGGAACAGGAGACGTTCGGAGTATATCTGGACCGAATAATCACAACTTTGGAGTCTCAACTTGGCGTTGAAGTAGATGATAATGAGCGGGTTGAGTGGTTGCGTGCCGCTCGTTCTCGTATGGGAAATGAACAATTTGAACGGCTCATGGCTATGCGTAGAGGATTTTTCGACCCGGGATTCCATGGTATGCGCTCCGGGAAAATGGCTCATGAGCAGCACAATCCGAATAATCGAGATCCACGCTTTGGTGGGCACAACGGTTTTCATTATGGCTGGCATCGAGATAAAAGTCCGGATGATAAATAGACATAAAAATTTTATACCATGGCGCTGTTGCTGCACATCCAATAAACGAAATGGCAGTGCCTTTTTTTGTAGCTGTTTTAATTTCTATAGAAAATTATCGAGGATTTAGAAAATAAATTTGATAAAAATTAAGGAGAGAAAATAATAAGACAGAGCCAAAATTCCATATGGAGTTAGGTTCTGCTTTTGTGAAACAAAAAAATTCAGCAGTTTCTAGGCACTCATATAAGAGAAAATTAATAGATTCATGAGGAAAGTTGTAATAAAATTATGCTATGGTCATAATAAAAAATGGGATAAGGTTTGCAAGTATATCCAAATCAATATTTTAAAACTAACATTTTTGCTTTTTATATAGAGCACATAGAGGTTTCAAAATCAGCTACTAAAGAGTTACATATAGGGGCAAAAAACTATCATTGAAATGAGAAAACTTGCGGCTTAAAAGGCGTTTGTTAATAAAGTTAAATGGGTGAATCATTTTAATGAATAGATTTGACTATTGTGTTTCAAGGCTAGTTTTAAACATGCAAAAATATAAAAGAAGAAATCATCATAAAGAGAATAGCTAAGCAGGAAAAAACTAATCATTCATTCTCATGTGAAGTTGTCATTCATTAGTTGCTTAGTAAATGGTGGAGGAGGTTACTATGAATCAGAGGGCGAAAATACCTACTTATGAGCGAATCGCAATTGATTTGGCACATCGTATACATGACGGGAAATTTAAAGAGGGCGAAAAGATCTATGGCAGGTCCACTTTGGCGAGCGAATACAAGGTTTCCCCCGAAACGGTTAGACGGGCCATTAAGATCTTGGAAGATGTTGAGATTGTCCGATCAACAGTGGGAAGCGGAATCGTCATATCTTCCCGTGAAAATGCTTTTAAATACATAAGCCTCTTTACCAGTTTGGAAAGCATGAAGGATTTAGAAAAGAATATGTATTTCTTAATGGAGGAGCGGAGCAGGCTTGACGAACAATTGAATGAAACAATTCGGAAAATTATCGATTACTCAACAAAGCTGCGCCATACACAGCCATTGACGCCAATGGAGTTTGAAGTGAAAGCAGACTGCAGTCATGTAGGGAAAACTCTCTCAGATGTAATGTTCTGGCAAAACACTGGCGGGACTGTCATCGGAATAAAAAGGGGAGGGGAGTTAACCCTTTCTCCTGGACCCTATGCTTTGATTTTAGAAGGTGATGTTTTGCTAGTGATTGGGAATCAGATTGCTTATGAACGTGTCCGAAATTTTATGAATGATTAAAGTATGATTGCCATGAGTCTATTTTGTTATGGCAGTGAAAAAAATGAATATATAAGTATAGAAAAAACCGGCCCTTCCTTTAATGAAGAACCGGTTTTTTCAATATAAGCTTATGTGATTATTTGAGCAATCCTTCTTTTTCTAGGAATTCATGTGCTACTTTGGCCGGGGATTGCTTGAGACTGTCCACTTTATAATTGAGCTCGCGCATTTTTGCATCCGAAAGTTTTCCTGCAAGAGAATTTATGACCTTACGAAGTTCAGGGTATTTTTCTAAAGTTTCAGTCTTGAGAATTGGAACTGCATAGTATGGCGGAAAGAAATTTTTGTCATCCTTGAGAACTTTTAAATGAAATGCCTCAATCAAGCCATCCGTTGAGAATGCATCAATCGCATCGCTTTTATGGTTGTCCAAGGCGGTATAACGTAGGCCGCCATCGACTGCTTTTACTTCTTTAAAATGGATATCATATGCTTTTGAAAGACCAATCAATCCATCCTCCCGGTTGGGAAACTCGATTGTTGGACCAAAAGTCAGGTCTTTGCTTATGTTTGCAAGATCGGAAATGGTGTTCAGATTATACTTTTTAGCAGTGTCTTGGCGAACTGCTATTGCATACGTGTTATTAAAACCAATTGGATCTAATAGCTCAATCCCATATTTTTCATTAAATTTCTTTTGAACATATTGATAGACTTGATCAGGATCACTCTGCTGAGGCCCCTTCAGGATGTCCACCAATCCAGTTCCCGTGTATTCGACATATGCATCGATATCCCCATTATTAAGCGCATTAAAAGCAACTTGGGTTCCACCAAGATTTAATTTTCTTTCGACAACCAAGTCGGTCTTATCTTCAATTAAATCCGCCAGCATGTTTCCGAGAATTAATTGCTCGCTGAAATTCTTAGAGCCAATCACAATTTTATTTTCTGCTTTCGTTGGAGATAAAAACATGGCAACACCGATGGCCACGATAATGAGGGCGCTGAAACCGACAAGGATTTTTTTAGATAAAGATTTGCTTGTTTGAACGGCTGCTTTGGAAGCCCGTTGTTTGTTAGTGTAAGAAAGGGAAGTCTCCAATTTCCCTACAATATAGTCAATGAACAATGCAAGTAAACATGCAGGAATGGCTCCTCCTAAAATCATATTATTATCAACAGTTTGCACACCAGAGAACACGAGATAGCCAAGACCGCCAGCGCCCACGAAAGCGGCAATTGTCATCAAACCGACTGCTGTTACGGCTGAAATTCTGATTCCTGCCATAATCATAGGTAAGGCTAACGGTAATTGTACCTTTCGCATTGTCTGCCCTTGGGTTAAACCAATCCCTTTCGCTGCTTCCAAAATATCAGCATCAATATTAGTCAAACCAGTATAGGTATTTTTGACGATTGGGAGAAGTGAATACAGAACCACCATCACAATTGCCGGAGTACTGCCAATCCCGATAAAAGGAATAAGGAAACCGAGCAGCGCCAGGCTTGGTACTGCTTGAATGACATTGGTAGTTCCGATTACTGGCTTGGCGAGATTTTGCTCTTTTGAAATAAGAATGCCGAGTGGAATTCCAATCACAATGGCAATTAACACGGATACAACACTTAGGAAAAGATGTTGGACTAATAAATGAAAAATTTGTTGATAGTTCGTTAATAGATATGTCCAAAAATCACCCATTAGAAGGTCACCTCCAAATCTATTAATTGACTACTTAGAGCGGATAAAATGCTGCTTCTCGTGATAAGTCCAATCAATTGATTGTTTTCATTGACCACGGGAATATAACCAGTTTTATGTTCATTCATCGTGAACAAAACGGAGATTAGATTAGCGTCATCCCGGACAGAAAGAACATTTCGCTCCATGATTTCTCCAATGATCGAATTTCGCTTAAGCAGTTGTATCCCTTTTAATGTGACTAACCCCAAAAGGGCATTGTTTTTATCGGTTACTAATAAGCTGTCTACTTTATTGTCTTTCATGATCTCAATTGCTTGAAGGACATTTCTTTGTGGGATAATTTTCACAGGGTTGTGAATCATAATATCTCTAGACTTTAATAACTCAGGGTTATTCCAGACTCTTCTTTTGCCGATGAAGTTTTCTACAAAGTCATTTGCGGGATTTCTTAAGATATTCTCAGGGGTATCAAACTGCAGAATATTACCATCTTTTAATAAGCAAATTTTATCAGCAATCTTAATTGCTTCATCCATATCATGTGTGACGAAAATGATCGTTTTATTGTATTCCTTTTGCATTTGAAAAAGCTCTTCTTGTAAGGAGCCGCGTGTGACTGGGTCTAGGGCACTAAAAGGTTCATCCATCAAAATGATGTCTGAATTTGTTGAAAAAGCTCTGGCAACACCAATTCTTTGCTGCTGTCCACCACTCAGCTCATTTGGATAACGATGTAAAAATTCTTCTGGATTCATGCCAACCATTTGCATCAATTCCATCGTTTTTTGGGTAATTTGAGCGGAGTCCTTTTCTCCTTTTAGCTTCGGAATTAGTTCTAGATTTTCTTTTATCGACATGTGTGGAAATAGTCCCGTATTTTGAATGACATATCCAATATTTCTTCTTAATTCGATCGAATTAATGGTGGAAATGTCTTTGCCATTTACGTAGATTTTTCCTGACGTTGGTTCGATTAGCTTATTAATCATTTTTAATAGGGTTGTTTTCCCACAACCACTGGGTCCAACAAAAACAACCAATTGTCCACCTTCAACATGTAAAGAAAAATCGTTAATAATTGTTTTGGTGCGGTATTTTTTGACAATGTTTTTGAATCGAATCAAGTAGCTTCTCCTCCTTTTTTAATAGATTGTAAGTGATAGATCGTCTTAATCATTCGAAGCGACAACTTTATGATAACATATAAGTTGTTGATTTGTCTAATTGTGCGTCTCAAGCCCCATATTTAAAAAGTTAGTGTGAATTGTTAGGGGAATTATTTAGTGACAACTGAGTATCGGTTGCTTATAGAGAGATTACGATAGAGGAGGATGATATTTCAGGTGATGGGTAAAAAAGTATATGTGTATAAATCTTGGATAATAGCAGGTGCACATTGACAATTTATGAAAATTGTGTCTATTCTGATAATATAAAAAATAGAAAATGGGGAGAGAGATTTGAATAATACGAAAAGTGATGAAAAGATTCAAAAAGATGAAAATGCCGCTGCTATCGAAAAAGAATTAAATGCTGAGAGGGCACTGAAAGAGGAAATGAAAGCAGACCGTGCAGATGGTTTAAGAAATGAAGCTAACAGTGAGGCCAAAGTGCGTATTCAAGATCAAAGCAGTAAAGGAGTAGAAGCATCCGGTACTAATAAAGTGAAAAATAAGAAAGTAAATAAACCCCAGTGCATGATTTGTAAGAGCAATGGTTCATTGATTCAGATCCAATCAAAGTGGCTTTGTGAAAATTGCCTTCATATTGGGAATGAGAAACTAGCCTTACCTTGGAAAGCATCACTTGAAACTCTGTTTAAAGAATACAGTGAACACTGTTATCGTTATATATCAGAGGATACGGAAGATGTTGAGCCAGCAAGAGTACTAGGGCATAAAATTAGGACAGCACTTAAATTTTTGGGAGTTTCAAAAAACAGTGAAATCCTACTTTCAATAAAAAGGATTAATCGATTATTCAATAATATTCATGAAACGGATGAATTTTTGAATAAAACCAATCAAGATGGGGATGAAAAAAACCTCTATTTAGCGATGGCCCCTTTTCTTTCAAAAAAACGAAAGAAGCAAAGAAAGGAAATTTCATTAAAGGTCCCTTCTATATTAAATGAGCAGTATCACCATAAGGTGGAACTTTTTCTGGAACGGGAACTGGTTCCTTATGTTGTCCAATTGAAAAAGATAGATAGGCTTAATGAATATGAAGATCGCTTTAATCAGCTAGTTCAAGACTATCAGCAAACAGTAGAAGAAGTGGAAAAAACGTCGGAAGGAGCCATTAAATTACTTTATTCTATTCAAAAAAAATCAAAATCTCTAAGGGATCTCTATGATTTCTTAAATGGGACCATTGGAGATCATTTTGAAAACGAAGAGGATTATCATAAGAAAATTCTGCATCAAATACATGAAATAAATAAAGTAGAAATATGGATTTCTCAATTAAAAATCAACAAACATAAAATCCATGCTCCAAAAGGTGACATAAAGAAAGTAAGAAAGGATTTAAAGGAAAGATTAGAAAATCTCATAGGAAATGTTGAGGTTTCTGAAGTCGCTTTATCTCAAAATTAATCCATAAAAGCCGCCTATTATCATCTTTTATGATTGGTAAAGGCGGTTTTTTTGTTTTCTGAAAGTAGATTCAAATTACATGAAACAGTCCTGCCATAAAGGCAGATGCAATACGATATATTGTAAAAATTATGTAAATGTTATAGATAATCGGCTAATCTTATCCTAAAATTAATATTATCATTTGTTCTACTGTAGAAACCCTATTTTTAAAAGGAAGATGATGCGAATTGTATGCTAAGTATGGAATTATTGATATTGGGTCAAATACGATGCGACTCGTGATCTATAAGCGTGACACGAACGGGAGATTAAAGGAAATTGAAAATGTCAAGATGGTAGTTCGATTGCGCGAAGACTTAACTCTAGAAGGAAACTTGTCCGAAAGCGGCATTACAAAATTAATTAATATCCTATTAAGCTTTCAGGAAGTGACAAGACATCACAAAATAAAAGAAGTGAAGTGTGTTGCGACGGCCACTATACGTCAGGCAAATAATCAAGAGGAAATTCTCGAAGAGGTATCAAATAAAACGGATTTTTCAATGAGGATTTTATCTGAATATGAAGAAGCCTATTATGGAAATTTAGCTATCATCCTCTCTTTTTCCATTGACGAGGCAATTACCATAGATATTGGTGGGGGAAGTACAGAAATAACCTATTTTAAAAATCGAGAGATGCAAGATTATCATAGTTTTCCTTTTGGAGTTCTCTCACTGAAAAAGCAATTTATTTCTGGTGATATCCCTACAGTTAAGGAGAAAGAGCAAATCAGTGCATTTATCAAAAGAAACTTTGAGTCGCTTAATTGGTTGCATAATAAGGGAGTTCCTGTGATTGCGATAGGTGGAAGCGCCAGAAACATGGCACAAATCCATCAAGGAATTTGTAAATATCCTTTAAAGGATATCCATCAATATCAAATGAATTTGGCTGATATTCATGAATTAAATCATTATTTATCGAACTTATCTTACATGCAATTACTGAAGGTCGATGGTTTATCAAATGATCGTGCCGATATTATTATACCTGGTATTGAAGTGTTTGAATCGCTTGTGGTTATTACGGAAGCTCCTGTTTTTCTGGTCAGTAAAAAAGGGCTGCGCGATGGAATCTTTTGTAAGGACCTCATGCGGTTAAGTGGTGGCAAAACGTTTCAAAATGTGATTGAACAAAGTCTATTTGAACTTGCTCAGGATTTTAAGGTTAATCAGAACTTTGCGGGTCAGTTATCCAAGATCTCTGCATCCATTTTTATCGATCTCAAAAATTCAGGTCTAGTCGACTTCTCAGAAGAGGATTTGTTTTATTTAATGAAGGGAGCATCCATTTATAATTTTGGTGAAATCATCTCTTTTGAAGCCAGAAGCGAACATACCTTTTTCCTGCTGACTAACCGTATGATTGATGGAATGAACCATAAAGAGCGGATTAAACTTGCTCTTATTGCATCATATAAAAATAAGGACTTATTTGTCCAACTGGTTGACCCATTTCAGAAATGGTTTTCTAAAGCCGAGCAAAAAAAAATGAGGATTCTTGGGTCCATTTTAAAATTAGCATGGAGTCTGAATAGTACCAAGCGGAACATCGTAGAAGAAATTGCAATGACTGCTGAACCTGATCAAATTCATTTAGAGGTAACCTGTGAAAAGGGATGGAAATTAGAAGAATATCAGGCTAATCAGCAAAAAAAGTTTTTAGAAAAATTGTTGAAAAGAAGAATTTTTATTTCCTTCCATAGTTAATATTAGCAATTAATTAAAAATTTACACAATATTTACATGTCCTTAATAAAAGAAGTGATATTATAAAAATATATTAATATATTTATAAAATTTAGAATATTCAAAGCGTTAAGGATGTGTAACTCGTGATAAATACGATTTCAAATAAAATGCAATTAGACAATCCATTATTTTTCAATAACAGGGAATTAAGCTGGATTGCATTTAATGAAAGAGTACTTGAAGAGGCGATGGATTTTGATAATCCTCTATTAGAACGGACAAAGTTTTTAGGAATATTTAGTTCTAATTTAGATGAATTTTTTATGGTTCGAGTAGCTGGCCTTAAGGATCAATTGCAGGCAGGTTTTAATAAACCAGATAATAAAGCGGGCTTAACGCCTAAAGAACAGCTTGCAGCAATTTCTGAGAAAACGCATAAATTGGTAGAATTGCAGTATGAAACGTTTAAAGAAATTTACCCTGAGCTGCTGGATGAGGGAATTGAATTTGTAGATCAAATTGACCAGCTTTCAGAGTCTTCAAGGAATTACCTTGAAGAATATTTTGATGTAAATATATTCCCTGTTTTAACACCTATGGCAATAGATGCTTATCGACCTTTTCCAATGCTCTTAAATAGAAGTCTAAATCTCGCTGTTTTACTTGAAGACATTTTTGATTTGGATAATAGTGGAGAAAAACTAGCAATCGTCCAAGTTCCATCTGTATTAGATCGTTTTATTCGACTTCCATCTATTCAGAAAAAGGTTTCTATCGTCATGCTAGAAGACGTCATTAGCTATTATATTGAAAAGCTTTTTACTGGTCATAAAATTAAAGCAATTACTCAATTTCGGATAACACGAAACGCCGACATGACGATTCACGAAGAAGGAGCAAGAGATTTATTAAGGGAAATAGAAGAAGAGATTAAAAAACGCAAATGGGGGGCAGCGATAAGGCTTGAAATTAAATCCAATACTTGTCATGATTTTATCTTACACTATCTTCAAAATGAACTTGAAATTCATGAACATGATACCTTCATGATCCCTGGTTTGCTGGATTTGACTTTTCTGTTTCATTTTTATAAAGCTTTTTCGAGAGAGAAAGAGCAATTACTGTATGAAGCGATGCCTCCTAAAATACCAGAGGAATTACAGCTAAATAGAAACATTTTTGAAACCGTTATTAAACATGATATCCTGCTGCATCATCCATACGAGTCATTTGAGCCTGTTATTGACTTTGTTACCCAAGCAGCGATTGATCCTGATGTTCTAGCAATCAAGCAGACGCTTTATCGAGTTAGCGGTGATTCACCTGTTATTAAGGCTCTTGAAAAAGCAGCTGAAAATGGGAAACAGGTTACTGTGCTGGTTGAATTGAAGGCACGATTTGATGAAGAGAATAACGTCCAATGGGCAAAGGAATTGGAAAAAGCAGGATGCCACGTAATCTATGGAATCTCTTGTTTGAAGACACATAGTAAAATCACACTAGTTGTAAGAAGGAATAACCATAATATTCAGCGATTTGTTCACTTGGGTACAGGTAATTACAATGATGCTACGGCTAAAAGTTATACAGATATAGGATTGATTACCTCTAAAAAGAGATTTGGCATTGATGCAACAAACTTTTTTAATTATTTAAGTGGATATACAGAGAAACCGAAATATCATCATCTATCTGTTTCTCCGTTTGATATTCGAAAGGATTTTTTGCACCTTATTCAAACAGAAATGGACTATCAAAAACAATATGGAAATGGAAAAATCATTGCAAAAATGAATTCCCTAACGGATAAAGATCTGATTTTGAAACTCTATGAAGCATCTATTGCAGGAGTCAAGATTGATTTAATCGTCCGTGGTATTTGTTGCTTGCGTCCTGGAATAAAGGGAGTAAGTGAAAATATTTCAGTTAGAAGTTTAGTCGGGCGTTTTTTAGAGCATAGTCGCATTTACTTTTTCCATCAAAATGGCGAAGAAAAGATATTCTTGTCTTCAGCAGATATGATGACTCGAAATATGGATAAAAGAGTGGAAATTCTTTTTCCCGTATATGAAGGGAAAATCAAAAAGAGTATTAAAACTATTCTGGCAACGATTCTTGCGGACAATGTCAAAGCAAGAACGCAAAATAATCAAGGAGAATATCATTATGTCATCCCTAAACAAAATGAGCCTCAAATAGATAGTCAAATGAAACTGTATGAAATGGTGTAAGAGAATTGGGGATTTCACGGATGCTGATAACGGAATATTATGAATTTGTATTAGTTATAATGTGTATATTCAATAAAGAAGGAAAGCCCATTTTTAAAGGCTTTCCTTTTTTGTTGAGCGAGTCCATACAATTGTAAAAAAACTGAGGCACACTCAAAAATAATTATATATTCAACATCTGAGCAGATATTTTTTGTTTGAATAAATCCGATAAGTAATCCAATGTTGTTAAGTAAAGCATTCCATTGCCTTCGAGTTTTGGTGAGTTTCCTAGTGGCACGGTCCTCTTAATTAATTGGGCATAAAGCTCAGGCTCTGTCAGATTTCGTTCAAAGCTTTTATTGACAGTATCTTTTATAAGCGCAAGTCCACCGGATATATGCGGTGTGGCCATAGAGGTTCCACTAAGTTTTGCGTATTTCCCATTTAAATAGGTTGAAAGGATTTCTTCACCAGGAGCTACTAAGTCGACTTCATTGTTTGAATTTGAAAATTCGGAAGAGCGGCGTTTCAGATTAATGGCCCCAACGCTGATAACCTCATTATAGGAGCCAGGATAGGCATATTCATCTGAAGATTCCTGCCCATCACCCTCATTTCCAGCGGCGCAAACGACTAGAATTTGATGATTGACTGCGTTTTGAATCGCTTCATGTAACTCAGGTACGTCTATTGGTCCGCCGAGACTCATGGAGATTATATCTGCCTTTTGTTCAATTGCATAGTTAATTCCATTGATAATCCATTCGTATTGCCCCGATCCATTTTTATCAAGTACCTTTAAGATCAGTAAATTTGCTTCCGGTGCAACACCAACTACTCCTCTACCGTTATGACTAGCAGCAATTGTGCCGGCTACATGGGTTCCGTGGCCATTATAGTCAGTGTATCCATTAGGATTTCCTTGATCATCATTGGTGAAATTCCGTCCGCCTATAATTCTCTCGCTCAAATCAGGATGGGTGATATCACACCCTGTGTCCAATATGGCAACCGTGATTCCCTTCCCTTTTGTAATCTCCCAGATTTTTGGAGCCGCAATCATCTCAACACCTTCTGGCACCTCAGATACTACTTCGAGTTCTGCATTCACCTGATGTGGAATTAAATGCAATTTTTGCTCCATCTATTTCCCTCCTAATAGAATATACTTTTTGGTAGATTCTGGGTGAGTATTAATAGTTTAACAACTTTGAATTTGTTAGAACAGTTACTATAGATGTGTTTTTGTTAATGATTAGAGGATAAAAAGAACGATGTTGATTTCGATTTTAAAGGTGAAGAAGGCAGGGGAGACTAGATATTGTTTGAGTGAATTTTAAAGAGAATACAGAATTCATCATTCCAGAGGAATTGCAAACTAAATTTGATGAAATCCCCACCTTAAAAATGGTTTTTGAAGCATTGACCCCGGGACGGCAAGGGCATACATTCTTTACTTTTCTAAACCCAAGCAATCCAAAACTCGCGAATCAAGGGTAGGAAAATATATTCAGCAAATTCTCAATGGAAAGGGATTAAATGATTAGTTTATTTGATGAGAAAATGAATTATCTATTAGGACTGTTTGGATGTAAATTTAAGCAAACGAGCCCGAAAGAGGGCCCGATTCGGACAGCAAAGCCGGAAATTCAAGCCAGTTCGTAAAAACAACAATCTTGCGAACATATCAATAAGAATTAGAGTCTAACCTTAACCTCTGTATCGTCATTAGCTTTGACATCTACCATTAGGACCCCTTTATGATTTTTCAGTTCCTCGATGATTGGTTTAAGCGTTTTTTTGTCTATTAGTGGAAGGGTAAAGTCCAGTTTTTTTCTTTCAAAATACTTTTTTGCCCATTTATTTGCATGCTGTTGAAAAATTTTTGAAGATAAAATTGAAATACCAATGTCTAAAAAAGCATATGGAATAGGGATGGTGAATCGAACGTCTTTTGCTTTCACTTTTATATGCATCATGAGCTAATCACTATTCAATGAAGACAGAAACGGTGTCTCCGTTTGCGGACTTAACATCCACAATTTGCCCGTCCAATTCATTTTCGATTGCTTCAATAATGAGGTCTATGTCAATATCCTTTACATATTTTTCCGATTGAGGGATGCTCGCAGCAATGCTGTGACCAGTCATTAATACTACTTTGACAAGTTTTATGGGCAAATTGACCGTGACGTTATCATTTTCAGCGGATACAACACGAATTTTTAATGTTTTATCTAAATACTTATTTGGCTTTTCTAGTTGCAAACTATTTGTTTCTCCTTTCTCTGTTAATACTTGGATCAATTCTGATCCTTTATCTGCATCAATTTTCCCTTCTTGCACCATTGCTAACACTCTTGCGATTTCCTCTTTCATGGTAAATTCCTCCTTATTCATCTTTTAATAGTTTAATGGCTTCTTCTGGAGTGATTTCGCCATTTTCCAACATGGTGACAATCTTGTTCTCGTCTACTTCATTTTTCTTCTTCTGCACATATCCAAGGGATGAAATTATGTCTGTCAGTTTGCCCCGAACAGTCGGATACGAGATCCCCAGTTCCTTTTCAACCTCTTTGATATTTCCCCTACACGTTAAAAACACTTCCACAAAATGAAGCTGGTCCTTTGATAATGATGCGAGTTTAGAAAATTCAAATTCATTTTCAATCGTAGTGTGACAATGAGAGCACTTCAACTTCGTAATTTTCAAAGTATTGTTGCAGACAGGACAATTAGTGATCACTTTATAAGCCATTTTGAAATTCCTTTCTTTCATTTGATTTGATTATATATCTATAAAATAAAGATGTAAATAATAAAATTAAATAATTCCAACAAAAAAATTAAAATCATTAATATTATAGTAAATATTATTGATAATAGAAGTCTGTTTATTAATTGATTAATGTCAGATCTAAAACAAACTTAATAAGAACAAAAACCTAATTATCCATTTTCAACAACGGGAAATTAGGTTTATTATATTTGAATGACCGATAAGAAAATAACCATATAAATATGGATCTAAAAATTGCGAATTTAAAGAAATGGATAATCATAGTTATTGCCTAAAAAGATAAGGTAAAATACTTTACATATTAATCGGAGTTTCATTTAGGTTTCACAATCATGCTTTTCCTATTTGCACAACACAAATAGGAGCCTACAATTCAGATTGTTTATTATACTTGGCTAAAAAAGAGAAAGGGCTGCTTTTATCAAAGCAACCCCTCCATTATTAATGTGAGACAATTTAGATTTTAACCAACCAAAAACTCAGGATCCAAATAATATGGATCTGGATACTTATAGAACCCTTCTCCCACACCGTTTCCGATTTTTCCTTTATCGATGTATTCAGTTTTTAATAAATTGGCTAATTTATCAAAACCTTGGATGCCAGCTTGTGCTTTAGCGCTTGCAATATTATAAGCGGTTGTAATTCCTACAACATCTAAGATTGCGAATGGCCCTTTTGGTGCTCCGGTGGCGATCATCCATGTTTTATCAATGGTTTCTGGGTCTGAAATCCCGTTAAGTAAAAGGATTTGTGCGGCTTCTAAGAAAGGAACAAGAAGCGAATTTAAAATATAGCCGGGTTGTTCCTTCTGTAAAGGTAAAGCCACCATTCCAATTGCTTTTGCGAATGTAATCACTTCATCAAATACTTCCATATCTGTTCCAGGATGCTTCATCACTTCGGCTGTGTTATTTAACCAAATTTCATTGGCGAAGTGAAGAGCCAAGAATTTTTCCGGACGTCCTGTTGCTAAGGCGAATTGGCTTGGCAATAGAGTAGAAGAGTTTGTTGCAAAAATAGTTTGCTTAGGAGCCACTTTGCCTAACTCTTTATAAAAATCCGTTTTGATTGCCACAACTTCTGGAATAGCCTCAATCACTAGGTCAGCTTTTGCTACTGTCTTTGCAAGATCGCTATTGAATGACATGCGATTGAAAGCGGCATTCACTTCTTCCTCTGTTGCTCCTAAATCTTCTTGATAACGAAGTTTTAATTTTGTGATTCTCTCTTTTGCCCGATCTAAGGCTTCATCATTAATGTCGTAAACGGATACATAGAACCCCTTAAAAGCAGTTTGGTAGGCAATTTGACTGCCTAAAACGCCGCTTCCTGCTACTGTAATGTTTTTGTAATTCATAAAAATACCCCTTTGTTTTGTAGTGAATTCATGTTCAATGACAGACATTCTCCCCAAAACATCCATCATTGAACTTTTTAAAAAATTTCCCCTAGTACTGAAATAGCTTAATTCCCTTTGATCCATTTTATCGGACCCTTTTTTCTCCTTTATTCACAATGAAAACGTTAACTATTTTGTTTACACTCCCCAATGTAAACATTTTGTGAATAATTCATATCATTATAATAAAATAATAAGACCTTTTTTAGAATAATTCAAGAATATTGTTTCAAAACTAGTAATTTTATTAAAAAATATTTATTGCATTCAAAAATATCATATTTATATAGGACATTATAAGTAGAAATTATCCATTTCTCTGTAAATTATCCATCAATTCTTCATTGATAGATGGGACTTTCGTTTGAAAATAGTGATATAATATTTAGTCAAGTAATAGTATTGGGAAATAAGAAATGGGAATGGAAATAAATCATTGCTATCTTTATTTTTGGGGTAAAAAAAGCTTTATGGAGGATGTAGCAAAATGAATTTTGTTAATAATTTGGTTTTAGATATTTATTCTATTTTGTTACTCATCATAATCTGCTTTCATTCTTTCAAGCAAACTGAGAGGGATTCAATAGAATTTAAGTTGTTTTTGAGTATAGTGATCACCACCATTCTGCTATTACTCTTAGATATTGGTAGTCGATTAGATGGGAATCCAGGGGAGATTTATTATGTTATCGATAACTCTGGCAATTTTTTGATTTTCCTGCTCAATCTCATATTACCTTCATTATGGCTATTGTATGTTCACTACCAGGTGTTTCAGGATGAAAGAAAGACAAAAAGGCTGTGTTATCCTTTATTAGTTCTAAATGTCCTTAATGCTGGGATGGCGACTTTAACCCTATTTAATGGTTGGTATTACTATGTCGATTCACATAATATTTATCATCGGGGGCCGCTGTTTTTACTTTCAGCTTCTATTATTATCTTGTTACTCCTTATTTCTTTTATCTTAGTTACGGTAAATCGTAGGAGAATAGACAAGAAATCATATTGTGCTCTTGTATTTTTTGGGATTCCGCCGTTAATCAGTATTATTTTGCAGATTGTGTTTTATGGCATTTCCTTTATCTTGAATAGTGTTGTTTTATCTTTATTGATTGCTTTTTTGAACATTCAAAATCGGAATATATATATTGATTATTTAACAGGAGTCTATAATCGGAAGAGGTTTGAACTATATTTAAAGGGAAAGATCAGTAAAAGTGGGCGAAATAAACGGTTCGCCGCCATTATGGTTGATTTAAACGATTTTAAATCGATTAATGATACCTATGGTCATGACATGGGGGATAAAGCCTTGCAGATATCAGCCGATTTGTTTAGCAGCTGCTTGAAGCCAGAGGATTTTATTGCAAGATTCGGTGGAGATGAGTTTTGTATTGTGCTGGATGTCGAGAACCGAATGGAATTAGAAGGCATTGTATCAAAAATCAAAAATAGTATTGAAAGATACAATAAATATGGAAGCCAGCCCTTTAATCTTCAATTTAGTATGGGATATACGATATATGATGACCAATCCCATATGACAGTTGAGGAATTTCAAAAACAAATTGATTCATTGATGTATGAGAATAAACAGAAACATAAACAAAAGGCCAGAGAAATCTCTAAGACCCATGAATATACAAATGATATGGAAAAATAAACCAGATTTATTTAATGAAATTAATGATAAATCTGGTTACGTCATTTACTTTTTCCTTACTCCAAGATAATCTTTAATGATTTTTATTGCCTCATCTACATTCCTTGCCTTAATGGTCATTTTTTGATTTTCAGGATATTGATTTGTTGAGTGCTCATATAAAGGATCATAATAATACTCAAGTAATAATCCGACGGCAGATGAAAAATTCTCAGCCTCTAATTCCGTCTCAATTTCCTTTGCAATCGGTGTATGAATTCGTTTTTTAATTCGATTAAAAGAATCGATACATTCTTGCTTATGATTCCATGGTTCATAATCGTCTAAAATATGTGTAATTCTTTCCTCAATCGGTAATTCTAAAAACAATTGTACTCCTTGTTCCTTTTTTTTCATGAGAAAAGAGGGGAGTACTACTTTTCCAATACGGCTGCTCTCACCCTCGAATAGAATATAGGAAGAGGATTGATAGAACTTAAGGTCTTCCACGAGCAAGGAATCAAAGGTTTTTTGATTATTTGGTTGTAAACCAATTTGGCCAAAAATGGAGCCGCGATGGTTAGAAAGCCCTTCAAGATCAATGACAGGAAAGCCTTCTTCTTTTAAGCGACGGAGGATGATTGTCTTTCCGGTTCCTGTATTTCCATTTAAAACGAATACTTCTTGTTTTAATTCATATGATTCTAATTGTTGGACAACCCAATGACGATAATTCCGATAACCGCCTTCTAAACGAAAAATTTTAATTCCCATTAAATCAAGAAGAGTAGCAGTAGTACGGCTTCGCATTCCTCCACGCCAACAAAAAACCGCTTTTTTTCCTTGTATCTTAGAGAATTCTTTAACAAAGTCAGGTAATTTCGCTGAAATAATCTCCAGTCCTCGTTCTTTTGCTGCTAGTGTACTCACTTGTTTATAAATCGTTCCAATTTCTGCCCGTTCCTCATCATTAAAGAAGGGGATGTTTAGACTGCCAGGAATGGTCGCATTCTTGAATTCGGAAGGAGATCTTACATCGATCATGGTTATTTCACCACGATCTTTTAATGTGACTAGGTCTTCAACTGAAATATCTTGAAACATGATGCCGCCGCCTTTCTATAAAAATAATATCGACATAACTTTGAAGAAAAATAATTGAAAAAATCGGCTATTGAGCCGATTTTTTTGTCACTCTGCTTTAATTTAAAGGACTATAATATGGCCTTGATTTTCTTCAGTCACTTCACCAATAATGGCTGCCGGAACACCCGCATTTTGTAAATCTGTAAGTAGCTGATTGGCCTCATTGTCTGAAATGGAAATGAGAAGACCACCTGAAGTCACGGCATCACATAGAATCCACTGATCAATTTGGTCCAGCGAATCAGGGAAGGTTACATCCCCTTGTAAATGAGCAAAGTTATTCTTAGTTCCACCAGGTACTGAGCCTGCTTCGGCTAGTTCTCGTAAACGAGGGAGCTTTGGAACTTGATTGTTATATATTTTAAGTCCAGTGTGGCTTCCTTTAGCCATTTCAGAGGCATGTCCTAACAAGCCGAATCCTGTTACATCTGTACAAGAGTGAACATCAAATGATGCCATGGTTTCTGATGCAATTTTGTTTAAAGTGGACATTACCTTTGTTACACCTGTAATTTCTTCTTCTGTCAATCGATCATGCTTAATGGCTGTTGTTGAAATTCCAACACCGATTGGTTTTGTCAAAATAAGCTTGTCTCCTGGTTTTGCACCTGCATTGGTTCGCACCCTTTCAGGATGGACGGTTCCAGTAACGGCTAGTCCGAATTTTGGTTCTTTATCATCGATAGAATGACCACCAACAAGCGTAACTCCAGCTTCTTTTAATTTATCCCCAGCGCCTCGCAATATTTCCGTGAGAATGGCCTTATCTAATGTTGAAATCGGAAAAGCGACAATATTCAAGGCGGTTAAAGGCTTACCACCCATCGCATAAATATCACTAATCGCATTCGCAGCAGCAACCTGCCCAAAAGCATAAGGATCATCTACTATTGGCGTGAAAAAGTCAACTGTCTGCACAATCGCTAAGTCATCGGTTAATCGATAAACTCCTGCATCGTCACTAGTATCTAAGCCGACTAATAAATTAGGGTCAGGAGTTGCTTGTGGCAAATTTCTTAATACCTGTGCTAAATCTGCCGGCCCAATTTTACAACCGCAGCCTCCTTTAGATGATAAGGAAGTAAGTTTTATTTGACTTGTCTCTTTCATGAGAAACAACCTTTCTATTCAAGTTATCACTTACTTATTATAAGACATTATAAGGTAGAAGTGAAATTCCTTCCTGATATTTAACAAAGCAAATTTCATTAAAAAATAAATGAAAATAGGTTCTATAAACTATGGTATAATAGAATGTCTTGAAATGAAAATGATATAGGAGGGCACCATGATACAGCATGATATAACAATTCAAAAACCACATTCAAAAAATTCGATTTGGTTGATTGCATTATTTATGCTTATTGCCGCTGTTGGCCTATTGTATGTCAAGTGGTGGCCATATTATAACAAATCGCTATTAGCTGCTAGTACTCATTCGATTGGACCATCCATCTTGGGGGATTTATCTGATGTCACTTTTTCGTGGCATGCAGCTTTGGATTATACACTCGTTTATTTTAATTCCGTATGGAAAGCTGCAATCCTTGGCATCTTACTTGGATCCTTGCTGCAAGTGTTATTGCCGACACAATGGTTATTAAGATTACTTGGAAAAACATCATTTGGCAGCACCGCGATTGCCGGAATGGCCGCGGTCCCTGGAATGATGTGTACCTGTTGTGCAGCTCCAGTGGCAGTTGGCCTTCGTAAAAAACAAGTATCCGTTGGAGCAGCCCTTGCATTTTGGATCGGAAATCCCATGATTAACCCTGCCACACTTATTTTTATGGGCTTTGTCCTATCATGGAAATTTACTTTGCTTCGTTTGCTTATGGGGTTGATTTTGACTTTTGGCGTAAGCTATTTTGCCAACAAACTTGTGAAGAATCCTCAAGCAGTTGAAGTGGAGCAAATGATAGCGGAGATCAGGCCAGAGGGTCATTTTTTCGGAAGATGGTTGAAAAGTTTAGGAACGATGATTCTTTACATTGTACCCGCTTATGTGATTTCGGTTTTACTTCTAGGGTTGGGACGTGTTTGGCTGTTCCCGCAATTAAGTGTTTCTGCATCGAATAGTCTTATGGCTATTATTCTATTTGCAATAACAGGAATGCTTTTTGTAATTCCAACAGCTGCGGAAATTCCTATCATCCAAACCTTTATGTCATTAGGTCTTGGCGGAGGGCCGGCAGCGGCATTATTAGTAACCTTACCTGCAGTAAGTCTTCCATCCTTGATCATGGTTGCAAAGTCATTTCCAAGAAAAGTGATATTTTTTGTGATGACATCTGTGGTAGTAGTCGGGATAGTTAGCGGCTTGATCGGAATGATGCTATTTTAAAAGGAACTGTCCAAAAAGTAGTTTCTTAAGCTCGTAGATGTTAACAAGTAAAACCCAAGAATGTTGTTTTTTCAACTTTCTTGGGTTTTTAGTTTAGGTAAAAATCATTCTAAAATGGTCCTTCAAGTCTAACGGGTTCCGTAACTATCGCAAAACGTCAATTTACACAGGAAAATGCAAACCAAAATGTAATCCTTTTTGCACTAGAAAATGTAGGACAAATGGTAAGGCTAGAGAAATTAAAAAACATTAGAAATAGCAAGGGTTTATACCTTTGCTATTTCTGCTTTTAATGGCTAATTTTTCGGATTGCGAATTATGCTTATTAAGAAGTTTACAAACCATTTTCGCCTTCTCCTTATCGATTTCGTGTAGGTATGAGAATACATAGGCGGAGAATTTCCGGCTAATGTATAGAGAGGAAGCTTAAGAAGCAGATATAAGCGGAGATATTCCGATTAACTGCTCTAAATAAGACAAAATACAAAGATTTGGATCATGTAAACGGAAAAACTCCCCTTATTTTTAAGGAAATATGGATATTTCCCAATTTAGACGGAATTTTATCCTTTATTTTTCATACACAGTAAAATCAATATTCAGTTCTAACAGAAGCTAACCTTAAATTTAAAAAAACAATATTTTTCTGTATATCCATTTGCAAGTAAAGATGTCGTGTATTTTGCTGCGGTACACTGGATATTGTACTCCTACATTTTCATATACAAATTGCCCAACAAATTCTCCAAAAAAAATGATCGAAATCCCCTTATATCAACAAAAATAGCCCTACAGATTACCATGCAATTTGAAGGCCTTTTTGCCTTACATTTTTAATGTTTGCGATAGTTAACGGAACCCGTTACTTCAAGACGACCCTTTTTTAACGCGGTAAAAGAAAGAGTATAACACAAAGAAAATGAGCGGCGCTTCCAGCCATAACAAATACATGCCAGACCGCGTGGTGATATTTAAATGCCGGCCATACATAGAAAATAGCACCAATTGTATATAAGATTCCACCAACCACGAGATATAATAATCCCTGAGAGGAAAGATTATGGATGAGCGGTTTCCAGGCGATGACAATCAACCAGCCCATGACAACATATAAAAAGGTTGAGGTAAACAAATATTTTTTGACAAAAAAGCATTTAAACACCGTTCCCGCAATCGCAAGACCCCAAATAATTCCGAAGAGAGTCCATCCCAAAGCCCCCTTAATGACTAATAATACAAAGGGAGTGTAGGAACCGGCGATGAAAAAATAAATGGAAGAATGGTCAAAAATCTCGAATAAATCCTTTGCTTTTCCAGCTGGTAAGCTATGAAGCAATGTTGAGGAGGTATAGAGAATCACCATCGTTACTCCAAAAATAGTAAAACTTACGACATGCCAAGCTGTCCCGTAAAGAGCTGCAAAGATGATGAGCAGCACTAGAGCTGCGATACTTAAGCCCACTCCAATTCCATGAGTAATACTGTTAGCCAATTCCTCTTCCTTAGAAAAAACATGAGTATTTGCCAATTTTGTTAGCTCCTCTCAAACCTGAACTCGAAAATTCAAATTGGATATATTCAAAATACCACTATTATTACCTTAGAACAACGCAAGCGATTGTGAGATATTACCCTCAATTTTATCCCACTCTTAACGGACATTTTGACTCCCACTTCAAGATTCTGAGAATACAAAGAAGATAAGTGGGAGATCAACTGTCCGTAAAGGTCCGACGAGGGATTAAGGTCCTAGTCAGGCGAAGCCACAGGATGTGGCGTCCCTTGAGCGTGATAAGTGAAATAAGATTTTTCTTTGGGCTTCAGCCCTTAGAAAAATCAATCAGGCTTTGCGTGACTAACCATCAGTGGGGGATGAATGGCAGACTAAAAGCGCGACGTCAGCACATAAGTTTGCACACTTCACGTCCTGTGCGTCAAAAACCCCCACTGAAGGAAGTTTCATTTAATCTATTCTCCTTGATATGTTTGTTTTTATTCATTCTTTCAAATTTAAATGATTTACAGTCACTTTGTTTTTGTTATGATAGTAAGAAAATGAAATTTTGATCTGGGGGATTAAGGTGAAAGGGAAGGTTCAATTAATTACGGCTATGCTGATTTTCGGCAGCATTGGAATTTTTGTAAAACAGATAAATCTGTCTTCAAGTGAGGTCGCTCTTTTAAGGGGAGCTATTGGGAGTCTATTTCTTATCGTGGCAAGTTTTTTTGTTAAGCAAAAGCTTTCCATTCAGGCAACAAAGGAAAATTTTTGGCTCTTATTTTTGTCAGGTGCAGCTATTGGGTTCAATTGGATCTTTCTCTTTGAATCCTATCAATATACAACCATCTCCAATTCCACAATAAGCTATTATTTTGCGCCCGTTTTTGTGATGATGCTTTCGCCTATTATTTTAAAGGAAAAATTAACTCCTGTAAAAATTGTGAGTGTGGTAGCCGCTATGCTTGGTTTATTCCTCATCGTCAACAATGGAGGAACAAGCGCGGGAGGAGTATATCATCATGGGATCGGAATAATGTATGGCTTACTCGCCGCGGGGTTATATGCGAGCGTGATTTTGATGAATAAATTTATCAAAAATTTATCGGGCTTTGAAACGACCGTTGTCCAATTATTGATTGCAACCATTGTGCTTTTACCTTACGTCTATTTTAAGGACCATATGGATTTCTCAGGTGTCGGCACAAGCTCTATTTTTCTTATTCTGATTATTGGCGTTGTTCATACAGGGATTGCATATTTCTTGTATTTTGCTGCAGTCAAGGAATTAAAAGGGCAAACTCTTGCTATTTTAAGCTATATCGATCCGATTTCCGCTGTCGTTTTAGCGTCGCTTTTCTTTAAAGAGAGTATGAGCTTAATCCAAATCATTGGAGGAATTCTGATAGTAGGATCTACTTTTTTTACAGAGAAGCTGGAAACCCTACTTCAAAAGGGAATGGTAAAATCAAGATAATAGTCAATAGTTCACAATATTTTTAAGATAATCAATCAAGCGTAATGGAGATGGTAATGGTATAATATTATGAAAATACTATTTTTCCCTTTACTGGAAAATCAAGTAGTATGAGTTTGGCGTCTAACATGATGTTTTCACAATGATGATTCTCGTAATCTTCGAAAAATCCCTTAAATGATTGATAGGAGATGAATGATATTATGGGATTATTGAAACAGGAGATGTCCATTATTCATTTTGATGAAACGTATTTTGCTCAGAAAAAGCTTCAGGCCATTCGACATGAAAATATGGATTTTAGACAAGTGGAGCATGTCGATCTTTACTGTGAAAAAGCTTCTTTGGAAACAATTGAAGGATCCTTAAATACGCGAAGACAAAAAGGGATTACCTTTATCGGAAGCGGAAACTACCACTATGTTACCTATTTATTGCTAAAAGAGATTCAACATCCTTTTACGCTAATCTTATTTGATAATCATCCTGACCTTGGAAATGATCAACAGGAGGATCAAATGCTCATTTCTTGTGGCTCATGGGTTTCACATGCTTTAGCGAATATTCCCTTTTTAGAAAAGGTTGTCATAATAGGGCCAACTACGATCATGCCGCATCAACTCAAGATTCCACGCGTATCAATCTTTCCGTTCGATATACACCATAACGATTCTAAAAAAAAGATTCTTTCTGCAATTCAATCTGAAAATGTCTACATAAGTATTGATAAGGATGTGTTAAATGCCAAAGAGGTCGTCACTAATTGGGACCAAGGAAGAATGGATACTTTAACTCTTATCCATTATCTAGAAGATATTATCAGTAAAAAAGAGACTGAGGGAGTCGATATTTGCGGGGAAATTCACTTATCTCCTTTGGATTCACTTCTTCCAGACTATCAAGAGTCCATTCAAATGAATGAAAGGGCGAATCTACAAATTTTACAAACATGTCTTAAATTTAGTGACACAGGCATCAAGGGGGCATAGGAAACTCTATTGATCGGTACGAGGTATCCAACTACATCTCGTACCGAATCGATTAGAAAGAGATAATCATCCCATCTCTGCCGGCATAGGTGCCCATAGTCGCACCCATATAATTGATGAGGATGGCTTTTGGCTGAAAACGACGCATTAATTCAGTCTTCATTGATTCCGCATCCTCCACATTCCCTGTGTGAGTAATGCCAAAGGTCATTTTCGAAAAATCAGTACCCCGTTCTTCAATGATTTCAAGTACACGGTTGAAAAATTTCTTTTTTCCCCGAACTCTTTCTAAGATTTCTACTTTTCCACCTTCTACACGGTCCAAAATCACCTTAATATTTAATATTTTTGCTAATGAACCTTGAAATCGACTGAGACGACCACCTTTAACAATATTTTCTAATGTGCTTAACAGGACCAAAATATTCATTTTTTGCCGATATTTTTCCAATTCAATGATAATTTCTTCTATGGAATTTCTTTGGTTAGCAAGTTCAGCTGCGCGAATAATTTGCATGCCATGTCCTAAGGAACCGGCTAAAGTATCGAAGACTGTCACCTTTGCATCTGTCAATTCTTTTGCAAGACAAGCAGATTGATAGGTTCCGCTAAGCCCAGAGGAAATTGTCAGGCAAAGGATTTCGGTATCTGGATCAAATTTTGAAAAGGCATCTGCGAAAGCTGCAGGTGAGGGCTGAGATGTTTTGGGAAGATCATGAGCTGCAAACATCTTTTCGTAGAATTCCTCTGCTGTTAAGTCTACTTTTTCTAAATAGTGTTGATTATCTATTGTTATCGTTAAAGGGACAATCGTCAAATCATAGCGTTCTATGATATCTTTTGGTAAATCTGCAGAGCTATCTGTGATAATTTTAATCATTATTACACCCCCAGAATACTAATAATAACTATTATATCAGCTTCCAACGGACTTCTTGTAAAATTGTTCTTTTTGATCATTCTGGATAGGGATTTTATTTTAAAAGGATAAAAGCATTATGGGAATACTAAAAGTTCATTTTATTCACCTCTCTTGATTATTCAATGGAGTGGCTAACACCTTAATTGGAAATCTCTTATAATAAAGATATATAAGTATTTCAGGGAGGGACGGAAAATGTTTGTCGCAGGGCAGAAGGAAATGCAGCAAATGGATCGGTATACGATGGATCGTCTTGGACTACCTGGTGTCGTTTTAATGGAGAATGCGGGAGCAAGGGTTGTGGAGGAAATTCTTTCATACGCTAAAGGTCAAAAAAAGAAGGTAATGGTTCTTGCCGGAGGGGGCAATAACGGTGGTGATGGTTTTGTGATTGCCCGAAGATTATTTGATCTTGGCTGGGATCCGCTTTTATGTTTGTTAGTTAATCCAAAAGGTATTAAGGGAGACGCCAAATGTCATTTAGATGTTTATCTAAATAGAGGGTTACCAGTATTTTATCTCCAAGAGCATACGCTCGATGATTTAAAAACTAAATTAATTCATTCCGACATCATCGTTGATGCGATTTTAGGAACGGGAGTAAAAGGTGCTGTCCGTGAACCATTTCATCAAGTTATCTCCCTTGTAAACGATTTAAAAGAAAAGCAAATTATCGCGGTCGATATTCCATCTGGTGTTTCCAGTGATAATGGAAAGGTGGAAGGGGAAGCCATCAAAGCTACGAACACGGTTACTTTTGTTTTTCCTAAAAAAGGTTTCTTTTTCAATGATGGTCCGAACTATATCGGAAAATGGAAGGCAGTGGATATTTCAGTACCTCCTTCCATTGTTAAACAATTAGGATTTCAGTTACCACAGCTTGTAACAGGTGAGTTGGTTAAATCTTTATTGCCAAAAAGACCTCGGAATGGTCATAAAGGAACCTTTGGGCATGCTCTTGTGGTAGGAGGTTCGAGGTCATATGTCGGGGCTCCGTTATATGCAGCTAAAGCTGTACTAAATAGTGGAGCAGGCTTAGTAACACTAGCGATCCCAGAGGGTATATATCCTATGGCTGCAACGCAAAATCCAGAATCATTATTCCTGCCTTTGTCAGAAAAGAATGGGCATTTTTCAGAAAAGGCGGTGGAACAGTTGGAACCGAACCTTTCTCAATTTGATTGTGTTGCGATTGGACCAGGAATGAGCAGGTTCCAAGGTGGCGGGAAATGGATCTTAAGCCTTGTTCAGGCTCTTTCCAATCAATCGCTTGTCGTCGATGCTGATGCGCTGTACTTGCTCCGAAATGATTTAGAAAAGCTAAAGGGATATAGTGGGGCAATCATCTTTACTCCACATCCAGGTGAAATGGCTCATTTATTAAATCTCTCAGTAAAAGAGGTTGAAGAAGAACGTTTGGAAATCGCTCGGGAATTTGCAAAGACCTTCGGGATATTTCTCTTATTGAAAGGTCACCGTTCAATTATTGCCACCCCTGACGGAGAGGTGTACATTAACCCATATGGTCACGATGCGCTTGGAAAGGGTGGAAGCGGTGATGTCCTTACAGGTCTAATTACCTCATTTCTTGCACAAGGAGCAGCCCCAGTTGATGCGCTAATTGTGGCAAGCTATCTTCATGCAAGAGCAGGAGAGGAGCAGGCAAAGGTGCTCTCTCATTATGGAGTCATGCCATTGGATCTCCTTGATTGGGTGAAAAGCGAGTGCTTGAATTTAGCACATAAAGATGTTGCTGAAAAAAATATTTAAGAAAGAAGCTGGCGAAAGTGTCGTTCATGAAGGGGATGAACGACATTTTTGAGGAAGAGACAAGCAAAAGTGTCTTTCATAAGCAGATATACGCCTCTTTAAAGAGTAATCGCTAAATCTCCGTTCCCAATCAAAATAAATAAGCTAAAATCCTAACTCTAATTAACTTTCCCCAATCAACTATCACTTTTATCCCACTCTTAACGGACAGTAAGACTCCCACTTCAAGATTCTGAGAATACGAAGAAGATAAGTGGGAGATCAACTGTCCGTAAAGGTCCGACGAGGGATTAAGGTCCTAGTCAGGCGAAGCCACAGGATGTGGCTTCCCTTGAGCGTGATAAGTGAAATAAGATTTTTCTTTGGGCTTCAGCCCTTAGAAAAATCAATCAGGCTTTGCGTGACTAACCATCAGTGGGAATGAATGGCAAACTAAAAGCACGACGTCAATCGCTACGTCTGCACTAGCACGTCCTGTGCGTCGAAAACCCCCACTGATGGAAGTTTCACTTTATAAAGTCAAAACCCTACTTCCTAAATCCTCTCAGCCAACTACATAAAAAAGCTGCTCCCATTTAAAGTGATTTAAGTCAAATAAATGGAGCAGTTTTCTTTTTCTTAATTTAAAATTTCCCTGACCGAAAGATAGAGATTAAGAGCCAAAGAAACATTAAGGTAGCGACGACCGCTCCTACTTCAATGATGGGGAAATCCCATAGAATGGTGTTTTGTCTGCCGATAGAGGAACCGATGATCAATCCGACCATGATAATGCTAAAGGCTAAAAGGACAATGCTAAAGGATAATCGGTTGCTTATTTTATCTAATCTTTTTAGTAAGATATGAAGTTCCGGAGCAGAGATATTGAAATGCAATTTTCCTTTTTGGACGGTGGTGGTTAAATCTTTGATGCTTTTTGGAAGGCTGGCTAATATATCTGTGTATTCTTTAAGTTGATCCCAAGCTGATTCTATCAGCTTCAAAGGCTGATAGCGCTCCTTCAATAATTTTGCGGCAAATGGTTCGGCAATGCTCATAATATTACAATCAGGATCTAAAAATTCCACAAGTCCTTCAAGGGTCATTAAGGATTTGCCGAGCATCGTGAACTCAGCAGGAACTTGGATATGATATTGCGATGCAATCGAAAAAAGCTCTTGAATGACATTCCCAAGGTGGAGCTGACTTAATGGGAGATCATAATATTTATTCATAATGCTCTCAACATCTAATTTAAGTAGCGTAAGGTCAACGTCTTCAGGAAATAATCCCATTTTTAAGAGAACATTGACAATCCCATCGCTATTTCCACGTTTTAGAGAAATAATGAGAGAAACAAATTGCAGCTTCATTTCTTGACTCAAATGTCCAACCATGCCAAAATCCATGAGACCTATTATTTCACCAGGCATGATGATGACATTGCCAGGATGAGGGTCACCGTGGAAAAATCCCTCCACCAAGATTTGATGCAATAAGCACTGGGTGAATTTTTCAGCAATGGATTTTCGATTATAGCCGTTTTCAAGTAATAAATCGAGATTATTAATTTTGATTCCTTCAATATATTCCATGGTCAGAACCTTTTTAGTGGAATAATCCCAATAAATGGTTGGAATATGGACAGTGGAGTCGTTTTTGAATTGATTGGCAATCTTTTCTGCATTTCTTCCTTCAATACTATAATCTAATTCCGCTCTTAAGGATTTCGAAAACTCCTCGACAATATCGCGAATATGGTAGTTTTTTGCCCAATCTAGCTGAGTATCCATTAAACGGGCAATGTCTTCTAGTATTTCCAAATCGGTTTCGATTACTTTTTGGATATGAGGGCGTTGGATTTTTACGGCAACATGCTCTCCTGTATGAAGACGGGCAAAATGGACTTGACCAATAGAAGCGGAAGCTGTTGGTGTTTCGTGAAATTCAGCAAAAATTGTATCAATGCTTCCTCCAAGTTCCTCCTCAAGAATTCGATTGACTTCAGATGATGGGAAGGGGGGGACATGATCCTGTAATTTTTCCAGCTCTTTAATTATGTTTTCTGGAAAGATATCCATTCTTGTACTAGCGATTTGCCCAAGCTTGATAAAAGTAGTACCTAATTCCTGCAACACAATTCGGACTCTTTCCCCTAAAGTTCTTTGAGATACATCAGATGTGGCAGTATCCTTTTTAAAAGAAAGGGAGAGGGCTTCAGTTAGTCCTAAGTCTTTAATCAGGTAACCAAAACCATTGCGGAGAAAAGCACGAACAATTTCTTGATAGCGGTGGGCATGCTTCATTCGTTTCTTAAACATGATCAGACCTCCCCTCCAGCTACTTTACGTTATTCGCTCTTTTCCTCTAATGCGGCAATTCTTTTTTCCAATTCGTGATATTCTTCCATTGTGACAAGATCCCATTCTTTCAATGCTTGCTGAACCTTAGTTTTAACCAAATCATCAAGATCTTTCTTTGCTGTTTCGCCTTTTTCAATTAATTTTTCTATCATCTCTTTTGACTCATTTTTGTTTAATTCTCCTTTTGCCACAAGTTCATCGACAATCTTTTCAATTTGTTCCTTGCTTGCGACGGCTGCTCCGATTCCTAAGGAAATGATTTGGTCAAATAAATTTTTCATATTACTGCCTCCTTAAATTAGTAGGAATGTCCCTGCAGTAAATCTTGGATGATAAAGTGAAACTTCCATCAGTGGGGGTTTTCATTCATCCCCCACAGATGGTTAGCCACGCAGAGCCTGATTGATTTTTCTAAGGGCTGAAGCCCAAAGAAAAATCTTATTTCACTTATCGGACCTTTACGGACAGTTGATCTCCCACTTATCCTCTTCGTATTCACAGAATCTTGAAGTGGGAGTCTTACTGTCCGTTAAGAGTGGGATAAATAAAAGTCTATATTTCTTATTTTAAAGGATTTTTTAAAATATTTCCAAAATGAAAAAAGGAAGAATATGTGACGGTGAGATTAAACTTTATAATTGCTATTAATTTCCTGCGATTCTAGTTATTTATATTGGTATAATGCCTATATCTATAGTTCTTTTGTATGGAATAAATGTATTTTTATTACTATTCGATTTCTAAGAAGCATCAGGGGAATACAAAGAGAGGAAAGGGATTTTTATGAATCTTAGAGTAAAAGCACTTCTTGTAATCGGAACTTCTATGTTTTTGTTCTTAGGACTTCTTCTTTTGATTGCCTCCCCTTTTCTCTATAATGATTCGATTACATTAGATGAGAGCCAAACGATGAAAAATGTGGAAAGATTACATAATGAACTTGATTCAGAAAAGGATATTTTGTTTCGCACGAATCGTGATTGGGCTGTATGGGATGATTCTTATTTATTTGTAAATGGGAACACACCTCGAAAAAAGGAAATTTACTTATAAGGCTTTTTTATAAAAGCAGTCACCCTGCCTATCAGGAATTAATTGGGATGAGCGAGGAGGATCTGCTTCAAGTGGCGCTGAGTGATATCAGCAAAAGTTTAAATCTGCAACTAAATCCTGTTGTAAGTGAGGTAACGAAATGGTCAGAAAGCATGCCTAACTACTTAATCACCCATCCTAAAAATGTCTCAGCACTTGAAGAGAAGCTAACTGAAGCATATCCTGGAGACTTTCTAGCAGGGTGCTCTTATTATGGTGTTGAGATACCTGATTGTATGGGTAATGGAATAAAAACGGCGCAAAAAATTACGGCACTTTTATAAAACCAAAATCCGCCCAAAGATAAAAAATGGGCGGATTTTTTACTAAAAAGCATAGGAAGAAGTGGATTAGTCTTTAATGTATGTTAAAAATGTAGTATGGTCTAAAATTGGATGGAGAAGTATGGTCGCCCTTATTGATTTTGGCTTATGTGTCAACATGGCACTGCAAAGTAAATAATCAAAGTAATCAACCTCGCACGGGAAGTGAGTTTTTAATCGTGTAGAGGTGTTTTTTTATGCCCATGTGTTCATCTTGTATTTATTATCTGATCTTACAGTTTTTTACAGAAAAAAGCATATGGAAAAGCGAGCCTGAATAAAATTGTGAGGAATCTTCTTTGCGGGAAGAGAAATCATAATGAAAAGTTGGGGGAACAATGGGAAAATTAATGGGGATTATTGGCAGTATTGTACTTGCGAGTTTACTAGTTTTAAGCGGATGTTCAGAAAAAACGACTCGAGAAAAGGACTTGGAAAAGCAGGTAGCTGATTTACAAAAACAGGTGAAAGAGGAGAAAAAGTCGCAAGAACATAAAACAGAAGAGCAAATGTTAAAGGAAGATATCTTTGTTAAAGTGGTTGATCCAACGAATAAAGAGGTTATTAAAACGATTGATCCGAAAAAATTGGGATATAAAACGGATCAAGTAAACTATAAAAATAAGATAGAGAAATGGGCAAGGAATTTAGCTCGTGGAACCGAAAAAAGACCTGGTTATGACCAAAGGATGATTCCTGATAGAATTGGTACCAATGGCCAAATAATAAAAGGAAGGCCAAGAAGAATTTTAGAAGAAACAGAGCTAGCAGAACGCGTGATGAAAGCATCAGCAAAGGGTGGAACAGTAAATCTTCCATTATATGTAACGGAAAGCGAGTATCAGTCGGCAGAGGTTCAGACATTGGGAGAAGTTGTTGTAGCATCCTACACCACATACTATAATGCTGGTGTAGCAGGGAGGACCAGGAATATTGAACTCTCAGCTAAAGCAATTAATAATGTCATCCTTGGGGTGGATGATCTATTTTCCTTTAATACAACACTTGGGCCAAGTGACACTGCTCATGGATACCAGCCGGCTGAAGAGGCAGTTAATGGGAAGCTGGTTATGGGAATCGGAGGAGGAATCTGTCAAACATCATCAACCCTTTATAATGCGATTGATAAGTTGAGTGTGAAATATATTGAAAAGCACCATCATTCCGTTAGTGTCGGATATGTACCAAAGGGAAGAGATGCGACAGTATCATATGGTGGGGTGGATTTTCGCTTTCAAAATACAATTGGTGTACCATTGCTGTTGAAGGGATATACCAAAAACGGGGTATTAACGGTAGAGGTAAGAACCTCAAAGAAGTATAAGGCTCAAATGAGCTAGAGCAAAGTACACGCTATTCAATAAAGAGTTTCATTAAGAATTGAATCCCAACGTTCTTATAGTTTGACGGATTTTCAATTAAGTGGATAGACAAACTAGATTGTTACAAATATCACAAGAATAGAAGGATTTTTTCGGGGGAATCAAGAAATCTTTACTATCCTCTTGAGAAAGGTCGTAGACATATGATAATTGGAGAAATCAAAGAGATCATTCGTTATCCTGTGAAATCTTTTTATGGTGAGAAGGTGAACAGAACATCGGTTCAATCCTATGGGCTTTATGGGGATCGTAGTCATGCTTTTTTAGATGAAACAAGGCCTGGTAAATTTCTTACTTTGACACAAATGCCTGCCATGACTCGATATCGTGCAATGTTTGTCGGAGAAGAAACGATGGAGAGGTTTCCAGAATTAAAAATATGCTCTCCTTCAGGAAATATTTATTATTGGGGAGATGGACGATTGTTAGATGAACTAGAGTCGTTCACGAACAAGCAATTAACGCCGATTCAATACACACCAAATTATGTTCCGTTGGGAGCAATTGAAGAAGAGCATCTCCTATTAACGACGGATGCTTCTCTTGAAAAACTTGAAGAGCTTTGGGGAGAACAGGTAGATAATTTACGGTTTCGCCCTAATATTCTTATTTCTTTATATGATAAATCTCCTTTTATAGAGGAGGAATGGTTTGGAAAGAGAGTGCTGCTTGGAGATGTGGAAATAGAAATGAAAAGGCATTGTGAGCGCTGTACAATTATTAATATTGACCCAGAAAATGGTATAACCGATTTATCATTATTAAAGACCGTATATCAAAAACGTAATAACCACTTTGGTGTCTATGCATCTGTTATTAAAACTGGTGAGATAAATGTGGGGGACAAAATTACCCTCATCGATTAAAAACAAAAACGAGCAAATGGCTGATTTGATAGCCTTTGCTCGTTTTTGTTCTGCCTCATCTAGTGTAAATTCTTTATGCACCATGGAGATTTCTAAGCTAAAGTGAACTATTCATAAATCCACGTAGTTGATTGAAATAAACGGTCCCTTTATTTTTTAACAGAGGAAAGGGTTCCTTTTGAATCAGCGTCTCCCATAATATGGATAAAATATGGATATTATGTTTATTTTGATAATTTGACAATATAATTAATTTTGATAATTTACTGCTATTGTCTCTCTATTATCCGCTATCATAAAGGTAGTAGGAGGAATTACCCTTCTAAAGTATGGAAAAAGCATGCCAAAAGGCCTTAAAAGACTAAAGAGGATAAGGTTGATTTATATGAAGAATAATCGTGGCTTCACATTAATCGAAATATTAGCATCGATCACCATTCTTGGTCTTTTGCTGACTGCGTTTTTTCAGTTTTTTATTTTTTCGCAAAAAACAACGACGAGTAATCAAGAGAAATTAGTAGCATTGGATATTGCGCAATCTGTATTTGAGCAAATCAAAAAGAATGCTTATCCAGAGGTTACAAGTGTCGATATAGATGCGGATGTTGATTATCCAAAGGTGTATAATTTTGAAACCGTTTGCAGCATTGGAGATGAAGATACCGTTAACCAATGTGCGAAAAGATATACCATATCTAGTAATAATAAAACTTTTCATATCAAGATAATAGTAGATAAGAAGTTAGATGTAGGAATCCTTTCCGTTGAAGTCCAAGTATGTGATGCTAACGGCAATATAAAGAGTAAAGTGAAAGGATTTGTAGAAATATGAATAAATCAGATGGGTGGAAGAATTCGTACGGAATAACTCTTGTTGAAATGCTTGCAGCTCTTGCCATTTTCGGGATAATCGCAACCCTCATCATCAGTGTATGTGTAAGTGGCATGAACAGCTATAAGAGAGTCAATAGTGAAATTCTTTTACATGATGAAGCCAATTATGTCATGACACAATTTGAAAATTACATTTATGTTGCATCGAAAGTAGAAGAAATCACACAAAGCGATTGTACCTCCCTTATTAAAGTAACCAATCTTGATGGGGATGAACTTAAACCAACAACAACCATTTTGGGATTTGATCATCATAATGCAGTGATTAATGGCTCAGCCATTCAATCATCTCCTTACCAGTTTTCTTGCGGCAATCCTGAGGATGAATCCAAGTTATCAGTTGAAGGACATACAGTCAAAATTAAGATGGTGATTGAGGATCCACAATCTGATAAGATAAAAAATTTTGAGTTAAATAATGAAATTTCCTTTGAGAGCATTGAATAAGTGGAGGTGAATAAGGTGAAGGAGCATGAACGAGGGTCGACGTTAGTATTAGTATTATTAGTCATTCTCGTATTATCTGTACTAGGGATTTCCTTAATGGGGAATGTTGTTGGGGAAAATAAAAGAACAAATGCAACAGAATCTGGGGTTCAAGCGAGATATTTGGCTAAAAGCGGTTTAGTCTATTTTGAAGCGGCATTTAAGGACTATATCAAAAAGAATGCTCCAGACTCTATTAATATTAAAAGCTTTTTAAATAATTATAAAGATTGGGTTACAGTGGGAGATGTAAAAGAGACAGGTAAACCCGAACAAGCGGAGATCAAGGCAGAATTAACAAAGGACCTACTTGTAAAGGTAACAAGTAAAGCTAAGGTAGACTCCAGTATAAAAACATTAGTTGGTTATTATAAATTGAATGTGGAAGTGGATATTGATAAACCAATTCTCGCCCTTAGTGATTTTACTAATAATGGAAGAGCAATTGATTTTACTGATTTACAGCTCGTCGGTGTTGATTTATCACTTTTAAATTTGAAACTAATTGATATTAGGGGAAGTGATACGGAATTTTATCGAGTGCCTGTCGATCAGGTTATAGGAGTGAACTTACTTGGTCCAATTTTGGGAATCAGTATAGGAGACGGGGAGAGATTTGATACATTGGAAAAAAATCGTGTCATCGCGACCCGTGATAGCGATGCAGTAGGATTAGATCTATTTGAATTTGAACAGGATAAAGGAGCACTAGTATCTGTTAATTTAATCAATTATGGAAGAGCCTTAGATACAAATGTCATAATTGATGGGGGGTTTACCGCTTTTGAATTATTAGGCATCCGCTTTAATGGATATCGCGACATTGATTTCAAGAAATTCGGAATCATGGGGAATGGCCTTATTCAACAGGATCGAAATGGCAATGAAGGGACAACAGCTGATGATAAGGATATATGGAGACGATTTACGTTTGTGGAAGGTTTATATGTGAATAAATCTTTAACAATTGGTGGAATACAAGGCGGTAATCAACCGGCTAATAAAGTAGATAAATATAGTAAATTACTGCTTCGAGGAAATATGGCGGTCATGGATAATTTGTCTTTTGCTGATGCTGATGTTGTTTTTGGAGATAGTTCTGAAAATGAATCTCTGCTAAAACCTGAAGATTATATTTCTAATTTATATGTAAAGGGAAATGCGGATATAAAAAACTCTTGTATCAAACCCAAAAATGACCAATATGATTTCCGCTTATTTTCTGAAGGAAAAATAAGTATTGTAGGAAACAAGTTAAGCGCTGATTGTAATAACTTTAAAGGTCTTTTCTATGCTAAAAATGGTTTGGAGATTACCACAAATAATCAACCGATGACCATTATTGGTGGAGTATTTGGAGATGTTCATGTTGATTATCCTGATAAATTAACCATTATATCAGACCCTAAGTACTTAGATACAGTAAAATTCAGCAATGTCAAATTGATTACAAAGGGAAAAACAGTCGAAAAATAATCGATAGCCAGCGTTAGATTTATTTTGAGGGCGCTGGTTTTTTCATGTCCATATAGTTTGTGCCTATTTTATTAAAAAAGGTGTTTTACTTATATCATGCTTGTCCTTATTTTCATATGATGAAAGTAGATGGAGATTCGTTCTCCTTCAAAAGTCTTGTCTTCGGATAAGTCTTATTTATGCGTTTTCATTGATTTGAAAGGAGGAGCAAGAATTGGCAGAGAAAATATTTATCAATAGTACGATTGCTACCTTACAGATTACTCTGTTTGTTCGACAAGGGATTGATCCGTTTAATCAAGATGGGACAGTGTCATTTGCTCTAAATCCAGGGCAAACTTTAAATGTGACCTATGGGGATGATGTCAATATATTCTTAAACGGTCTATCGTTATTTACCACTTCTGAAGGGGATTTATATAGCAAGGTGCAATTTATTACGGAAAGTAGTAGTGAACTTGATAATTTATTAAATACAAATGATACTATTGTAATCACCAAACAAGAAACGGATTATGTTTTATCTGGAATGAACACTGCACTTGAAGCAGTGAATGATGCTGATACTACTGCTGAAATGCGGGCAGCCATTGAGAATCCCGAACTAGGATTGAATTTAACAACTTATAATGCTTTGACTGAAGAACAAAAGGATACTGTGGCAACCTCATTATTAACTGAGCGGCCTGCGGAAGGATATCCAACTGTTGCAAGTGTTCAGTTAGCACTTGATGAGGCAATTGCTGAGCTTGTTGACCCAGATAATATTTTTGTGCAGTCGGGTTCTGTGGATGGTGACGGCAGCGTGGCACATCCATTTGGCACGATAACCTCAGGTCTTGCAGCGGTTAATCCGTTTGGTACAATTCATATTTTAAGTGGAACCTATCCAATTACGACACAAATCAATGTAAATAAGGAAGGAATTTCTTTAATAGGGGAACCGGGATCCACACTGTTATTGCAAGCGAATATCATTCCATTATTAGTTACACAACCAAATACGACCATTGATGGGCTAACACTAACAAGCGACGTTCCTTATCCAAGAGAATTTATCCAAGTTGGCGGAGCTAATACAACCTTAAGGAATAATACAATATTTGGACCACCTCAGGCCTTGCCGATGGAAAATTGGATTGTTAACCGAGCAGTGGTGCCACAAGTGAGTAATTCCAATATCACGGTAGAGAACAATACCTTCTTTTCATTACGGACAGGAATGTATATTAATCCTAACGTAACGGGGGCTATCAATAATAATATAGTCTACAATACAAAAGGTGGATTTTTAGTTGACCGAGCTTTAACCACCTTTAATGGAAATTCGTGGGGAACTCCTCCTAATGAATTTGATATCGTCTTATTAGCAGGAACAACGACAGGACCTCCTTATGATAATATTGAAGCTCTTCAAGAAGTGAATAATAATGCAACCATATCCGACCAAAGATAGTAGGAATAGAGCCATCTTCGAATTTTATGAGGATGGCTCTTATCTTGTGCAAATAGTTTAAGAAATAGAAAAAAGAAAAGGAAATTTGAAATATTCCTCTGCCATTTATAGAACTATCCCCATTTCCGAGGTACACTAATAAATAGATATTTTAAATTCCTACAGCAAGGAAGGGGATAAGGGATGGAGAGTATTACGGTCGTTTCCCTTTTAGATGTTATTGGGGAGTTATTTTCTGATGAAATATCTATCGCGGTCTCCAATACAAAGGAATACATTTATTATCGTCCTAGCAGGCGAATTGATTTAAAAATCAAACCAGGGGATCTTGTCAAGGAAGGAACAATTACGCATAAGGCTTTAGTATCTAAAAAGAAGATTTCTGAATTTATTAATCGGGATGTGTTTGGAATTCCTTATCATGGGATGGCTGTTCCCTTTCTTCATGAAGGCAGGCTGGAAGGATGTGTCACAGCGGTATATCCTGCTTTAACGGAGGGAAAATCGGTCGTTACCGTCAAAACACAAGATGGGTGGATACCTATCCCATTTTCACAGGTTGTTTATTTAGAAGCAAAGGATAAGAAGACCTTTGTCCATACGGTGAGTTATTCGGGTTCCCATAAAAATACCTTACAGGATTTTGAATTTAGATTACCCAAGGATTATTTTATTCGGTGCCATCGCTCTTTTATCGTAAATGTAAATCATATAAAAGAAATTTATCCTGATACTCACTCAACTTTTTTGTTATCCATGGATAATGGGGACAAAATTCCAGTGAGTCAGTCCTATTCTAGTTATTTTCGTAAATTGCTTGGCTTTTAAAGCAATAGAATTTTCTTGTTGGAGAATGGATAGCGGATGATCTCACATTTCTGTACTATAACAGGGAAAGTATAAATATTCTGTTTTAGAGAAAGAAATCTCTTTTCTATCCGAAAATTCTGTAATTTACTCCAAAAAATCCTATGAGCCCTATTAAACAGGTAAAATAGTTTATAAACTGTTAAGAGTGGGGAATGGGATGATGGAGAGAAATTTTGAACGTATTAAAGACAAACGCCTTTGGGATCGAGTTGTAACAGCAGAGGAAGCAGCATCTTGGATTGAAGATGGAATGACTTTAGGGTTAAGTGGATTTACACGTGCAGGGGATGCTAAGGCAGTACCATTTGCTTTAGTAAAACGTGCTGAATCTGAATCATTTAAAGTAAATGTATTTACAGGTGCTTCTTTAGGATCAGATGTTGATAAGCTATTTACTGAGGCTGGTATTTTAGGAAAGCGATTACCTTTCCAAGCCGATCCAACTATGAGAAAAGGAATTAATCAAGGTGAGTTCATGTTTGTAGATCAGCATTTATCTCACACAGCTGAATTATTGAGATCGAACGTAATTAATCAAGTTGATTATGCCATCTTGGAAGCGGTGTCAATTACGGAAGATGGGTTGATGATTCCTTCCACTTCAGTAGGAAATTCCTTATCATTTGCTGACAATGCAAAAGCAATTATCATCGAAATCAATTTAGCACAAATGACTGATTTAGAGGGATTACATGATCTTTATTTACCTGAAAAACAAGGGGAAAGAGGTCCAATCCCATTAACAAAGGCATCAGATCGAATTGGAACCATTGGAATTCCTCTTGATTCTGATAAAGTAAAAGGAATTGTCTTTACGAATCAAGAGGATTCACCTTCTACGATTGTTGCACCTGATGAGGAAACTGTAACAATGGCCGAGCATTTAATGGATTTTTTACGAAAAGAAATTAAGGCAGGAAGATTAACGGAAAAATTAGCACCACTTCAATCCGGAATAGGTTCTGTTGCGAATGCCGTTCTTCATGGAATGCTTGAATCAGAATTTGAGGACTTAGAGGTATATTCTGAGGTTTTACAGGATGCTGTTTTTGACTTAATCGATGCAGGAAAGGTTAAATTTGCATCTGGTTGCTCCATTACTCTTTCTGAAGAGAAAATGAAAGAGGTTTATAATCATTTTGATCAATATCGCGATATGATTGTTCTTAGACCACAGGAAATATCCAACCATCCAGAATTAATTCGACGCCTCGGACTTATTTCCATTAATACAGCGTTAGAATTAGATATTTATGGAAATGTTAATTCAACACATGTATTAGGAACGAAAATGATGAATGGAATTGGTGGATCAGGAGATTTTGCAAGAAATGCTCGCTTAGGGATCTTTGTAACAAAATCAATAGCAAAAGGCGGAAAGATTTCAAGTATCGTACCATTTGTTTCTCATGTTGATCATACTGAACATGATGTGGATGTTATTGTTACCGAACAAGGCTATGCAGATTTGCGTGGACTTGCGCCAAGAGAGCGTGTTGAATTAATTATCGAAAATTGCGCTCATCCAATGTATCGTGAGCAACTACGTGAATATTATCAAGAAGCTTTAACTCGTGGCGGTCAAACTCCACATGTTCTTGAAAAAGCTTTCTCATGGCATATTAATTTTGCTAAAAATGGGACGATGCTTCAAGAATCATTAGTGGAAGCATAATAATTGGGGAAACTTATATAGATAAAAAAGGAAGAAATCTGAGCAGATGGGGGAATGCTCAGATTTTTTCTTTTTTCGGCAGTTCGTTAAAGGATCGTATACAAATATATTCATATCTAGATCCAAGAAGAGCAAAGTCTGAAAAACTAAAAACGATTATTCTCATTCATATGAAATGATGAGTGCCAGGTGTTAACCAGTTTTTGGCTAATACCTGGCACTTTACATTTTTGTGAAAATTAGCTAGGATGGGATGCGCAGAATGTCAGAGAGTGACATTTGTCACTCGAAAAAAATGAGCAACGTGTTATGATTTGAACGCTGAATTGCTTTAATAGAGTACATGTTTAAATAATAAAATGATTGGTACCAAAATGAAAGGAGCATCTAAGTTGGAATTTAAAGTTGGTGAAATTTTCACATTTGAGAACATTAAAGTAAAGGTTATTGAAGTGAAAGAAAAGTCCATCGAATTTAAAATTTTAAATTCAGAACGGGAAGAGGGCGATTTTCGAGAAATCCCCTTATGGTATATCGAAGAGAAAAGAAATAAATTAGTTAAAATAGAAGATCAAGAATTACAACCGCAGTTATCATAGTTATCCGACTATTTACATTTATAAAAAAATATGCTAATAATAAATTAACTTCTATAAAGGAGAATGTTTTATGAGGGAAGCCGTTCTTAATTAATACGTAATTTCATACGTACGTGTCTGAAAAATCGCATAGCTTTATGCTTATTTATTGATGCCTTTCTTGGATAACGGAATGTTAAGAACACTATTTTGCGCCTTCTCCTAATAATAGAATGAAGTGGATATTCAGAACATCAATCAATTCCTTTGTTGTTCGTTCTTCATGATAAAATTTGACGATAATCGCAAAAGAACCTTAATGTGTTCCTTTGCGATTTTTTTATTTGAATTTTTCAGGTTTCAGGTTTGAATAAAATAGCTTGAAAAAGAGAGTGCTCCCAAATGTATTTGACGCAGATGGATTCCGACATTTCCTTGTACGTATGGTAATTTTGGTGAAACCATAAAGGAGGAAAAATCAATGAATGCAAAATCAATGGAGGCATTACAGTTTCCGGAGATAAAAGAAGAAATTGCTTCCTATGCGATATCAGAATTGGGTAAAGAAGAGGTCCTGAATCTAAAGCCATCTTTCAATAAAAAACAAATGGAAGCATGGCTTCAGGAAGTAACGGAAGCAAAAAGGATCTTACAAATCAGCTCTAGTGTTCCAATCCCAAATCTCAAGGGAATCAATCAAATTGTTCAACAATTACACTCAGGAAACACCTTGAGGCCGCAACAGCTGATGGAGCTATATGAATTGATTATCTGTATTAATCGGATGAAAAAATTTATGAAAGATAAGGAATATGCTGCACCTGTGATTACAACATATGTTTATTCAATGATTGATTTACAGTTAATTGAAAAGGAAATCATTCGCTGTATACGCAATGGGCAGGTAGATGATTATGCAAGTAAAGAGTTATTAAAGGTAAGAAAGCAAATCACGATTCTTGAAGAACGGATGAAAGCCCGAATTGAATCTATTCTAAAATCATCCAAATATCGATCCTTTTTTCAAGAACATATTGTCAGTGTCAGAAATGGCCGCTATGTTATCCCTGTTAAAAAGGAATATCGGAAAAATATCAAAGGATCTGTTCTTGATACTTCCTCATCTGGTTCGACAGTGTATGTGGAACCTGTTGAGATTGGCAATATTCAAGATGAAGTGGAATGGCTTAAAATGCAAGAGGAAGCTGAAGAACAGAAAGTTTTAATGATTCTAACGGGCTTAGTGGAACAGCATGAACATGAAATAAGATTGGCTGTTGAGACTATGGTGCATTATGATGTGATCTTTGCCAAAGCTAAATATAGTGAGGCAATAGAAGGGACGGCTCCGCAAATAAATGAACATCCTACCATTATACTAAATGCTGCAAGACATCCGCTTCTTAAAGATAATGCTATCCCATTAAATTTTCGTATTGGAGAGGGGTATGATGCCCTCGTCATAACAGGTCCCAATACTGGAGGGAAAACGGTGACCCTAAAAACGGTTGGGTTATTAACGGTAATGGCTCAGTCTGGGTTACACATTCCGGCAGGTCCCGGAAGTGAGGTAGCGATTTTCAAGCAAATATTAGTTGACATTGGGGATGGGCAAAGTATTGAGCAATCCTTGAGTACATTTTCTTCGCGAATTAAAAACATTATTGATATTCTTGGTGAGACAAATACAAAGACACTGGTGCTCTTAGATGAACTAGGCTCGGGTACTGACCCGGCTGAGGGGATGGGGCTCGCCACATCCATTTTAGAGGAACTGTTCGCAAAAGGCGCAACCTTACTTGCTACAACACATTATAGTGAAATTAAAGCTTTTGCGAGTGAAAAAGAAGGGTTTGAAAACGGTGCGATGGAGTTTGACCCAGAATCCCTGCAACCAACGTATAGGTTAATCATCGGCAAAGGTGGAGAAAGCCAAGCCTTTACAATTGCCTTAAAGCTTGGAATGCATCCAAAATTAATCGAGAGAGCTCATGAAATCACTTATAAAGAAAAGAAGGAATATCAACCTTCTCCATTATTTTCTAAAAGAGGATTAGAACGTCAGCTAGCAATGGATGGAAAATATTTAGATAAGCAAAAACATCAAAAAAGGGAAGAAAAGCATGAAGTCATCATCCCTTACAAACTTGGTGATAATGTTAAAATTCCATCGATAAATAAATTTGGAATAGTGTCTAAGCCGGCAAATGATATGGGGGAAGTGGAGGTGCTTGTGAAAGGAAAGAAAATGCTGTTCAATCATAAGCGACTTGAGCTCTTCATTAAGTCGGAGGACCTCTATCCAGAAGACTATGATATGGATATTATTTTTGAAACGAAAAGCGATCGGAAGTTAAGGAAGCAAATGGAGAAGAGGCATATTGAGGGGGATGTGATTGAGAAATTTGAAGAATAGCTTTGCATTTGTGAAGAACCGCTGATTTAAAGAGCGGTTCTTCATGTATTGTCAGATAGCCAGTTTATTGTGGAGTGGTTGATTTATTTACCATGGAGAGAGGGCTCTTCTTAATTTTAGATGAAATGACGACACCAGCTATGACAATGATGCCTCCCACAATTTGATACCACATAATGGACTCATTTGTTAGGATGGGAGCTAGAATTGCTGCAAATACCGGGAGAAGATTTAAATAATTGCCAGCTCTTGCAGCTCCAACCTTTGTCACGCCAATATTCCATGATAAAAAAGCCACAATAGCGGCAAAAAAACCGACGTAAAACAAAATACTAATAGAGCTAATGTTCCAAATAAGCGGTTGAGATGTAAACTTTAGCTCAAACAGGCTAAATGGTATAAGCAAAATAGAACCTACAAAGGTCGTTACGTAGAATGTAGAATATAACGGTAGAGTCCCCGCATATTTTTTTAGACAGATAGAATAAAGGGCCCATACAAAAACCGCAAGTAAAACAAGAAGATCCCCTTTATTAAAGGAAAAAGATGCAAGGTTTCCAAAAGAACCCTTCGTCATAATAAAGAGCACCCCAATAATCGAAAAAAGAATTCCAATCATTTGTGCGCCTTCAACTCTTTCTGAAAGAATGACAACTGATAAGATAGCGATAAAAATCGGTGTAATCGGGTTAATGACGGCTGCATTAATTGAAGTAGTCCAATGCAGGGAAAGGTAAAGCAACGTATTATAACCTGAAACCCCAGTTATGGATAATAAAAGTAGTGCCCACTTATGCTTTAAAAGAATGTTATGGTCCCTAATTAAACTCTTATACAGAAAGGGAGTCAAAAGAACAAAGGCGATCAGCCATCTAATCAGAGAAAAGGTAAATGGAGGAAAATAATCCTTCGCAATACTACCTACAACGAAATTTCCTCCCCAGATGATATTGGCTAGAACTAATAGTATGTATGGGTATTTTTCTTTCACACTGATAACTTCCTTTGTCTGATTAATATAAGTATTTTAAATCTATGTTTAAGGGGTTGTATTAAAAATTACTAAGATATGAATGAGATAAATCTCCAATTATATTTAGATTATATCTCACTTATATAAAAGTTTACAAAATACTGAGAATAATTCGTGTACAATTATTACACAAAATTAAATATTTGAAGAAATTGATTATAAATAAGGATGAACATTAAAATAGGAACTGGCTCTTTATTTTTGTGTTAGTATAGAGAAATGCAAATAAATTTACAATAAGATCAATCAATTGTAAAAACGATTGGGTGAAAAAATGATAAAACCAATAAAGCTAAAGATTAACTCCTCCTCTGTAAAGGATTTTAAAGAGGGGCAACCACTAATAACAGAAGCAGCATTGAAGGAAAAACATGTCTTAAAAGAGCAAGGGGCTATTTTGGAGCTGCTTGATGAGAAGGGTCAATTTGTAGCAAAAGGCTATTATGGTATTCAGAATAAAGGAATCGGCTGGATTTTAACTAAAGACAAACATGAAAAAATTGATCAAAGCTTTTTTGAAAGAAAGCTTAAACAGGCTCTTGAATATCGAAAATCCTTTTTTCAAGATTTAAGCACAACGGCGTTTCGCGTGTTTAATGGGGAAGGGGACGGAATTGGCGGAATAACGATTGATTATTTTGATGGCTATTATTTGATTAATTGGTACAGCGAAGGAATCCATCGTTGGAAAAAGGAAATCATTCAGGCGCTTACAAAGGTTGTTGAGTTGAAAGGGCTTTATGAAAAGAAAAGATTTGCTAACAAGGGGACGTACATGGATGATGATGATTTTGTATTAGGTGAGAAATCTCCATGTCCTCTCATTGTAAAAGAAAATGGGATGAACTATGCGATTTATCTAAATGATGGAGCGATGGTCGGGATTTTTCTTGACCAAAGAGAAGTTCGAAAATTGATTCGTGATAAATATGCAAAAGGAAAAACGGTTTTAAATACCTTTTCTTATACAGCTGCTTTTTCGGTGGCGGCAGCATTAGGTGGAGCAAAGAAGACGACTAGTGTAGACCTCGCGAATCGCAGTAAAGCAAAGACTATTGAGCATTTTCAAATGAACGGAATCAATGATGAGGAACAAGATATTATTGTGGAAGATGTTTTTCAGTACTTTAAATATGCTGTAAGAAAAGGGCTGAAGTTTGATATGGTGATATTGGATCCACCAAGCTTTGCACGTTCTAAAAAGCATACCTTTAGCGCAGGAAAAGATTATCCTGATTTACTCGAACAAGCCATTCAAATAACGGAGAAACATGGAATTATTGTTGCCTCCTCTAACTGCAGCACTTTTAATATGAAACGATTTAAGGATTTTATTGCAAAGGCTTTTAAAGCGACAGGGGATCAGTATAAAATTCATGAAGAATATCAGCTTCCGAGGGATTTTAAAACAATAAAAGAATATAAAGAAGGAAACTACCTTAAGGTTGTTTTTATTGAGAAGATTTCATAAAAGAGTGAAAAAAATCGCTTAGATATTCTAAGTGATTTTTTTATGGTGTGAGTAAAATTCTAATATTTATCTATTTTGTGAATTATTTGTTCAGTTTATCTTTAGAGTGTTTTTGCTTGGTAAAATGAAGGTGAAATCGTTATATATCCAACAAAAGAGGCGGTCCATGATGAGGTATAGGCGATCGATTACTTTGTTATCAATTGGCATCATCATCTTATCTATCCTAACATCGCTTTTTGGACTATTAACGAGACAAGGTCCAGGAAAGCATTCCGTACCTTCCTTTCGAGGGGGTGATGTACTCATTTATGGGAAGGGAATCTATGAAGCGGATACGGTCTCGAATGCTGTTCAAGCCATTGCACAAGATATGGTGACTCTTTTTCTAGGAATACCATTGCTCTTATTTTCTCTACTTTTATTTCGGCGAGGCTCTTTAAGAGGGCAATTCATTCTCGCAGGCACTTTAGGTTATTTCTTATATACTTATATTTCCTACACATTTCTCTTAAATTTCAACCACTTTTTCTTAATTTATGTCTTCCTAATGTCCATTAGCTTCTTCGCATTTATTTTAGCAATGATGTCATTTGATATAGCAAATTTAGAAAATCATTTTTCAAAGAAATTACCGGTTAGGTGGATTGGTGGATTTCTCATTTTCATGGGAATCATGGTACTTTTCATGTGGCTTGGTAGAATTGGACCTGCTCTCATACATGGAACATTTCCAGAAGGCTTGGAAATTTCAACTACAATGGTCATTCAAGCATTAGATTTGGGCTTTGTAGTGCCGATAGCTATTCTGGCCGGTATTTTTGCCATCAAGAAAAAGCCTATAGGTTACTTACTTTCTTCAATAATAATTGTGAAACTGTTCACTTTATCGACTGCCGTTACGTTCATGGCGATTAGTATGAAAATGTCGGGTCTAGAGGTAAGCCTTATAGAATCATTAGCTTTTTCGGGCATGACGCTCATCGTTATTTTCTTCATGTTTCTTCTTATTATCAATATTGATGAAAATCCAGAGCCCGTAGATTTTTTAGACGAATCTTTATTTAAGGAAGGAGAATAAATGATGAAGGCGATAATCATTTATGCAACGAAGCACGGCGCGGTTGAAAAGGTTTCATTAATCTTAAAAGAAAGATTAGGCTGGGAAATCCCGACAATCGATATTACAAAGGAAGAGGCCCCTTCACTCGAGGGTTATGATACGGTTATTATTGGAGGGTCCATCTACATTGGAAATGTACAAAAGGAACTTGTTAAGTATATGCATGATCATATTTCTGAACTTTTAGAAAAAAGACTGGGATTGTTCTTGTGTGCAGGCCATCCAGATCCGAAGGTATTAGAGGATGAAATGAAAAGAGCCTTTCCTAATTCACTCTATTATCATGCGCTTGCGAAGGAAATCTTTGGCTATGAATTTGATTTTAATAAAATGAATTTCTTAGAAAAGCTTACGATTCGGAATGTCGCTCATATTCGAGAAAGTCAATTTGCTTTATCAGATGATAAAATAGATGAATTTGCAAAAATATTGAAGGGGGAGCAAGAGCCGTCTCTGGCTTAGAAAGTGAGAATCTTGTTACCTAGGTAAAATAAACAGATTCCAAACCTTCATCTGAATGGCTATAATAATAAAAAATGTAAACAAACTGTTGAACTTATCATTAGATTAAGATTTTAAAGATGAATAAAGATATAGAATAAAAGCTAATCCTAAGTTGTCTTTATCAATTTTCGGTTAGCTTTTTGTTGTGAAAGGGTTTTCTATTTAGTCTTGACAAAGATTGATAGGTGCCTATATAATTCAGTAAAGAGGTAGTAACCAGTTTGAAATAAGGAGTCGACAGCCGTGCTAAATACTGCAGGAAAAGTCCCATTGTATTATCAATTAGTTGATGTATTGGGAAAACAAATTAAAGAGAATATGAAACCTCATGATAAAATGCTTTCTGAAAGGGAAATTTCAACAAAGTATAATGTTAGTCGGACAACTGTACGATTAGCAATGGCTGAACTTGAAAAAATGGGCTACATTTACAAAAGGCATGGAAAAGGTACCTTCGTTGCAATGCTGGCAGAAAACAAACAAAACCTAATGGAAAGCTATAGCTTTACTGATCATATGATCAAAATCGGGAAAGTTCCTAAAACAAAGGTTTTGTCTTTTGAAGTAATTAAAGTTAATGAATATTTAGCAAAACATTTAGGGCTTTCAGTTGGAGAAAATTCTATCAAAATAATTCGTTTAAGACTTGCGGACGATATTCCTATGATGGTTGAAACAAGCTATTTGCCTTATGGGAAATTTTCAACCCTGACAGAGGAATTAGTAAATGAAAAGCCTTTATATGTAATTTTTAAAGAGGATTATTCACAAGTAATTAAGGCAGCAGACGAGGAGTTTTCTGCGAGTATTGTTCCTACTAAGGAGGCCCATCTTTTGCAGGTCCCAGCAAATTCCCCTTGTTTAAAATTGGTACGTACAACATATGGACTTACTAACCAAGTCATTGAGTTTACGTTGAGTATTGCAAGAAGCGATCAATTTATATATAGAATTAGACATAATAGGTAGTTGAGAGGAGTCAATGAGATGATTGGAATCATTTTATGTGGCCACGGTCATTTTGCAACAGGTCTATATTCATCAATCAAGTTAATTGCAGGAGAGCAAGAAAATTTTGATGTCATTGATTATGAAGAAGGAATGTCTTCTGAAGCCCTTTCGGAGAAATTATATCATGCTATTCAAAAATTACATATGGTGGGCGATGTGGTCATATTAACTGATATAGCAGGGGGAACTCCTTTTAATGAATCGGCAAAATTATCCATGGAAAAGGAGAATATAAACGTAATTTCTGGTGTGAATGCACCGCTCCTTTTGGATGGTTGTTTCAAAAGGGACTTGCCGATTAATCAATTCGTAGAGGAAATAGTAAATTCCAGTAAAGAAGGTGTTAAGATGTTTAAGCGAATTAGTTAATTTTTTTAAAACAACTGGTAGTAACGTCATATCCACTTTAAATGAAGAGGTGTTATCGTATGTTTCAATTAGATGAAAAAGAACTGGAACAATTGGGTGCTAAAATAACAATTCGTGAAATAAAGCAACAACCTTTGCTATGGAAGGAAACCTTAGATATTTACTTTCAAGAAAAAGAGAGAATCAATCACTTTCTCACAGAACTCCATAAATATGGACGTGTTCGAGTTATCTTCACTGGAGCTGGAACATCAGCATACGTAGGGGACACATTGTTACCTTACTTAAGAAATAAGGTAGACGAGGATCAATATGTAATAGAAAGTATACCTACAACCGATATTGTATCTAATCCATATGAAGCTTATAAAAAAGAAGTTCCAACTTTATTAGTTTCCTTTGCTCGAAGTGGAAATAGTCCCGAAAGTATTACAGCTGTAAAGCTTGGGGAAAAATTGGTTGATCATTTTTTTCAATTAAATATCACTTGTGCCCCAGACGGTAAATTAGCTCAAGGAACCAAAGAAGCTAAAAATTCCCTTTTGCTATTAACGCCAGCTCAGTCAAACGATCTGGGTTTTGCTATGACAGGAAGTTTTACTTGTATGATGCTAAGTGCATTATTAATCTTTGATTCTCAAAGTGACGAGTTAAAGAAACAATCTGTAGAGCAGATAATAGAAATGGGAAATCATGTGATTACAGAAGAAGCGAAGATTGCAAATATTATTAATAAGAATTTTAATAGAATAGTTTATTTAGGGTCAGGCGCTTTAGGAAAATTAGCAAAAGAAGCCCAACTAAAGGTTTTGGAATTAACAGCTGGACATTACGCAACCATTTATGACTCTCCACTAGGCTTTCGTCATGGACCAAAATCATTTATTAATGAAAAAACGGCGGTATTTGTTTTTACATCCAATGATGAATATACCAGAAAGTACGATTTAGACATTCTAGAAGAAATAAAAAGAGACTCTATTGCCAATGTAGTAGTAAGCATATGTGTTGACCAGAAGACAAATTATTCAGGTGACTGTTTCCTATACAAAACCGGAAATGCCTTAGATGATATATATTTAGGATTTCCATACATCATGTTTGCACAAGCTGTTGCCGTTTTAGCTTCATTAAAGATTGGTAATACCCCTGACACACCATCTGCTACCGGTACAGTAAATCGGGTAGTCAAAGGCGTAACGATCCATGAGTGTTTATAATAATGTGAATAATGTAACAATAAGGTGCTTATTTTAAAAGCTTAAAATCTTTTTTAGCTGTTTCAATATTAAAATATAGCTATTTATCAAGAAAGAAGGAGATTTTATGAGCACACCCAATATTTTGTTAACTCGTATTGATAATCGTTTAGTGCACGGGCAAGTGGGCGTAACATGGACCAATACATTAGGAGCTAATCTTGTTGTTGTTGCTAATGATGAAGTGGCCAACGATCCTGTCCAGCAAAGTCTTATGTCAATGGTTCTCCCGGATACTGTTCAAATCCGTTTCTTTCCTATAGAGAAAACCATTCGTATTATCGGTAAAGCTGCTCCGCATCAGAAAATTTTACTGGTTATTAAAGATCCTCAAGATGCATTGAAGTTAGTGAAAGGGGGGGTGCCTATTAAAGAAATTAACGTTGGAAATTTACATTTTTCAGAAGGAAAAAAGCAATTATCTTCTACTGTTTCAGTTAATCAAAATGATATTGATACGTTTAAAGAATTAGATCAATTAGGGATTAAATTAGAGGTTCGAGGTATTCCGAGTGAACGTGGCAGAGACATGATGGACTTATTGAAAAATGCTTAATCTATATGAAATGGAGGAATGACCATGTTTATCCAAGCCTTATTAATAGGAATATGGGCAGGTATTGCAGGGATTGACTTGTACAATGGGTTAACACATGTGCATAGGCCGATATTTACTGGATTAATTGTTGGTTTAATTTTAGGAGATTGGCATACTGGACTACTTGCTGGTGCAACTCTTGAGTTAGTTTGGGCAGGAATGGTACCGCTTGCAGGGGCCCAACCTCCGAATGTAGTAATTGGTGGTATTATTGGTACTTCTTTTGCCATCCTTGCACATCAGGAAGCAAGCATTGCAGTTGGTATTGCAGTACCATTTGCAGTAGCGGTTCAAGGATGTATTACATTGCTATTTACTATTTACTCACCTGTTATGCATAGAATGGATCGCTTTGCAGCAGAAGCCAATACAAAAGGGATTGACCGTCTGAATTACTTAGGTCCGATTATCTTGTTTATCTTCTATTTCATTATTTCCTTTTTACCTATTTACTTTGGAGCAGATCAAGCAGAAACGGTTGTCAATGCACTTCCTAAATGGTTGATTTCCGGATTAAGTGTAGCTGGTGGAATTATGCCAGCAGTTGGTTTTGCCATGTTATTAAAGATAATGTGGAAAGTTTCATATGCTCCATTTTTTGCGATAGGTTTTATTCTAGCTGCTTATTTAAAATTACCAATACTTGCAATCGCTATTTTAGGTGTTGCAATTGCTGCCTACGACTTTTTCATTGCTAGTGGAAAGTCTAATGACCCTGACAATCGTAAGTTGACTTCTAAAAATGATGATATGGAGGAGGACTATAGCAATGGCATCTAAGGTAGAAATAAATAGAGAAGAATTGATAAAAGATGATTATAACGACTCTACAGTAGAAAAAGTCATTACTAAAAAAGATCTAAATACGATGGCGTGGCGCTCATTGCTACTTCAAGCCTCATTCAACTATGAACGGATGCAGGGGGGAGGTTGGACATATAGCTTGATTCCTGGCCTCAAAAAAATCCATAAAAATAAAGATGATTTAAAGTCATCTTTGCTTGACCACATGCAATTTTTTAATACACATCCATTCTTGGTGACCTTTATTCAAGGGGTCATTATAGCTATGGAAGAGAATAAAGAACGTCGGGATACCATCCGTGGAATTAAAGTGGCTATGATGGGTCCACTAGGCGGCATTGGTGACGCTTTATTTTGGCTAACCTTACTTCCAATTACAGCAGGAATAGGAGCCTCATTAGCAAATGGCGGAAATATATTGGGTCCAATATTATTCGTCATTGTCTTTAATATTGTTCACTTTGGGCTTACTTTTGGTTTGATGCACTATGGATACAATACAGGAACAAAGGCCATTGTTAAATTAAAAGAAAGTACAAAGAAAATTTCACGTGCTGCATCCATAGTTGGGTTAACGGTTATAGGAGCCTTAGTAGCAACCTATGTCAACTTTAAATTTGGTTTAACCATTCACGCAGGTAGCATAAAGGTAAATTTACAAGAAGGTGTATTAGATAAAATTATGCCGCAACTATTGCCTTTACTCTATACATTCTTCTGCTACTGGGCTCTAAAAAAAGGAAGATCACCAATAACCTTAATTTGTATTACAGTGTTAATTGGAATTATAGGAGTTGTTCTTAAATTATTCTAAGATAGATTGGTCAATAAAAGAGAAAAGAATCCGATCTTTTCTCTTTTATTGATTCGAAAGAAGGTATTCATATGAAAAGTTATGTTTATGCAGATAAGTTTTTCTTTAAGGATTCCGTAATGGGTCCAGGTTATTTAGAAATTACAGAAGGAAAATTCGGACAATTCCAAGAGGCTCCACCTAATGACTATTTTCAAATCAAAGATTATAAGGATAAATGGATTGCTCCTGGTTTAGTAGATACACATATTCACGGGTTATTAAATCGGGATGTGATGGATAACGATTTTGAAGGGATCAAAGAAATTTCTGAAGGGCTTTTATCTTGTGGGGTCACCTCTTTTTTACCTACAACTTTAACAGCATCAGCAGATTTATTAAATAAGGTTCTAGAAACCATCGCAAACCACTATCAAGAGGTTCAAGGGGCAAAAATTCAGGGAATTTATTTGGAAGGTCCATTTTTTACTGAAAAGCATAAAGGAGCGCAAAATCCAAGCTATTTTTCGGATCCCGATGTTCAACAGTTTCAAAAATGGCAGGAGCTATCAAGAGGAATGATCAAAAAAATAGCGATTGCTCCTGAAAGAGAAGGAGCTGCTGCATTTACAAGAAAAGTCACCGAACAAGGTGTAGTGGTTGCACTTGGTCATAGTGACGCCAATTATGATCAGGCAAAGCAGGTGGTAGAGAGTGGTGCCACGGTGTTTGTTCATACCTACAATGGGATGAGCCCATTAAATTCTCGTGAACCAGGTATGGTTGGAGCTGCTATGGGATTGAACAATGTATTTGCGGAACTCATCTGTGATGGACATCATGTGCATCCTATATCAGCAAAAATATTAATGGATGCTTGTGGCAGAGATCAAGTAGTGATGATCACGGATTGTATGCGGGCAGGAGCCATGCCAGAAGGAAATTATACACTTGGTGAATTTCCCGTAAGCGTTAAGAATGGGATGGCAACCATTGAAAGTGGTAGTTTAGCCGGAAGTATCCTGAAGCTAAATGATGCATTGAAAAACGTAGTAGATTGGGGGATAGCCACACCTGAAGAAGCGATTAAAATGTCGACCCTTGCTCCAGCGATGAGTTGTCATATTGATGACGTATGTGGTTATATTGCTCCAAGTCGAGCTGCAGATTTTATCGTGCTCAACAAAAATATGGAATTAGAAGCTACTTATTTAAATGGTGAGTGTAGGTATCATATATAGAATATAAAAGGGAGTTGTCCAATGATAGTCACTGTAACCATGAACCCCTCTGTAGATATTTCATATAAATTAGAAGATTTTCGATTGAATGATGTTAATCGTGTAACGAATGTTATTAAGACGGCAGGTGGTAAAGGCCTTAATGTTGCGCGGGTCATTCACCTGTTGGACAGCCCTGTTGTAGCGACTGGAATTTTAGGAGGGACATTAGGGTCCTATATAGAGAGCCAATTAGATCAGGATGGAATTCGTCATGATTTTTTAAAAACAAATCAAGAGTCCAGAAATTGCATTGCGATTCTTCATGGGGGAAATCAGACAGAAATATTGGAGGCGGGTCCATCTTTTTCAAGTAAAGAAAAGGAAGATTACTTATTTCACTTTAGAAAATTTCTAAAAGGAGAAAATATTATCACGATTTCTGGGAGCTTACCGAGAGGATTAGACATTTCAATATATGTTGAAATGCTTAAATTAGCTCAAGAAAAAAAGATCCCCGTTCTACTTGATATCTCTGGGGAACTACTAAAAAGGGTTCTGCAATTTAAGGAAGTACGTCCATATTTAATTAAACCAAACATCGATGAGTTAAATCAATTGTTCAAACAGAATGCTGGTGCGGATGATTTGGAGATGCTTAAAACCATTTTATCAAGCAATTTATTCCACGGTATTGAATGGGTAATTGTTTCACTAGGATCCAAAGGAGCATTTATTAAATATCGTCATGAGTTTTTCCAAGTAAAGATTCCAAGCGTTCCCGTTTTGAATCCAGTTGGTTCTGGAGATTCGGTAGTTGCTGGATTAGCTGTTGCTATACAAGGAAACAAGTCTAGAGAAGAAATTATGAAAATGGCGATGACAACCGGGGTGTTAAATGCAATGGAAACTCAAACTGGTTTTGTAGATAAAAGGAAATTTGATCTTATTTATCCACAAATAGAAGTATTAAAAGTAGATGAACTTCATTAAGAGAGGGTGTAATAAATGTTAAAGTTAACTAAAAATAAAATGGAAGCCATGAAGCGTTTATCAGATGAGAATGGAATTATTGGTGCACTAGCTATTGATCAACGCGGTTCTTTAAAAAAAATGATAAATTGTGCAAGCTCACAAAATATCGGTGATCAAGGAATCATTAATTTTAAGAAATTAGTTAGTAAAGAGTTAACAAAATATGCATCATCCATTCTATTAGATCCGGAATATGGATTACAAGCTGCGAAAGTAAGGGACGAACACTCTGGTTTACTCTTAGCCTATGAAAAGACTGGTTATGACGCAACAAAACCAGGACGGTTGCCTGATTTACTAGATGAATGGTCTGTAAAAAGATTAAAAGAAGCTGGAGCAGATGCGGTTAAATTCCTATTATACTATGATGTTGACGAAGATCAAGAAATCAATGATATCAAGCATGCTTTTGTTGAACGTATTGGTTCGGAATGTGTAGCAGATGATATTCCATTTTTTCTAGAACTTGTATCTTATGATGCCAATATTGAAGATACAAAGAGCAAGGAATATGCGAGAATAAAGCCTCATAAAGTGATAGAAATGATGAAGGAGTTTTCAAAGCCTAGATATAATGTGGATGTATTAAAAGTAGAAGTTCCTGTCAATATGAATTATGTGGAAGGATATGCAGAAAATGAATTTGTGTATACATTAGAGCAAGCAAAGAAATATTTTAAGGAGCAAAGTGAAGCTACAGATTTACCATATATTTATTTAAGTGCCGGAGTTAGTGCTAATTTGTTCCAAGAAACTTTAGAGCTAGCCTATCAGGCTGGAGCGAGATTTAATGGGGTCCTTTGTGGGCGTGCAACTTGGAAGGATGGGGTTCAAACATTTGCTGAAAAAGGAGAAAAGGCAGGAGATGAGTGGTTATTGAAAGAGGGAAAAGAGAATATTACTAGTTTAAATGATGTTTTGAAAAAACGGGCTAAATCTTGGTTTGATAAAGTGGCAGAAGTATAATTATTTTAAAGGAATTTTAACAATCGAATCGGGCTTGTCAATTAAAGTGTGTAAGTTATTCTAAGTACCTTAACACACGATCTTTAAGATGGTCATGAAGGAGTAGTTGATTCATCACCATAGCCCATTGTTGAATATGGCCACCATTCCATTTGTTTTCTAATTCTTTTGTCCGCAAATATAAAACTTTTAATAGGGCATTCTCATGGGGGAATGCACCTTTTTTTGTGACTTTCCTAAAGCTTGAATGAATGCTTTCAACGGCATTGGTGGTATACATGATTTTACGTATGTTACTTCCATAATCGTATAGTTGTTCCACATGAGAAAAGTTTCGTTTCCACA
>NZ_JBHKFI010000015.1:0-115532 GCF_042263505.1 Cytobacillus sp. Hz8 | reverse complement strand
TCCCATAGCGCAAGCTAGTAAGATCCCTGAAAGATGATCAGGTAGATAGGTTTGAGGTGGAAGCGTGGCGACACGTGGAGCTGACAAATACTAATCGATCGAGGACTTAACCAAACTAGAAAAGCGGAGGCGACTGTTCAGCTTCGACAGACGTTGGAGAGCCAGCGCTGCAAATCCCGGTTTTGGATTTGTAGGGATGGATCGAAACGGCCGAGAAGCTAGGAGCCGGAGCTAGACAATTTGATTACATGGATTTCTTTCTTCTTCTTGAACATTATCTAGTTTTGAGAGAACAAACTCTCAAGTGAATACAAGTCTGGTGGCGATAGCGAGAAGGTCACACCCGTTCCCATACCGAACACGGAAGTTAAGCTTCTCAGCGCCGATGGTAGTTGGGGGCTCTCCCCCTGTGAGAGTAGGACGCCCGCCAGGCCTATATTTTTTTGCAAAAATCATATATTATTATCGCGGGGTGGAGCACGCTGAATAAACTTCATCGAATCCACGTCAGCGCACTGATTGAACAGCATCTTGAATAAGCATACTGAAATCAGGGCGGTCATACACTGCGGAAAAGAAATGCATAAAATAATTTGCATATAATACTATTATCGCGGGGTGGAGCAGTCTGGTAGCTCGTCGGGCTCATAACCCGAAGGTCGCAGGTTCAAATCCTGCCTCCGCAATCGCATTGGTCCGGTAGTTCAGTTGGTTAGAATGCCTGCCTGTCACGCAGGAGGTCGCGGGTTCGAGTCCCGTCCGGACCGTCAACAAAAAAATCCATGTGTCAGGATTTGAACCTGCACGTGGATTTTTGGTTTTATGTACTATAAGATTAGCTATATGATGCATTAGAATATGGAGGATCATATTGATAAGAAAAATCAGAAAAGAAGATAAATCGTTTTATTTGGATATGGCAAAGAATTTTTATTCCTCAGATGCTGTAAATCACAATGTGCCTCAAAAACATTTTATCAATACATTTGATGAGTTAATGCGGTCGGATAATTATGTGTCAGGATATATTATGGAATATGAAAGCAATAAAGCAGGTTATGCGCTTTTGGCAAAGACCTTTTCTCAGGAGGCAGGCGGTATGGTTTTGTGGATTGAAGAACTTTACGTGATGCCTAAGTATCGTTGTTGCGGATTAGGACATGAATTCTTCTCGTATTTAAAAAGCAATTTGTGTAATAATGTAAAGCGTATCCGTCTTGAAGTGGAAAATAGTAATAAAAAGGCGATATCTCTTTATAAGAGCATAGGGCTCAAGGATTTTCCATACTCTCAGATGATAAAGGATTTGTAATACTTGAGCAGTTCAAAATGTGCATCTAAATTGAGCAAATGATACAGGATATTAATGGATACTAAATTACAAAAACGAAACTCTGTTTCGTCTTTTTTTTATACTCATTCGGATAGCCTTTTGCTACAAGAGGCAAAATCATGTAAACTACATATTAGAATAGTATCCTTAGGATCATTCCTAAGGTTTTTTTATACTTTAGTATATCGGCAGCAGTGATGGAGATCGACTTATGACCAAGTTTGGTTGTAAAATATAAGGGCACAAGGGAAGCATCCAAGCAACGCTTCGCAACCGAAAACAGCACTTTCCCTTTTTCGGGGAACTACGGCCTCTGCCTTTACTTGAAGGATCGCCAATTGGCCAGATTTCTTTATATACAAGCTTCACTTTCAAATAAACAAAGGTGATTACGATAATGATACATTATAAAATAGTTTCTGATAAGCCGGAGAAAACGATGGAAATTGCATATAAACTTGCGCAGAAATTGCAGTCTGGAGATGTTATAGCTCTGGAAGGAGATTTAGGCGCAGGTAAAACAACTTTTACAAAGGGAATTGCTGAGGGACTTGGAATTCGTAGAAATGTGAATAGCCCTACTTTTACCATTATCAAAGAGTATAAAGGTTCCTTGCCTCTTTATCATATGGATGTTTATCGCCTTGAAAATGCAGATGAGGACTTGGGATTTGATGAGTATTTTGAAGGCGACGGGGTTACCGTTATTGAATGGGCGCATATGATACAGGATCAGTTACCTGATTCGTTATTATTGATTCATTTGTTCCATGGGGAAAACGGTGCTAGGATTTTGGAGTTCAAGCCTGTTGGTGAAAGGTATGAACAAATTTGTAAGGAGATATTTTCATGAATAAAATATTAGCTATTGATACTTCTTCCAGTGTATTAGGTATCGCCTTAATTGATGAAGAAAAAGTAATTGGTGAACACATTACGAATATCAAAAAAAATCACTCCGTACGAATCATGCCAGCTATTGAATTACTCATGAAGGAATGTGATATTACCTCGGATCAGCTAAGCAAGATTATTGTTGCTAAGGGTCCTGGTTCTTATACTGGGGTAAGAATTGGGGTAACGATTGCGAAAACATTGGCATGGTCATTAAAAATTCCTTTAGTGGGAATATCAAGTATTGAGGTTATGGCAGCATCTGTTGGCAGGTATTTTGATGGCGTGGTTTCACCATTAATTGATGCAAGAAGAGGTCAGGTATATACTGGTTTATATCAATATAAGGAAGATTCACTTGAAACAATTAGAGATGATCAAATTCTTTTATCAAAAGAGTGGGCCGAAAGTTTGAAGTCAGAATCTCGCAAGGTTTTGTTTGTTGGGAATGATTTACCTTTACATAGAAAGACATTAGAAGAGATTTTAGGAAGACAAGCTTTTTTTGCTGCAAAAACAGAGTATAACCCTAGACCTGCAGAGCTTGCTTTTCTAGGAGTGAATCGAGAAGGGGAGGATATTCATACGTTTGTCCCCAATTATATTCGTTTAGCAGAGGCGGAAGCCAATTGGTTAAAAAAGAAGCAAGTAGAGAAGAACTTATGAAACTGGGACGACGGGAAATGGCCAAATTCAGATTGATGACAGAACATGATATTGATCATATTTTGAAAATCGAACATGCTTCATTTACTCTACCTTGGAGTCGGGAAGCCTTTGTCAATGAGATGACCAGAAATCAGTATGCTGTCTACATTGTGGTTGAAGTGAATGAGCAAATTGTAGGTTATTGCGGTATGTGGCTTGTAGTGGATGAAGCACATATAACAAATGTTGCTGTACTTCCTGAGTATCGTGGCCAAAAGATTGGCGAGGCATTGATGAGAAAGACGATGGAATTCGCAAGTGCACATGGGGCTGTGACGATGACACTTGAAGTGCGCGTTTCAAATATGATTGCCCAGTCCTTATATCGGAAGCTGGGATTTATGGATGGAGCGATTCGCAAGAGCTATTATACTGATAATCATGAGGATGCATTAGTGATGTGGGTGAATTTATAATGGAAAAAGACGTATATATATTAGGAATTGAATCAAGCTGTGATGAAACAGCAGTAGCGATTATTAAAAATGGAAGAGAAATTGTCGCAAATGTTGTGGCTTCACAAATAGAAAGTCATAAGCGTTTTGGTGGAGTCGTCCCTGAAATCGCATCGCGCCATCATGTTGAGCAGATTACGATTGTTTTAGAAGAGGCATTGAATCAGGCCAATATGACTATGGAAGAAATAGATGGGATTGCGGTAACAGAAGGACCAGGATTGGTTGGGGCACTCCTTATTGGTGTAAATGCAGCAAAAGCTCTTGCATTTGCCCATCAGAAACCATTAATTGGTGTTCATCATATTGCTGGACATATTTATGCGAATCGGCTAATAAAGGAATTTACCTTTCCATTAATTGCTCTTGTCGTGTCTGGCGGGCATACGGAGCTTGTATATATGAAAGAACATGGTCATTTTGAAGTGATTGGTGAGACGCGGGATGATGCTGCAGGTGAAGCTTATGATAAGGTGGCAAGAGTATTGAATATGCCATATCCAGGTGGTCCTCATATTGATCGTTTAGCTCATGAAGGAAGGCCAACCATTGATTTGCCAAGGGCTTGGTTAGAAAAAGATTCTTACGATTTTAGTTTCAGTGGATTAAAATCAGCTGTGATTAATACTGTGCATAATGCTGATCAACGTGGAGAGATTATTAAGCCTGAGGATCTTGCGGCTAGTTTTCAGGAGAGTGTCATCGATGTATTGGTGACAAAAGCAGTCAGAGCTACGAAAAAGTACCAAGTGAAGCAGGTTCTTTTAGCTGGTGGTGTTGCAGCAAATAAAGGATTGCGAGCAAAATTGGAGGAGGCATTTCAGTCATTAACCGATGTTGAATTAGTGATTCCTCCTTTATCACTTTGTACAGATAATGCAGCTATGATTGCAGCTGTTGGTAGCGTGCTTTATCAAAAAGGAATTCGTTCAGATTTATCCTTAAATGCCAATCCTGGATTAGAAATTACCATTTATAATAATTAATAAGGAGGGGACTGATTCTTTAAAAGAGTGTCAGTCCTTTTATATTAATCAATAATTAAACAAACGTTTGATTGAACAATATTGAGGATGAAGAAATTAAACAAACGTTTGATTGAAGTATATTGAGAGAGAAAAAGTTAAACAAACGTTTGATTGAATTCACAGGCTCAGTTTTTTCACAATCCTTTAGAAGGGCTGATTCTGTGGATAACTATAAAAAATTTGATATATCCTGTGGAAAATGTGGATAAGATGATATTTGTTTGTGGATAATGTGGAAAACTGCTGTTGATAGCTTTATAAAGAGATTTTGTTTGTGCATAAAATTGTGGAAAAGGTCTAACGTGATATTAAGACGTTAGACCTTTTATTGTGGATATTATTCATCTTCAACTAGTTCAGTCCATTGCTCCATAAGAGAATCAAGCTCAGCTTGATAGGTTTCATTCTCTTTATGGATCGCGAGTACCTTTTCGTGATCTTGGTAAATCTCGGGATCGCATAAAAGTTCTTCATTTTGGCTAAGGAAGCTCTCTAATTCTTCAATCCTTTTTTCGATTTCTTCTAAACGTCTTTTACGTTGGCGTTCTAATTTTTTCGCTTCTTTATCCTGTTGATAACTATTTTTTTCTAATGGAGTAGCTGTAGAGGAGTCATTTTTTGTTTGTTCAAGTTGCTCTAAAGCCATTAGTTCCTCTTGCTCTTGTTTTTTTTCAAGGTAATAATCATAGTCGCCTAAGTATTCCGTTGCACCACCTGCATCAAGCTCTAAGACCTTTGTGGCAATGCGGTTGATAAAATATCGGTCATGTGAAACAAAAAGGATTGTTCCAGGATAATCCACAAGGGCATTTTCTAACACTTCCTTGCTATCTAAATCCAAATGGTTGGTTGGTTCGTCCAAAATTAAGAAATTTCCTTTTTGCATCATTAATTTAGCTAGGGAGAGTCTAGCTTTTTCTCCGCCACTTAGAGTGGAAACCGTTTTTAAGACATCGTCCCCAGTAAAAAGAAAGTTGCCGAGTACTGTACGGATGTCCTTTTCATTTTTATTCGGATAATCATCCCAAAGTTCATTAAGGACCCTTTTATTCGAAGTTAGGTTAGCTTGCTCTTGATCGTAATAGCTAATAAATACATTAGAACCGTAATGAATTTCTCCAGAGATAGGAGAAAGTTTTTTCACAATCGTTTTGAGAAGTGTGGATTTTCCAATTCCATTTGGACCCACAAGGGCAATGCTCTCTCCTCTTGTGATACGGAAGGAGATATTCTCTGATACCTTTTCCGAATGGTAGCCTACTGATAAGGAATGCATATTTAGGACTTCATTTCCACTTTGCTTTTCAATGTCAAAACCAAAAGAGGCTGATTTTTCATCCCCTAAAGGCCGGTCCATGACTTCCATGCGATCAAGCATTTTTCGTCTGCTTTGAGCTCTCTTAGTTGTCGAGGCGCGAGCAAGATTTCGTTGTATAAATTCCTGAAGTTTTGTAATCTCGTCCTGCTGTTTTTCATAAAGCTTCATGTCTCTTTCGAAATTCTCCGCTTTTTGATCCAAATAAGCGCTATAATTTCCTTTAAACTTACTAATATGTTTTCGCGAAATCTCATATACTTGGTTCACTACTTTATCTAGGAAGTAGCGATCATGTGAAACAATTAATATTGCACCATCATAGCTTTGCAGATACTGTTCAAGCCAAGACAGGGTTTCAATATCTAAATGGTTGGTAGGCTCGTCCAAGATTAAGATATCGGGTTTTGTAAGGAGAAGCTTCCCAAGAGCTAAACGTGTCTTCTGTCCGCCGCTAAGACTGGCAATTTTGGTGGAATAATCAAAGGTTTGGAAATTCAACCCATGTAAGATAGAGCGGATATCGGCCTCATACTGATAACCTCCCATTTCTTTAAATTTCACTTGGAGTGTATCATATTCTTTTATGATTCGTTCATATTCTGTATTGTTATCATAAATAGCGGGATTTGCCATTTTTTCCTCTAATCTTCGAAGATCTTGTTCTAAATCTCTTACCTGTTGAAAAACAGTCAGCATCTCATCCCAAATTGATAATTCTGATTCTAGCCCAGTATTTTGTGCTAAATAGCCAATGGAAACGTCCTTTGGCTTTATCACTTCGCCAGCATCATAGGACATTTTTCCAGCAATCATTTTTAATAATGTTGATTTACCCGCGCCGTTTCGGCCTACTAAGGCAATGCGGTCGCGCGTTTGGACTTCAAGCTTTATATTCGATAAAATAAGGTCAGCTCCGTAATATTTAGTTAACCCATTAACTTGTAATAAAATCATCTCTTTCACCCCTGCATCTAGAGATAGTGTAACGTATTCGTCAATGTTCATCAATATTTGTGAATAAATGTACAATGTTAATACACAGTAGGGAAAAAATAGTGTATCATTCTAAGTGAGGTGTTGATATTTTGAAATTTACCCATTTTAATGAAGAAGGCAGAGCCAAAATGGTGGATGTAGGGGATAAGCCCGAAACAATTCGTATTGCCAAAGCGCAGTCAAGTATTATAGTCAATCAAGAAATCTATAATGGGATTACGAATAATCAAATCAAGAAAGGTGATGTTCTCGCAGTTGCTCAAGTAGCAGGGATAATGGCCTGCAAAAAAACATGGGAAATCATCCCAATGTGTCATCCAATACCATTAACAGGTGTCGATATTGCTTTTCACTGGGAAGAGGAAGCTGAAGAAAATTATAGGCTTGTTATGATTGCCACAGTGAAAACGAAGGGAAATACAGGTGTAGAAATGGAAGCGTTAACAGCCGCATCTGTGTGTGCCTTAACCGTATATGACATGTGCAAAGCCTTAGATAAAGGGATGATAATTGGAGAGACTTATTTACTTGAGAAATCTGGTGGAAAGAGTGGCGACTACAAAAGAAAAGAGAAAATTTAAATGATTGGGGGGAAAAGAAGTGAGTAATGGTACGATGAAAATCCCACAAGCGACTGCGAAAAGATTGCCGTTATATTATCGGTTTCTAAAAAACCTACACTCATCTGGCAAGCAAAGAGTCTCTTCTTCAGAACTCAGCGAAGCGGTGAAGGTGGATTCTGCGACGATTCGCCGGGATTTTTCCTATTTTGGTGCATTAGGGAAAAAAGGTTATGGCTACAACGTCAATTATCTTCTATCCTTTTTTCGTAAAACCTTGGATCAGGATGAATTAACAAAGGTTGCCTTAATTGGGGTGGGTAATTTAGGTACGGCGTTTTTAAATTACAATTTTTTGAAAAATAACAATACGAAAATTGAAGTAGCCTTTGATGTTGATTCGTCCAAGGTTGGAACGAAAATTGGGGATATCCCTGTCTATCATATGGATGATTTAGAGAAGGTTTTGGTAGACGAAGACATTCAAGTTGTCATCTTAACGATTCCAGCACCTGTTGCACAATCGATCACGGATCGTTTGGCAAAAGTGAATGTAAAGGGAATTCTTAACTTTACTCCTGCCAGGTTAACAGTACCTTCTTCCATTCGTATTCATCATATCGATTTAGCAGTAGAACTGCAATCATTAGTCTATTTTTTGAAACATTACCCAAATGGGAAACAAGACTAAAGAAAAGCGGCTTATTTTTAATGAATCGTCTTCATAAAATAAGCCGCTTTTTATTATTTTCGATTTTGAATTTTTTTAATTTTAAAGTGAAAGGAGATCATTCTAATGCCTGATCCTAAATCAAAGGTGGCTAATATTACGAGCAGGTAAGTGAAAAACCGCCACTGTCCATCTTCTTGGATATTTTGAATAGCAAAAAAGATGAATAATATCCCCAAGAATATATATAAGATCCCGGAATAAAGGGGTGATTGCCTCATTTAAAGTCCTCCGATAAAACCTTGAATTTTTTCCGCATCATGTATCATTCTTTCGAGGTCATTCTTATAAATGGATTGAACTAAAACCACAAATGTATTCATCGCCACATGAGCAAACATCGGTACAAGAATGCGATTTGTTTTGACATAAAGAAATGCAAAGGTAAAACCCATTGCTGAATATAAAAGGATGTGCTCAGGCTCTCCATGTGCTAAAGCAAAAATAATGGAACTAATTAGTGCCGATATCAGGAAATTAAATCGTTTATGTAGGGAACCGAAAATGATTTTTCGAAAAACAATTTCCTCCAACATCGGTCCAATGATGGAAGTGACAAGAATAACAATCGGGTAAGTATTGATTAAATGGATGATTTGCTGCGTATTTTCTGAACCCATTTCGATGCCGAGGAGGCTTTCAATTCTTGCTGCAATTCCTTGAGCGAAAAGGGCTAAAAATACACCTCCAACTGCCCATAAAATCGAGTTGCTTACAGGTGCCAAAGGTTTGTTTCTATTATAGTGTAGCATTTCCTTTCTTAATAAGAATAAAACAATCACTAAAGTAACGGCGAAGCTGATAACAAGCCAAATGGATACTGAATATATTTGCAATTTTCTCTGACTGATTCCTAAAGCCTCTCCCATTAATGAAATGAATGGAACGCCGATAAAGCTTGAAAACTGCATGATTATGTAGGCGATGATGATAAGCCAGTATTCTTTTTTCAAAATGATTTGTCTCCTTTTTCGTTTCTCCTATAATAATAAGCTGATCATTGGGTACCCAGTTGTTAGTAAAATATGAGCAGCATCGAATTTCACTTTATTCTCATTCTACTAATAAATTGCCCTTTGTTTCAAATGGAAGACATTTTAAACTATATTTCAGAATGATTAAATTTCTGTTTGCTTTTTCCAAAATGCTGGATAAATAAGCAAATGCAGTACATACTTGTAAGTGTTTAAGATCATAAGTAAATTTGAAAAAAATATGGCTTTTTACTTGCAAATTTTTTTCAGATTCTTTAATATAATAAATGTGTTAGCACTCAATCGAAGAGAGTGCTAATAATAAAATTTACATATTATTTGAGGAGGTTGTTTCACTTGTTAAAGCCACTAGGTGATCGTATTGTCATTGAGCTTGTTGAAACAGAAGAAAAAACTGCAAGCGGTATTGTTTTACCAGATACAGCGAAGGAGAAGCCTCAAGAAGGTATCGTCGTTGCTGTTGGATCTGGAAGAGTTCTAGAAAACGGTGAACGTGTTGCACTTGAAGTTTCTGTTGATGACAGAATTATCTTCTCAAAATACTCTGGAACAGAAGTGAAATACGACGGTAAAGAATATTTAATTCTACGCGAAAATGACATCCTTGCTATAATCGGCTAATTATACGAACGTTCAACAGATATAAATCAAATTTATAGGAGGTTTTTTAATAATGGCTAAAGAAATTAAATTTAGTGAAGAAGCTCGCCGTTCTATGCTTCGTGGTGTAGACGCGCTTGCTGATGCGGTTAAAGTTACTCTTGGACCTAAAGGACGCAATGTGGTTCTTGAGAAAAAATTTGGTTCTCCATTAATTACAAATGATGGTGTTACCATTGCAAAAGAAATCGAATTAGAAGATGCATTTGAAAACATGGGTGCAAAGCTTGTTGCTGAAGTTGCAAGCAAAACAAACGATGTAGCTGGAGATGGTACAACGACTGCTACCGTTCTTGCACAAGCGATGATTCGTGAGGGTCTTAAAAACGTTACTGCTGGTGCTAACCCAATGGGTATCCGTAAAGGTATTGAAAAAGCAGTGGTAACCGCTGTTGAAGAATTAAAGGCAATCTCTAAACCAATCGAAGGCAAAGCTTCTATCGCTCAAGTTGCAGCCATTTCTGCTGCTGATGAAGAAGTAGGCCAACTTATTGCTGAAGCAATGGAGCGCGTTGGTAACGATGGTGTTATCACAATTGAAGAATCAAAAGGATTCACAACTGAACTTGATGTAGTAGAAGGTATGCAATTTGATCGTGGATACACTTCAGCTTACATGGTAACTGATACAAACAAAATGGAAGCTGTTCTTGAAAATCCATACATCTTAATTACTGATAAGAAAATCTCCAATATCCAAGAAGTACTTCCTGTTCTTGAACAAGTTGTACAACAAGGTAAGCCATTATTACTTGTTGCCGAAGATGTTGAAGGGGAGGCTCTTTCCACTTTAGTATTAAACAAACTTCGCGGAACATTCAATGCAGTAGCTGTTAAAGCTCCTGGATTCGGGGATCGCCGTAAAGCTATGCTTGAAGATATCGCTATCTTAACTGGCGGGGAAGTCATCACTGAAGAACTAGGACGTGAACTTAAGTCTGCAACGATTTCTTCATTAGGACGCGCTGCTAAAGTTGTTGTGACAAAAGAAAATACAACAATCGTAGAAGGTGCTGGTGAATCAGAGGCTATCCAAGGCCGTGTAAACCAAATCCGCATTCAATTAGATGAAACGACTTCTGAATTTGATCGTGAAAAATTACAAGAACGTCTTGCTAAATTAGCTGGCGGTGTTGCGGTTATCAAAGTAGGTGCTGCAACTGAAACAGAATTAAAAGAACGCAAACTTCGTATCGAAGACGCATTGAACTCAACTCGTGCGGCTGTTGAAGAAGGGATCGTATCCGGTGGTGGAGTTGCACTTCTAAACGTATACGGTAAAGTTGCTTCTCTTGTAGCTGAAGGTGACGAAGCTACTGGTATTAACATCGTATTACGTGCGATTGAAGAACCTGTTCGCACTATCGCTCACAATGCTGGTCTTGAAGGATCCGTTATTGTTGACCGCTTAAAACGTGAAGCTGTCGGCACAGGATTTAATGCTGCTACTGGCGAATGGGTAAACATGATCGAAGCTGGTATCGTTGACCCAACTAAAGTAACTCGTTCAGCTCTTCAAAACGCTGCATCTGTAGCTGCTATGTTCTTAACAACTGAAGCTGTTGTTGCTGATAAACCAGAACCTGCTGCACCTGCAATGCCTGATATGGGCGGTATGGGTGGAATGGGCGGAATGATGTAATAACGCCCTTAAAGCCTTGATATGAATGGGCTTTTGAGTAGGATGAGAGTGAATTTCTAATATTTTGTTAACATAGAGGTATCTAACGGAGGCTTCTCATAAGTTAAGCAAACTTATGAGAAGCCTCTTTTTTATCTGTTAAAGTAAAGTTGGAGTAATAAGAAAGTTTCTTTTAGAGTAGTTAGCCCAGTTTCATGTGTTTAACTTAAGTACATGCATGCTACAATAGAAAAAAATATATATGAAATGAAAGAGATGACTAGTAAGGAGTTGCCGTGGCTTCCGAAGTTGTTAGTGGTGAACTCTGTGCTGTTGTTCTTCTTATGAATAATACGAGGGAATGGTATTTAAAGGGATATACATCAGAAGAGTTATTTGCACAGGAGAATAAGGCATTACTGGTTATGCCCAATAAAAAAGGAGAGATCATTAGTCTCCAAACCCGTCAAAAGATTGGCAGAAACGATCTTTGCCCATGTGGAAGCGGGGAGAAATTTAAGAAATGTTGTGGGAAATGAAAAGAGAAAAAGCAATCTTACCATAGTGCACATAGTGTTGAACAAACTAAGTATATAACCGATATAAACAATATTTTAAAAATCACTGGTAAAAAGAGTGAATGCCATTTACTGAATATAATAATGATAAGGATTTTGCACTATACCTAATATTGTGAATACTTGATCAATCTATTATAATTTTAAAGGTAATGCTCCAACTTGTCCCAAGTATTTTTTGCTTAAAGTGAAAAATCGCGTATAATAATAATTATTTAAAAAAAGAAATGGAGTACATCAAATGGTCCAATCAATCAATACAAAAGTCGATTTAGTTATTGATGCAACCTCACACATGGGGCTTCCTGAATATGGTAGAATCATGATCGGAGATAAAGGATTTGAATTCTACAATGATCGTGATGCTCGTAAGTTTATTCAAATTCCTTGGGATGAAGTTGATCACGTGATCGCTTCTATCATGTTCAAGGGAAAATGGATCCCACGCTATACTATTCAAACTAAACGTAATGGGATGTATACATTTTCTTCAAAAGAGCCAAAAAAAGTTTTGCGAGCAATTCGTGAATACGTTGATCCGAATCATATGGTCCAATCATTAAGTTTCTTTGATGTTATCAAACGCAGCTTGAAGAGAAAATCTAAAAAATAATTGTTTTACATAAAAGACAGGTTGGAACTTGTCTTTTTTTTTGATGGATCCCAAATTGTTAACTGATAAACTGTGGTGAGAAGATGGCGGCACCAGAAAAAATTCCCTCTTGAAAGAAGAACATTCGGTGTGCTATAATCACTTAAGGAAGCTCATTAAAGTGATGCAGATAAGAAGAATATATTTGATGCAGAAGCTGTTTATTTAACACTATATTTATAGCGTTTGCAAACTAAAATTAAATTTGATAGCCATTATTTTTTACGTGTTACTGATTCGATCAGGCATGAGTGAAAAGTATTGATTGAAATGAAGAAAAATGGGAATTCTATTCCTATATCTTCATTTAATCGACTTTTTGCTCATGCTTTTTTTGTTGTTTTTGTCGAAACTGTAATCGCTTAAATGAGCCGAAAAAAATACAGCTGAAATAAGTTGGTGGATTTTCTCATTTTTTATTTAGCTGTAACAATAATGTATAGGAGGTAAAAAGATGGTAGGAATTATCATTGCTAGTCACGGTGAATTTGCCAGCGGTATCTTGCAATCTGGAGCGATGATCTTTGGAGAGCAAGAAAATGTAAAAGCTGTTACATTGATGCCAAGCGAAGGACCTGAAAATGTAAAGGCAAAAATGAAAGAAGCAATTGCCTCTTTCGAAGACCAAGACGAAGTACTATTCTTAGTAGATCTTTGGGGTGGAACTCCATTCAATCAAGCTAACAGCTTAGTTGAAGAACACAAAGATAAATGGGCAATCGTTGCTGGTATGAACTTACCAATGTTGATTGAAGCTTTTGCATCCCGCTTCTCAATGAACACAGCTCATGAAATTGCTGCGCATATTTTGAGCACAGCAAAAGAAGGGGTTAAAGTAAAACCTGAAGAATTGGAACCAGTTGTAACCGCTGCTGCAGCTGCTGCTAAACCATTAAATGCAGGTGCCCCTGGTAAGTTTGAATACGTATTAGCACGTATCGACTCTCGTTTGCTTCATGGACAAGTAGCGACCGCTTGGACAAAAACTACACAGCCAACACGCATTATTGTTGTATCTGATGCAGTAGCTAAGGATGATCTCCGTAAGAAATTGATCCAACAAGCTGCTCCTCCAGGAGTAAAGGCACACGTTGTTCCTGTCAATAAAATGATTGAGCTTGCCAAGGATGATCAACACTTCGGCGGCCAACGCGCATTACTTCTTTTTGAAAACCCACAAGACGCTCTTAGGGCAGTTGAAGGTGGCGTTCCATTGAAGACAATCAACGTTGGTTCTATGGCACACTCACCTGGTAAAGTTCAACCGAATAAAGTGTTGGCCTTTAACCAAGATGATATCGATACTTTCAATAAGTTGAAAAAACTTGGTTTGAACTTCGATGTACGTAAAGTACCGAACGATTCAAAAGGCGATATGAACGAAATTATTAGGAAAGCTCAAGATGAGCTAAACAAACAAAAATAACCCTGGTTATCAGGAGAAAAGGGAGGATTAATCATGGATTTGAATGTTATTCAAATTATATTAGTCTTTATCGTAGCATTTTTAGCTGGGATGGAAGGGATTTTGGATGAATTCCACTTCCACCAACCAATTATTGCTTGTACGTTAATTGGCTTAGTTACAGGAACATTAGTACCGTGTCTTATCTTAGGTGGTACCCTACAAATGATCGCTTTAGGTTGGGCGAACATTGGGGCTGCCGTAGCACCGGATGCTGCGTTAGCATCAGTTGCATCTGCAATTATTTTAGTTTTAAGTGGACAAGGTCAATCTGGTGTCTCATCTGCAATCGCGATCGCTGTACCGCTTGCAGTTGCAGGTTTATTATTGACAATCATCTGTCGTACAATTGCAACAGCATTCGTACACTTTATGGATGCTGCAGCAGTTGAAGGAAATATTAGAAAAGTTGAAGCATGGCACATCGCTGCTATCTGTATGCAAGGTTTACGTATTGCAATCCCAGCTGTATTAATTGTAGCTGTTGGTGCAGGTCCGGTTAGAGGCTTGCTTGAAGCTATGCCACTTTGGTTGACAGACGGTTTAGCAATCGGTGGGGGAATGGTTGTAGCCGTTGGTTATGCAATGGTTATTAACATGATGGCTACAAAAGAAGTATGGCCATTCTTCGCGATTGGTTTCGTATTAGCAACTGTTTCACAAATCACACTTATCGGTCTTGGAGCTATCGGTGTCGCTCTTGCACTTATCTACTTAGCACTTTCTAAATCAGGCGGTTCAGGTAATGGTGGAAACGGTAATACTGGAGATCCTCTAGGCACCATTATTGATAATTACTAAGAAGGAGGGACATAAAAATGGAACAAGGATTGAAATTATCAAGAAAAGATCGTATTTCTGTTTGGTGGCGTTCAACTTTCATTCAAGGTTCATGGAACTATGAACGTATGCAAAATGGTGGTTGGGCATATACAATGATTCCCGCTATCAAAAGATTATATAAAACGAAAGAAGATCGTTCTGCTGCACTAAAACGTCACTTAGAGTTCTTTAATACTCACCCATATGTAGCTTCACCTATTATTGGTGTAACTTTAGCACTTGAAGAAGAACGCGCAAATGGTGCGCCAGTTGACGATGTAGCCATTCAAGGGGTTAAAGTTGGGATGATGGGGCCATTGGCAGGTATCGGGGATCCAGTTTTCTGGTTCACGGTTAAGCCAATCCTTGGTGCATTAGCGGCTTCTCTTGCTATGACTGGTAACATACTTGGACCAATTCTTTACTTCGTTCTATGGAATCTTATTCGTATGGGATTCATGTGGTATACGCAAGAATTTGGTTACAAAGCTGGTTCTAGAATTACGGAGGACTTATCTGGCGGATTACTTCAAAGCATTACTAAAGGTGCATCAATCCTGGGGATGTTCATCCTCGGTTCATTAGTTAACCGTTGGGTTTCTGTAAAATTCTCGCCAATTGTATCTGAAGTTAAACTTGACAAAGGTGCTTATATTGATTGGGATAAATTACCTTCTGGAGTACAAGGGATTAAAACTGCGCTGGAACAGCAAGCCGGTGGTCTTTCATTGAGCAATGTTAAAGTAACTACTTTACAAGGCAACTTGGATAGCTTAATTCCTGGTTTAGCTGGATTGCTATTAACACTTCTTTGCATGTGGTTGCTTAAGAAGAAAGTTTCTCCAATTGTGATGATTCTTGGATTGTTCGTAGTTGGTATCGTATTCCACTTAATACATTTAATGTAATAAATAAAGACTCTTACCTAGGTTTGAATGCAAGCCTGTATTCAAACAGTGCATACAAATAGAGAAGCACCTCCTGGAATGATAAACTGATCATTTAAGGAGGTGTTTTATATATATATGCTAAAACTTAATCAGTTCGTATTATAAGGTAATTTATCCGGTGACCTTATAATATGAAGTGGCAGGTTAATGGGGGTAGGAATCTTTTTCTTCTATTATAAAAGTAATTTTAAAGCCTGTATGGGGAAGTATATGAAATATGAAAGATAACCAGATCATTTGTAATGCTAAGTAATCGAGGTTAAATAATAGAAAAATTTATTTTTTCCATATATACTTATTGCAGGAATATTGCTATTTGGGGATAGTTTTTTAAATCCAAACAATCGCAAGAAACAGAGGTTGAGTAGTATTACCAGAAGCTATTAAATATATTTTAGGGGGCCGCTATGCTAACTATTGGTTATATTGGAAATGGGAAAAGCACTAACAGATATCATCTGCCGTTCGTACTGCAAAGAGAGAATATAAAGGTAAAAACAATTTATCAAAGAAATCCTGAGCATGAAAGTTGGAATAGGATTGCAGGAGTAAATTATACTTCTGATTTAGATGAACTATTAAATGACAAGAGCATTCAACTCATTGTGATTTGCACAAGACATGACAGTCATTATGAATACGCAAAATTAGTATTAGAACATAATAAAAACTGTTTGGTTGAAAAGCCTTTTATGGAAACCTCAGAACAGGCAAAAGAAATATTTGCATTGGCAAGAGAGAAAGAATTAATTGTTCAGACGTATCAAAACAGACGTTTTGATAGTGATTTTTTAACAGTTCAAAAGGTCATTGAAGAAGGGAAAATAGGGGACTTGCTGGAAGTGGAAATGCATTATGACTATTATCGTCCCGAAGTACCGGAGTCCGTTCATTCTTTTGATCCTGCTTTTTCATTTTTATATGGACATGGCTGTCATACACTGGATCAGGTTATCAGCTATTTTGGCAAGCCGGATCATATACATTATGATGTAAGGCAATTATTAGGGCAAGGAAGAATGAATGATTATTTTGATTTAGATTTATATTATGGAACGCTAAAAGTATCTGTAAAATCCAGTTATTTTAGACTTAAGGAAAGACCTAGCTTCATCGTTCATGGAAAAAAGGGATGCTTTGTGAAAGAAACCAAAGATCGTCAGGAAGAACATTTAAAGTTATTTTACATGCCTGATAACAAAGATTTTGGTATAGATACAATAAAACATTATGGTGTACTGACCTATATTGATGAAGAAGGTACAATCCACGAAGAAAAAGTGAAATCCGTAAATGGTGATTATGGTAGAGTATATGATGATTTATATGAGACAATCATAAATGGTAAAGATAAAACCATTACAGACGAACAGACACTGCTGCAAATGGAAATATTAGAAACAGGAGTTAAAAACTTAAAGTAAAATGAAAGCTGATTCTGTTGATGGGATTCTTGATATATGCTTATTAAGTTAATTCGGAATTTCTCCAAAACAAAGGAAGCATAGCTTTTAAAACGGATGAAACCAATTATGTATGAGCATATTATTTCAGCCTCTCTTTTTCACACAACGTTAAAGATATTACACAATCCAACTTACGGGCGGTATGATGTAATTTAACCATTCTCTCTTGAGAAACGGTAAAGCTTTAATATAATTATTAATATCTCTGGATTAACTATTATACGAGTACTTGTTTTGCTTCACTGAGTTACAATTATAGAGATTTTCTATGTAACTACAAAACCTTATTAAAAAATCAATAAATAGACCAGTAAATTACCTCGGTCTCCGATATCTATAGAAATAATGCTGGTTCTCTTTTTGCTCAATAAATAAGACATCTTTGGAAAAAAGGTGTCTTATCTTGGACATATAGATTGAACTAACAATATTAACTTAGCCAAGAACCAACTTACTTGACAAGGTAGACTTTCCTCAAAAGCCTTGGTATATCTCTTTTTAGGAGCTACACACTCGTATTGCCATACAAATGAAGCGTGACAGTCGCAACAAGATAAACGAATGGCAGGAAGGAAGTAGCAAATAAATGGTCGAATACGAGTCCTGGAAAGAACTCAGTCCCGATCAAGATTTTTTCGGGAAGAATATCAGCATGAAGCCATCAAATATCTGTCCTCACTATCTTCTAGCAGGGCCGATTGGGCGTCTCGGTATAAATATCCTAGACAAATATATAACTAAATTTAAAGCGAAGATGACTTTCTTAAATCCCAAGAATGTTGTCTTTTTTTTGCCTTAAATAAAAAATCAAAATAGTAAAAAAGGGCCCAGAAATAAATGAACAACTTTACGATATAAAGACAATGAAAAATATTAAAACCTTCAATCTCCTCATAAAAACAATGAACACACTCCTTTGCACCTATAAATGCACTAGGTTCAATATTGATATACAGGAATAAAGAACCTCTAAAAATTCGTTTCGCTGTTTGGACAAATTTGACGAACTTAGACACAAGTGGTAAATAATAGTGAATGAATAATAATCTAAATCTTTTGGGAATTCACAGAAAATGGAGGAGAATACATTACCTGCCTTTATAGAGGTTTATTTACTTTTAATTAGTGATGAAAGAACCTGGATTGTTCATAATACAAATCTGGATAAGAGCCAAAGCGCAAAATTGCTCATACAAACCATAAATGAATCAAATTGGAAGAGTCTTATCGCAAATTTGATATCATCCATAAGAGGCAAATTATGAAGGCAATAAAGTATCGAAAAATCTTTGTGCTTGGCCGTTTATTAGCATTTATATGCTTGGTTATTGTAGGGATATTACTTTTTTTTGCAGGTTTATTCTCAGATGATGGCATTCCACGGAGAGTATTATATATTTTTTTATCTCTTTTTGGCTTTTTCTTTTTTGGAAAATTGTTTTTACTGATGGTTTATGTATTATTTAAGAATCCAATCATGTTCTCTTATGATACCAATAAAATCATTGTTAAGAATATGGAAATAAATCGTAAAAATATCACTAAAGTTGAATTGCTTGGTGAAGTACCTACTGGATTTTTAGGACTAAAATCATATGGGTTTGCTCTTAAATGTAAAGATAAAAAAACGGTACATATCCCATCTTATTATGTTTTAACAAAGAAGGAAGAGACTGAGATATTTGATGCTCTACAGCAATATGTTAGTAATCATAAGATACTATAAATATCTAGAGTGAGCTTCTCGTGTGACAAGGATTGCTTTTATACTAGAGGGGATGAAAATAGAGTGATTAGGATTTTCAGAAATATTATTGGTCTAACGGTCATCATGTTTTTATTCGGTATTATTTCATTTTTGATTATTGAAAAGTATTCAGATGCGGTAAATAGTTTCATTTTATTATTAGTGTCCTTGGGGATTAGTTTGTTGCTTACAAGGTATATTGAAAAGAATGCTTATAAGGTCGAACAAAAAAATTACGGTGTTGTAACAGTATCTAATAAGTGGAGCCATTCTCATGACTTAGCGGTAGATGAAGATGCATTTACAAAAGTTGAGGATGACCTTTTTGCGACAGGAAAAGTATCATCGACCTTCGTGTTTACTCTTGCTGAATGGAATGAAAAACAAGGTGTTGTAACCATTACTCAGGATCCCATTTTTTTAGTGATCTCTGATAATGGGAATGCAAATATAAAAAAGGCAATGAGAAAACCCTTTGTAATCACTTCTAATCTAGAAGAAGTCTTACGATTTTTAAGATAGTACATACAAAGCTGCGGACGGTTTACTTTCTTATCCAGTTGATGGATGGGGAGGAGATCCGTCCTTTTTTAATTATTGAAAAATATAAAGCGGATATTCGTCTGTCTTTTCTGAATTTATTTATAAAACCAGTAGGGTTCACTTTATTTGCATGGTAAAATTTTATTTATTATTATAGCACTCACATTGATAGGCAGTAGTGAACAAAAGACGATTCAAAAAGTGGAATCATAAAAGGAAGAGGTACAAACCGAGAATCGCAACCCTACTAAGCTAGTTCCGATTGGTATCGTTGTAAAATTAAAGGAAATGGATAAGCTTGTCATGGCTTTTGGTTATAATATCGTTTAAAGGTGGCCATTGATTAAGTGTTTGTCCTCATTATCAAAACATAAAAAAATGCACTTGGATTCTTTCAAGGTGCATTTTTAAGAGAAGGTCTTGAGGGCGGTTCTGTTGAGTCCAAAGATGTAGTAAAGAATCGTCCTCTTTCTTTTGCGATTTTTAGTTTCTAAACTCATTTAATCTTTCATAAGTTGTAAGCAGGAAATCATAAAACAATACTTCGGTTGGGAGCAGTTTACGTTCGGTCGGGTAGATGACGCCGACAGTGCGTGTGAGACTTGCGTCAGGTATTGGAATCATGACGGTGGAACGTGGTGTGTTATCAACCAATGTCATCTCTGGCATCAATGCTACACCTAAGCCTGCAGAGACTAACCCTTTTAATGCATCAATATCTTTCCCTTCGAAGGCGATTTGTGGCGAAAAACCTACATCATTACATGCTTGAACAACTTGTTCGCGAAATATGAATCCTTCAGGCAGGACACAGAAGGGGTCATCTTTTAAGTCTCTTAACCTAATGGATTTCCGATCAGCTAATGGATGACGAACAGAGATGAGGGCAACTATATTTTCTGTGAAAAGGATTGCTCCTTTAATTTTTTTCTCTTTTTCCAGATTGGGCATGGGTGCGATCATCGCCAAATTAAATTCACCATTTACAACACCATCGATTAAATCATAATAAAGTGCATTGCTCATTTGAAATTTAGCATCTGGGAACCGAGTGCGAAAAGCATAAATGATGGAAGGCAATGTATGCGCCGCCATGCTAATAGGGAATGCAATTCGAACCGTGCCTTTTTCCGGATTTAAATATTCTTCTACTTCTCGCTTGGCATCCTCCATCATATTCCACACTTGTTTCATTCGTTCAAAAAAAATTTTGCCTAGAGGGGTTAACCTTACGCCTCTTCCCTCACGTATAAAAAGTTCTACACCTAATTCGTTCTCTAAATTGAAAATTTGTCTGCTGACGGAAGATTGGGCAACATGCAAGCAATCTGCTGCCTCTGTAACATGCTCTCTTTTTGCAACTTCCAGGAAATACTGAATTTGCCTCGTCTCCATTTTTTATCACTCCACTTTAATGCGTTTCATGCATGAATCTCATCGGAAATGAATATTGAAACTATGAATAATAAAATTATAAAATGAAAACGCATTTATGAAAATAAAAAAATTCAAATTTTAATATACTTTAGGAGCTGAATATAATGAAAATGCTGGAAAGAGTAGAAGAGAATCAAACGCAAATCGTGAAAGATTACGTAAATCGATTATTTGAAAGTGTTCGAATGCGTAATCCAAATGAATGGGAATTCCTGCAGGCAGTTAAAGAAGTACTTGATTCTTTAGTACCTGTCCTTGTGAAAAATCCAATATATATCAAACATGCAATTTTAGAAAGAATGATCGAACCAGAGCGATTGATTACCTTTCGAGTTTCATGGGTGGATGATAAAGGGAATGTAAAAGTGAATCGTGGCTATCGTGTGCAATTCAATAGTGCAATTGGACCTTATAAGGGGGGACTAAGATTTCATCCTTCTGTTAACGCAAGCATTATTAAATTTCTAGGGTTTGAGCAAACCTTTAAAAACTCATTAACAGGGCAGCCAATAGGCGGTGGAAAGGGCGGTTCTGATTTTGATCCAAAAGGTAAATCTGATTTAGAAATTATGCGCTTTTGTCAGAGCTTTATGACAGAGCTTAGCAGGCATATCGGGCCGGATACCGATGTTCCCGCTGGGGATATAGGAGTAGGGGCTAGAGAGATTGGTTATCTGTTCGGGCAATATAAAAAATTAAAAAATGCTTACGAAGCAGGTGTACTCACTGGTAAAGGCATTGGTTACGGAGGAAGCTTAGGACGGAAAGAAGCGACAGGATATGGATTGGTATACTTTGTAGAAGAAATGCTCAAAAGTCAGGGACTAAGCTTTAAAGGAAGTACAGTTGTGGTATCAGGATCAGGAAATGTATCGATTTATGCAATGGAAAAAGCGGTGCAGTTTGGTGCAAAAGTGGTCTCATGCAGCGATTCAAACGGCTATGTTTATGATTCAAATGGAATTAACCTAGATACGGTTAAACGAATAAAAGAAATAGAGAATAAAAGAATTTCTGAATATGTCAAAGATCATCCTGGTGCTGTTTATCAGGAAGGGTGTTTAGGCATCTGGGCAATACCGTGTGATATTGCATTACCTTGTGCAACACAAAATGAGATAAATAAGGAAGCAGCAGAAATGTTAGTTTCAAATGGGGTTAAGGCAGTCGGTGAAGGTGCAAATATGCCTTCTACTCAAGAAGCAATCGATACTTTTATGGATCATTCTGTTTTATTTGCTCCTGCCAAAGCAGCAAATGCAGGCGGTGTTGCAGTCTCCGCGTTAGAAATGGCACAAAATAGTGCAAGACTGGCTTGGACACAAGAAGAAGTGGATTTGAAATTACAAGAAATCATGAATGATATTTATAGAAAGAGTATGAAAGCATCAGAAGAATATGAGGTTCCAGGGAATCTTGTTGTGGGTGCTAACATAGCTGGATTCGTAAAAGTAGCTAATGCAATGATTGAACAGGGAATTATTTGAAAAATCCTAGTCATAATTATAATAGAAAAATAGATCCAGCATCATAAAACGGTGAGTGGTCACCGATTGGCTATATTTAATGGGCGGCATGATGTGATAACGCCCTAATGGGAAAATAAATCCATTTTAATAAAGAGGTTCTTCATAATTAATGGGGGCCTCTTTTTGTTTTTATCCCACTCTTAACGGACATTTTGACTCCCACTTCAAGATTCAGAGAATACGAAGAAGATAAGTGGGAGATCAACTGTCCGTAAAGGTCCGACGAGGGATTAAGGTCCTAGTCAGGCGAAGCCACAGGATGTGGCGTTATGAGCGTGATAAGTGAAATAAGATTTTTCTTTGGGCTTCAGCCCTTAGAAAAATCAATCAGGCTTTGCGTGACTAACCATCAGTGGGGGATGAATGGCAGACTAAAAGCGCGACGTCAATCGCAACGTCTGCACACTTCACGTCCTGTACGTCGAAAACCCCCACTGATGGAAGTTTCACTTTATGGAGAAGCTATTTCATTTCAAAGATTCGACGGAATTCTAGTTGACCCTAATTTAATCAAACGTTTGATTGAAAATCCAAACATCCTTTAAAAATAAAGGAATTTTCCTAAATTTGATTGAAAAAAATGACGAAATTTGCTTTATTTTTTATAAAGACTGGTTATTTTTTTAATGCCTCGGGGTTTACCTATCTTATGTTTAATATCAACAAGCCACTTAGAACCCATTTGCACTTTTTCTTCTTCCAAGAACAGCCCTTCTGTAGATGTGTCCTTTCATAAAATAAAAACTCGCAAAATTGCTTTGTTAATTTTGAATTGTATCATCAGCATTTTGAATAGCTTATTCATTATCCTTGATTTTAGAATCTATTACTGAGCTATTGGTATGCTTATTTTACTGTTATAACAAGTTTTTGTATTGCACAATATATATTGTATAGGGCTAGTGACAGCTTTACTGGTACTACCCCTGGCCAAGCTCAAAATTATTTAGGTTTTAACTGGCCATTGCTTATGGACAGTATAAGCATAATCTCTCTTGCAAACCCTCTAATACTTCTTTTGGCATTTCCTTGACTTTGATATCCTTACCTAGGAAAAGTAGCCAGTTTGTTATTTCGGTCAATTCTTTGGGATTATTAACATTGATAAAAGTCTTTAGAATGGCTTTGGTTTGGTAAGGATTCGTATAGGAAATTGTAATCTTTAAAGGATGGTATTTTTTGAACTGGGCAATTGCTTTTGGGCCTAGCTCAAGGACAAGGTTGATTACTTCTTCCTGCTTATTTATTAATTCTAAAATCTTTTTTTTACTTAATCTTTTTTCTGTCGGGTAGGGTTTGACATTGGTGAGCTGATCGACAGGAAAAATCTGTTTTTTTTCTTCCTTTAAGTCAAAGCCTTCAATCAGCCAAAGACTTTTTTCACGATAAAGGTGCAAGAGATAAATTGGATAAGACTTTACTACCTTCTCTTCTTGGACGGTAATAAATAAATAGCTATCCAAAAGAAGGATTTGAATCAGTTTTTCTAACATGGGATGGGGGAGGTCTGAAAGATCAAGTAGGTCAGGATTATAGGGATTGGTCCCTTCAAAAAGCAAGATTTGATTTAAAAGAAAAAGATCATCTTGCTGGTTTTCTGAGATGAGGCCTAGTAATTTTTCAGCAAGAGACTGACGACTCTTTAGATAGGGGAGCTGTTGATTTCTTGTAGCCATAAAGGCAATAAAAAGAGCTTTGACCTCATTATCGGTAAATCTAACAACGGGTAGAACAGAGTTGCGCATAACAGAATAGCCCCCATCTCTTCCAACTTCAGCGACAAGTGGCATTCCCATGGCCTCAATTTCTCTGATATCTCTAATAGCTGTCGAACGAGAGATGTTAAATTCTCGCATGATTTCAGAGATCGTAAAGTGGGCGCGGTTGTTGATATACCGCATCATAACATTAATCCGTTCAACTTTTTTCATTGGGACTCCTAAACAGTATCATTTTTTGACATGATTTAAGGCTATCATAGACTCATCAAGTGAAAAAGGCAAATCATTTGATTCATTTTAAAAAAAAGGAAGGTTTTGAATATGGCAGATTATACCTTAGAAGAAAAGGACAGCTTTACCGTAATAGGTATTGGAACTGAGCTTAAGAGCGATTACACAGATTTTGTAGGCATAAACAAGGAAAAGTCAGACTTTTGGCAGAATATCAGCAAAGATGGAAGGCTTGCCACTTTAAAAGCCATGGCCACAAATGATTACGTATTTGCCGTGAACGAAGCGGTGAATAACAAGATGATGCATTATGCCGGCGTCATGACAGAAGCAGAGGCACCGGAAGAAGCCAGAGTTATCCAATTTCCTAAGGGGGAATATCTAGTTGTTCAAGGGGAAGGGAAAACAGCTGAAGAATTAAAGAATAAGCTTACTGGCCTTGCCTTTGGTCAGGTCCTTCCGGAAGCGAAGAATTTTGCCTATGTTGGTGGGCCAAATGCAACAGTTGAGATGGGGCAGCGGAACGGCTTAGCTTTTGGTGAAATATGGATTCCAGTTGTTGGGAAATAAAGAGATAAAAGGGGGGAATGGAAATGTCTTATATTGTTGATTTTAAAAATGTGTCTACGGTTGGTTTAGAGTCTTCACCTGTAGCCGAAGCGCTTGCTGGTTTACGTGCTAATGAAGCCCGTTACTTTATGAATAAATATAAGCATGAATTTACTGTCATACCAGCTAGTGAATCCTGCGAGACCCTTGATTATGTGAACCGAATTTTGCAAGAAGAACGTGATATTGAGTTTGCAGCCAAGCCTTTAGAAACGTCGCGTTTTCAAGTGGAAAATATCAAGATGGCCTACGTCTTTTATGAGGATGGTCTTGAGGTCAACGTCATGTATACGGTTGATGACCCTAAGAAGCGGGCTGTTGGTTTTAAGCTTTCTGAGGGGATGGAAATACCAAAGGAGTTAGAAGGAAAGTTTAAGTTTGCTAGGCAGAAGTCTAAACTAGCAGGAACAATTCGGGGCTCGTTTTTTGTAATCAAAGGAGAATATTAAAGTAACCAAAAGCGTAAGTGGAGGATCCCTGCCATTTTTGTATTTGGTCATTCTTTTTCTCCATTGGAATTTGTGAAAGCTATTTTCTCTCTAGGTAAAAAATAGCTTTCACTCGCTAGAAAAGTAATCATGCTCCATAGCTGTTTTTAAAAACAGAAAAGGCCCTTCTTTATCTAAACTTCGGAATTTCTTCTTCTTTCAGCTGCTCAATCGTCTTATTTTCTTTTTTGTCTTTTTCAATAAGTAATCAAGGGCTCCTTCACATGTTAAGGAACCCTAAATATTATATTTTCATTGGTCTTTAAATGCATTTCTTGAAATAGCCTTTCCACCTTGTTTACAGATAATGGTGGACTGTAAAAATATCCTTGCCCAAATCCGCATTGATAATTTTTTAGGATATTAATTTGCTTCTCATTTTCAATACCTTCAGCGACAAGCTCAAAATTTAAATTTTGTCCCATTTGAATAATTGCTTTTACAAGTGCATTTTTATTAGAATTTGTTTCATGATCTTTTATAAAGGACTGATCGATTTTTAGATAATCAATGGGAAGTTCATTAAGGACACTTAGCGAAGAATAGCCTGTCCCAAAATCATCAATCGATATTTTAATTCCTATTCCTTTCAATTGATTTATAATATTTAACGATTTTTTAGTGTTATTCATTATACTTTCTGTTATTTCAATTGTAAGATATTTAGGTTCTAAGCCTGTCTTTGATAAAACCTCAATGATGTAGTTGACAAAGTAAGGGTCGTTAAATTGACGAACTGAAACATTTACAGAAGTATGCAAGGAAGTAAAACCTTTTTCGTGCCATTTTTTTGTTTGTTTACAAGCCGTTTCTATCACCCATTTTCCAATTGGGATAATAAGTCCAGTTTCCTCTGCTAAAGGGATAAATTCCAATGGAGAGATCAATCCCATATCAGGATGATTCCAGCGAAGGAGAGCTTCCACACCTATAATTTCATCCGTAATTAATTCAATTTGTGGCTGATAATATAAAACTAATTCTTTGTTTTCAATCACTTTTCTTAAAGCTTGCTCCAAAACCATTTTTTGCTCGAGGCTGCTATCAAGCTTTGATGTGTAAAATTGAAAGTTGTTTTTGCCCTTTTCTTTAGCTAAATACATGGCTTTGTCGGCATTTTTTATTAAAGAATCGGCTTTTGCACCGTCTCTTGGATATAAGCTTATTCCTATGCTTGGCGTTATGAAAAGTTCTTCGTCACTTAAGAAAAATGGATTGGAAAACTCATTGAGGATTTGTTGCCCCATTTGTTTAGATTCTCGCTTTCCTGAACCTTTAAGTAAAATGATAAATTCGTCTCCACCTTGTCTCGATACTATATCTCTTGGTCTAACAAGTTGTTTTAATAGTTTAGACACTAGCTGTAACAGCTCATCTCCAGCTCCATGACCTTTCGTATCATTTACCATTTTAAACCGGTCCAAATCCAAGGATAATACTGCCAATTCCTGTTCATTCCGTTGATTTATTTCCGTAGAAAGATGTCTATTTAACATATAGCGGTTAGGCAATCCTGTCAAATAATCATTGTATGCAAAGTACTCCAAATCTTTTGTTTGCAGTTGTAATTGTTGATTTGCCTCTTCAAGGTTATGCTGCTTTTGTTTGATTTGAGTTGTGAGAAAATTAGTCGCTAAAATTGCCAAAATCTTCATCACTGTTGTAGAAATAAATATTTGAATATCATGGTATTGAATTTCAGAAGTATGTATGGATTCCCCGAATTCCCAGCTGAAATGTAAAAGAATTGTAAGGATACTAAATACAAGAGCTCTTGATAAACTCAAATAATAAATAGCAAAATAAATAGGGATCAAATGAAGAAACCAGATAAATTCTGTTGAACTTTCATTATATTGCTCAACAATAATTGGAAAGAAAACTAAAAAGATGTTTAAAACAATAATTTTGAACGGAACTTTATGATACACCATATTCACTCCTTGTTCTTTCGCTTTTTTATACGAAAAAACTTATTGACATAAATATTTTGAACTTGACATATTCACCAATGAGGTTGAATTAAGTTTCGGAGAGTAATCCATATTTAATCACTGGTACGCTCTTTAGCTTTCAAAAGTGAAATTTCGAAGTAATAGATAGTACTTTAGAACTGATTTCATTATATATTGATTGTTAAATTTTTAGTTAATAATATCTTTTTATATATTAGTAGATTTTCCGAAACTTAGGACCTGTTATTATTTAGTGTGTATTATGGAAAAGATAGAGGTTTCCTGCCGTTGTAGACGGAGTTATGAAAAATAAGCAGTATTAAATGGAATATTTTTTGCAGCATTACCTGTTTTTTGTCATAATACTACCGATTCTACTTAAATCAAAAATATATTTTATTCGGCTTTTTCGGCATATCTATCCCCTTATCAATACGTCTTATCATTATTAAAGCAAAACAATAAATCCTTGAAGATCCTTCTTCTTTTCACATCAGATGGCCAAATCAAAGTTAACAAAGGGTTCTAATAATTCCTTCTCTTATCGCGGTATAATTTAATTATACAAAGGATACAAGCCTCTTCGTAAAACTTGGGACTTATGTCGAGAAAAGTTTGAGCATGGGGGACTTAAAAATGGATGAGAGAAAAAACTTTGAGCAAACGATATCTAAATTGGTTCCAGGTCAAGTCTTTGAAACATTACAGACGAAGGAAGAAGGTCTGACGACGGAAGAAGCGCAAATAAGGCTGAAAAAGTATGGGAAAAACATCATAAAAGAAAATCAGGGAAAGCCTCTTTACTTACAATTTTTAGCCTGCTTTACCAGTATGATGGCGATTCTCTTATGGATTAGCGGCGCTATTGCATTTTTGGCGCAAATGCCTGAGTTGGGAATTGCTGTTTGGTGTGTCAATCTTATTAATGGCGTATTTAGTTTTATACAGGAATATCGTGCAGGTAAAGCTACGCAAGCATTAAAAGGAATGCTCTCTTCCTATGCACGTGTCATTCGCGATGGACAAGAAAAGCAAATACTCGCAGATGATCTTGTGCCGGGAGATGTAATAGTAATGGAGGAAGGCGATAAAATTTCTGCTGATGGACGGCTTGTCATGGCAAGTGATTTACAGGTCAATCAATCGGCGCTAACGGGAGAGTCAAATCCCGTTCGTAAATTTTCCGATCCAATCAACCGTGAGGGGATAACAAGCTTTGAAACTCCCAATTTGATTTTTACGGGAAGTACGGTCTCAAGCGGTACTGGAAAAGCGATTGTTGTCAAAACGGGTATGGATACTGAATTTGGGGAAATCGCCCATTTGACCCAAAATGTTATTCATAAAATGAGCCCGTTGCAAAAGGAATTGAATCGTCTGACGAAACAAATCTCAATTATTGCCTCTGCATTTGGCACGGCTTTCTTTTTATTGGCGATTTTCTTTGTGAAAAATCCGGTTTCGGAATCGTTTATTTTTGCCTTGGGGATTATTGTCGCTTTTATTCCGGAAGGTTTATATCCAACTGTTACCCTTTCATTGGCAAAGGGTGTACAACGGATGGCAAAGAAAAATGCCCTTGTTAAGAACCTCTCTTCGGTTGAAACACTGGGTTGTACGTCTGTTATTTGTACTGACAAGACTGGGACGTTAACCCAAAATGAAATGACTGTCAACAGAATCTGGCTTCCGGACAGAGAACTGGAAGTCACGGGTACTGGATTTGCCCCAGAAGGGAAAATCATGGATCATGGCGAGAGTATTTCGGCAAATTCCAATCCGACACTAAAATTGCTAGTAACAGCGGCAAGCCTTTGCAGCAATGCAAGAGTTGTTCCGCCAAATGAAGAAAATCCTGCATATACCGTTTTGGGCGACCCAACGGAGGCTTGTTTGGAGGTTATTGCTGAAAAAGCAGGATTGATGGTGGAAAATTTGCAGCAAGAACAGCCAAGGGTCCGTGAACTGCATTTTGATTCAAGAAGAAAAAGGATGACAACCATTCATCAATTACCAACGCCGGTGAACGGGAAAAATCGGGTGGCCTATACAAAGGGAGCCCCAAAAGAAATGGTTGATTTATGTGAAACGGTATTTATAAACGGTGCTGTCTTCCCATTAACGGCTGAAATGAAAAGAAAGACGATGGAGGCTAATGATGGATATGCACGGTCCGGTTTACGTGTTTTGGCTGTTGCTGTTCGATACATTGGCGAAGAAGACAACAAGATTTCAGGGAACTTAAATTCTTACACACAGGAGAATGTCGAGCAAAAGATGACTTTGATTGGGTTAGTAGTGATGGCTGATCCACCGCGTCCGGAAGTAGCTGAAGCCGTTGCAAATTGTCATAAGGCTGGGATTCGTATTGTGATGATTACGGGTGATTATGGTCTAACAGCAGAAAGTATCGCAAAGCGCATAGGGGTTGTTCAAGGCGTTCATCCCCGTGTGGTTACCGGTATTGAAATGGAAAATATGTCTGACGATGAATTACGGATAGCATTAAAGGAGGAAATTATTTTTGCCCGTGTGGCACCAGAGCAAAAATACCGGGTAGTTGATCTCTTACAACAAATTGGAGAAATTGTAGCTGTTACTGGGGATGGCGTCAATGATGCACCGGCACTTAAGAAAGCAGACATTGGCATTGCCATGGGAATCTCAGGAACGGATGTTGCAAAGGAAGCGGCAGATATGATTTTAACCGATGATAATTTTGCTTCGATTGTCCAAGCAGTTGAGCAAGGCCGAGCGGTATATAACAATATTCGAAAATTCCTGCTCTATATTTTAAATAGTAATATGGCTGAAGCAGTTCCTTCTGCGTTCTTCCTATTTTCAAAAGGGGCCATACCCTTGCCATTGACAATCATGCAAATTTTGTCAATCGACCTCGGTTCCGATTTAGTTCCTGCATTGGGATTGGGTTCTGAGGAGCCGGAAAAAGGAACGATGAACAAGCCGCCAAGAAACTTAAATGAATCTTTATTGAATAAAAAAATTGTCCTAAAGGCCTTCTGTTGGTATGGGATTCTGGCATCTATCGCCTCAATGTCTTCCTTCTTCTTCGTTAACTATATCAATGGATATTCAGCAGCAAATTTTGCTCCTGTGGGCAGCAAAATTTATACGGTTGCGACGACAATGACCCTTTCCGGACTCATTTTTAGCCAAATTGGAGCTGTAATGAACTGCCGTACCGAAAATCAATCTGTTATTAAAAAGGGACTTTGGAATAATCGAACCATCAACGTTGGAATTATCATACAAGTTCTTTTTCTTGGATTAATGATGTATGTTCCTTTCATGCAAGATGTATTTGGAACAGCACCAATTGGAGTAAAAAGCTGGTTCTTCTTTTTCTTAATTCCTCCAATCATTTTAATAATAGAAGAAATACGCAAAGCTTTTTCACGACATTTGGCTGTGAAAAGGAAGAAATCATAGAAAAGGAGTGTGGGGGAGGCAATGAAGGATATTATTATTGGATGCAGTCAGACAGGAGCCCTGTTGGCTATTCATCTGGTGAACAAGGGACATGAAGTGACGATTATCGACCGGCATGAAGTTGCTTTTAAGAAGTTACCCGGTGCCTTTCGGGGGGAAACCATTGTAGGGTTTGGAATTGATAAGGAAATTTTAGAATCAGCTGATATCAGAATGGTTGATTCAGTCGTTTCCTGTACGGATAATGATGAAACGAATGCTTTAATAGCAAGTATTGCCAAAAATGAATATCATGTTCCGCGTGTTGTTGCTCGTATATATGACTCGAGGAAAGCACATATTTACCAAAGCTTTGGAATTCAAACCATTTCACCTACTATGTGGGGCGTACAAAGAATAACGGAATTATTAAGCAACGACCAACTGGACAGTGTTTGGGTCACGGAAAATGGGAATGTTGAATTAGTCAGGATTGAAATTCCCGCGTTGCTGATTGGACACCCCGTAAGTGAAATAAGTAGTTTAGGAGAAATAAAAGTTGTCACAATAGAACGTGAGAATAAGGCATTTATCCCTGTGGCTGGTACCGTTTTGAATGCTCAGGATCATCTTTATATTGCAGTGGATGCAACGGCTAAAGGCAAGTTAAAGGCCATGATGGGATTGGAATAGGGGGGAGAACAATGAATGTCATCATTATCGGTGGAGGTCAAGCAGGTACACATATTGGAAAGCTATTGTTGGAAAACGATATCCATATTAAAATGATCGAAAATAACGAATCTGCTGCCCAAAAAATACGGAACCAATTTTATGAAGATATCATCATTATTGGAAGCGGCACAGACCCCAATACATTGGAAGCAGCAGGCATTCAATCAGCAGATGTCATGGTCGCAGTGACGGGCAGTGATGAAGTGAATCTTGTTGCCTCTACCATCGCTAAGTTTGAATTTGGGATTCCCCGTGTAGTGGCGCGCGTCAACAATCCACGCAATGCGTGGCTCTATAATCGTGATATGGGTGTTGACGTTTCCATCAACCAATCAGAGATTATTGCCCAAATTGTCATGGAAGAAGTAGATATGGATCATATCACGACATTGATGGAATTAAATCGGGGCAATTTATCGATTGCAAAAATTACGGTTCAGGCCGAATCCAGTGTTATTTCAAAAGCGATCAAAGAAATTGATATTCCCCCAAAATGTGTCTTCATTGCCATTTTGCGCAATGAAGATGAAGTTGTGATTCCACGTGGTGATACGATTATTGAACTAAACGATAACATTCTACTTTTAGCAGATGAAAGCGCGGAAAAAGCAATTAATATTATTTTCTCTGGGGCATAATGTAAAAAGTATAGTAGCCTAATATGGAAAAAGACATTGAGGATTTTAACGGAGGCTTCCCACAAGTTGAGCGAACTTGTGGGAAGCTTCTTTTTTGTCCTGCGTTAAATTGTGATAAAACTTTATTTGACAGACCCATTATCTTATATAATTCCTTTTTTTAATCTATCGACCCCTTCTTCAATTTCGTTTGCTGTTAAATTCCCATAGCCTAATATTATTTTATTTTTGTGAGTTCCTTTTTGAATTGTATGAAGTTCAACGGGGTAAATTTTAACTTTATGTGTCTCTGATAATTGTTGAATTTTTTCATCTGAGAAATTTGTATTCTTGAACTCTGCAATTAGATGAAGTCCTGTGGAATCTCCTGATATATGAACATGATCACCAAATTTTTTTACTAAACATTTTTTTGCATGATCTCTTCGATTTCTATAAACTTTTCTCATTCTTCTAATATGTCTTTCCAGATGTCCTTCATCGATAAAACGGGCAATGCTAATTTGTTGTAGTGAAGGAGTATGAAGATCGGTGAACCATTTTAATTCCTGACATCGTTTGGTTAGGGCAGGAGGTAGAATGATATATCCCAATCTAAGGGCTGGTGATAATATTTTACTAAATGTTCCAATATATATGACTCGATTCGGATCAAGCCCTTGGAGTGAATTAATAGAACCACCTTGATAACGGAATTCGCTGTCATAATCATCTTCAACAATAAAGCAATCTACTTTTCTAGCGAATTGAATGAGCTGAATTCTTCTTTGAATAGGCAACGTCCCTCCAAGCGGAAACTGATGGGAGGGGGTGACAAAAATGAAACTAGGCTTTCTATTAAGTGGAATCAGTTCTGTTTTCATCCCTTGTTCGTCCACTGGTATAGGAAAAAGCGATGCCCCTGTAGAGGTAAATATTGTTTGGATTTCATGAGTGATAGGATCTTCAATCATGACTTCGTCCCCGGGGGAAAGTAATAATTTAGCTAAAAGAGATAAAGCTTGAGTGGCTCCAGAGGTAATAACTATTTGATCTGGATGGCAATCCACCCCTCTATGTCTTTTTAAATAATGGGACAGGATATGACGTAATTCAATTCTTCCTTCAGGTTGACCATATCCAAATACGGAATTCGAAGTGTCTGTACAGACTTGTTTTGCGATTTGCCCCCATATATTTCTAGGAAACATATCTAAAGCAGGAAGCCCGGAACGAAAATCAATCACATCATTGGTCTTTTCTTCCAAATGTTGAATTTCAAAAAAAGAGAGAGAATCTTGTTTCTCTTGCGGATCCAAGTACGTTCCTTCAGCAACGTATGTACCCGAACCTTGACGGCCTTCAATATATCCTTCTGCGAATAATTGATCATAAGCCTCTACTACCACATTTCGCGAAATTCCTAAGTTTGCTGCGAGTTCTCGAGTAGGTGGAAGGCATTCCCCGGCTATAAGTTCCCCATGTAATATACGTGTTCGAATTTGTTCATACACTTGACGAATTAAAGATATATCTCGTGTTCGATCAATTGGTATCCAAATCATTTTTTTCATCCTTTTTCAAATTGGTCCTATAAATTTCTCTTCAAATTGGTTCTTATCCCTTCCATTTTATCATGCTAAATTATTAAAGGGAGAGTAAATTACAGATATTAGGAAACAACAATGGATTATTGGTATTGTTCAGTCATATGGAAATGGGGGAATCATGATGGAAATGAAATGTGTAATGGTTATTGATTCAGAATTGCCAACAGGGTTAATTGCGAATACAGCTGCTGTGTTGGCTCTTACTTTAGGAAAGAAAATGGAAGAAACTATCGGGCCAACGGTTATAGATGGAAGCGGTAATTCTCATGAAGGGATAACGACGATCCCGATTCCTATTTTGAAGGGGGATTCTTTAAAGATTAAAGAGTTAAGAGATAAGGGATTTAATGAAGAATTTTCCGATTTGCTAGTAGTGGATTTTAGCCATATAGCTCAGACAACTAATCATTATGAAGAATATACCCAAAAGATAGCGGCATTCACAGCGGATGATCTCGATTATTTAGGATTGGCTTTATATGGGGATAAGAAAAAAGTGAATAAACTAACTGGTAGTTTGGGGCTTTTAAGATAATAGGTGGAATTCAAATGCAATATATATTAGAAAATTTGAATGTGATTTCTAAAGGAATTTTTGGGTGGGAGTGAAGAGTATCTAAATGAAACATCAATAGGATTAGTGATATTAATCGATTTTACTATTGATCAGACTTCAAAAATAAAGGGGGAATTTCATGAATTTAAAAAGAGATTTAGGATGGAAGGAGGCTACTGCTCTTGGTACTGGTGCAATGGTTGGCGCAGGAATATTTATTTTAAGTGGAGTTGCAGCTGGGAAGGCTGGCCCCGCTGTGATGCTTGCCTTTATTCTAGCGGCTATTTTAGAAATCTTACTTGGATTATGCTATGCAGAATTAGCATCAAAATATCCTAGGGCGGGAGGAGCTTATGAATATGTTAGTCAAACGATGGGCTCTTTTGTTGGGGCGTTGGTTGGATGGTCCTACTGGGGGGCGTGGCTTGCGGCAAGTAGTTTTGTGTCACAAGGGTTTGGAAACTATCTTCACTCTTTAACGGGTGCTCCTTCATTAATAAGTGCTGTCATGCTCCTTCTTGTTTTGGGTGCTTTCAATATGCTGGGAATTAAGTTCAGTGGTGCTATTCAAGTGGGAATGGTATTAGTTGAAATTATTGTGCTCGTTATATTTTTTGCTTTAGGTTTTGTTCATGTTGATTATTCCTTATATGTCCCGCTTGCGCCTAATGGATTAAAAGGTATTCTTTCTGCATCTTTAGTAGGTTTTCTTTCTATGGTCGGCTGGGACGTCATTGTAGATGCAGGCGAAGAAATGAAACATCCGAGTAAAACTATTCCAAAAGCCATTTTATCGTCCATTATCATCGTACTTGTCTTGTATTCTGGGCTTTTATTTGTTTCTACGGGGGTAGTATCTTGGCAGCAGCTTGGAATATCAAAGGTTCCGGTTGCTCTTGCCAGTCAACAGTTTTTAGGGGAATTCGGCCCCATATTAATCAGCATCGTTATTGTTATTGCCTTACCTGCGACAGCTAATGCCTTTATTATCTCGATTTCAAGAACAGCATTTGCAATGGGACGTAAAGGATTTTTACCGAAAAAATTAGGAATGATCCATCCACGATTTCAAACTCCTGTTTGGGCGATCCTCCTCGGGGTAAGCATTCAAATTTTGTTTACGTTGGTGAGCTCGATTAACATGGCAGTTAATGCAACAGGCTTTTTATATCTCTTAACTTTCATTTTTACTATACTTGCGTTCTTTTTTTCAAGAAGAAAATCGGCAAAGGGAGAAAGAACTGACTGGTTTTCAGCTCCTTTTTTTCCTTTTTTACCAGCTTTAGCTTTAATTATCTGCCTTTGCTTGCTAGTTCCAGTTGGAAGTTCAGGCTTTTTTTCAGGCTTGGCTTGGTTAGCTGTTGGAATAGGAATCTATTTAATTCGTTTAAAGTCAATTAAGGCAACTGATCGGAGAGAAGCGAAAGAAAATAAGGTGAAAGGGGCTGACCGAAAAGTGGAGTTCCTCTAAAATCTAGTAATTAAGAATGCTGATATATCATGGTTCTGAAACATGAAAAGGGGTATCCAAAAGTTGAAAATACGACTTTCTGGCACCCCCCAGTTAATGAGCGAATATGCCAACTCCGGGATTAAATCAGGGTAAAATCTTTTATTTTGGATTGTTCTACTAATAATTATGAACCAAATACTTTATATCTGTTAAAGGCAATAGTCACTTTCAATAGTTTTTGATTGTTTCATATGTCTATAAGGGATTATGAATCATTTTTTATGTGTTATGGGAAATTATATGAAGTTAATCTCAAAAATGCTCTAATCGTGATTGAGTTAAAGCTGAAAAATAGAAACCCTGTAACAAGATATCATGGCAAAAATGTCTACTTCTTTTTATCCTCTTCAAGCAATTCAATAATCCTATCCAATTTTTCATTCAATTCCATATCATTCTGGGTTCGTACATCTTTATAAAAAAGTAATCTACGCAAAAAAAGAGCAAATGAGACTGTTCCTAGAATTAATAATGCAATTACTAACAATTCCCCAATATACATGATTATCCTCCCGTGCTTTTGGATAATTATACCATAAGTTGCTGTGTTTAATAAACAAGATAAAGATAAGGCAAAGCACTGAGATGACCTATAAAAAGGGAGGGCAGATGAATGTATACCCTCCAGAATATTAACGCCGATTTTCGACAAGGTCTGTTGGCTCAAATATGGTTGCTTTCCTCTTTAGATAAATATCTGGGGAAAGTGTAACGATTTTCTAATAGCTTGTCTAGTTCCTGTGGTGGTGGCTTAAGGGCCGCTTTTTTATTGAAATAGATTATTCGATATTATTGTAAATTAAAAAAAGAGAATATAGTCCTAGAAATTCTAAAATAAGAATCCCCCTTTTAATCATATTCTCCTTTTTAAAAATTCCTTGGACCTACTTCGACATTTTCTATAACTAAATTCCTAAATTCCCCTATAAATAAAAGGAATAAACTACCAGACAAAAATCGACAAAATCCTTAGTTGCGTTTGACGAGTGAATAGAGAAAATGTTAGTAAGTATATAGATGTATTTTTCAGAAAATTATAAGTGCTGTTGGAGGATCATTCAATAGAGGCTTTTAAAGTGTGCTTTTGATTAACGAAGGTATTTAACTTTAAGACAAAAAAATTGCACAGCAGGAGCTAATAAAAAATCATTCTATATAATTGGGGATTAACAATGCCAAAGTATCAAACACCATCAGGAATAGGTATGTTGTTAATAGGGGTACTCTTTCTCAACATACCTTACTTTTCTGTAATTAATCTATGGATATAATAGTTTCGTAATTGTAAAAAGAGATATGATTGAATCTCTGAAAAACTCAAAAATGGATTTAAGAGTGTATTCGGTTAATAAGGGTAAATGTTTAAAAATCTAATTGGGAAGGGGAGAATGAATATGCCAAAATATTTAACACCAGCGTCCATAGCTCTTTTAGTTTTAGGAGTAATGACTCTCCCTCTTCCATATTTTTCATTTATCAATCTTTGGATTTATGTCATTCTGTCTATTCCATATATCCTTTTTACGATATACCTAGATATTACTGGAAAGGTCCAAAACGAAAAATTAAAGGCTTATTGTGGTTATTATGGCCTTTTATTAATTTGTATTTACTTCGGAATGCCGGCTATTAAACAATTCCATGATCAACCAATTTTTCAACTGAGCATGATCATGGTATGGGTTTTTATCTTTGCAATTTCTGGAAAATTCAAAGATACCCTGATTAAAATAACTCTGCCAAGCGGGGAAGATAATAAATATAAAATCTATTCCGGTTTATACTACGGCTTCATTGTCCTTGTCGTGTTAGCAGGTGGAGGGGGACATTATAAAGGGGCTGAGTATTTTTCCAGGATATTTGGACATAAGGCAACGATGTACTACTTTACGATTTTACTGCTGCTTTGTGCCTATTGGTTTACCATCTTTACTCAAAGTATAACTACTCGATTTAAAGAATTTAAAAAATAGCTTGGAATTGGTCAGTTTCTATAGCTAAAATAAAGAATGAATTTAGCAAAAGGGCTATGGCCCATCACTCACATATTTTCAGAACTTATAATAGGTGACTTTAGCAGAAAGCTAAAGTCATTTTTTTTGTATTAAATTCCTTTATTTCTTCAGTGATAATATTTTTCAAATTATTTAAGAAACATTTAACAAATATATTGAAATAACAATCGAAGTAGGATAAAATTACCAATTATAAAATAGATATTTTGTACCATCCTTTAATTGAATTCGGCAAGATGCGAGAGAATTTTTATATGAAAACGAAGGAAAACTTCTCAAAATATAGGAGAAAACCATTAGGATAATGGGCTCTAGCTTTTGATTGTGTGATGATTGCCAGGATACCTAATGCTGTTTTCTATGAAAAATATTTGATTAGTTAGCTGTATGGATTTGTGTAGTTTTTTTATTGTTTAATAATACTAATGTTATTGATTAACTGGAAAAGAAGTGATTTATATGTGAAGAAATTTTATTCCTTTCAAGATGATCGCATAAATCGAAAGATGTCTAAACGGGGAGTTGAAAAATGAAGAAGGGTAGAACGGTTAAATCGAAAATACTTGGGGGAATATTAGTCCCCATTATTGCTCTTAGTGTGATTTTTAGTGTAATTATTTTCTTGTTATCAAATTATTTAATTGAGAAGTACATAGTAAAACAAACTGAAGAAAATTTATCTTTGAAAATAGAACAAATTTTTTCTAATGTAGGTGGTTATACTATTGACCGGGCAACAACGGATTCTTCTGTTTATAAACAGCTATTGGCTCAAGCCCGCGTTTTTCAGAAAGACTACGATCTCGAATATGTCTATATCGAAACCGTTAAAGATGGAAAACAGTATATGCTGTTAAGTAATGAAGATGATGAAATGATGGATGAATGGAAATTTACTAAAGACCAGCTAAAGGCACTAAACACTACGAAAATTGTCTCGAGTGATATTTATCAGGATAAGAGTGGATCTCATATTTCTGCCTATAAAAAGATTGATGGAACAGAATCGATTGTCGGGATAGACGCAGATGCAGATTTCATTTCAAGTCTTAAAACGGAAATGATATGGGCATGTCTAATTCTCTCACTCATTTTTATTGGAATCGGAATTGGCATTGCCAGCTTTATTGCGAGGAAAATTTCAAAGCCGATCAAAGAGCTTGTGGTTTCTTCTGGATATGTGAGTGAAGGAGATTTAACGAAGGAAGTTAAAGTGAATGTCCGTGATGAAATTGGACAATTAGCTGCTTCTTTTAATCAAATGAGAGAGAATTTGCGAAATACAATTCTTCAGGTTGGTTCTTCGGCAGAGCAGGTTGTATCCGCCTCTGAGGAATTATTAGCCGGTGCTCAAGAAACAAATGCAGCCACCAACCAAGTTTCAAGCTCCATTAATGAGGTAGCTAACAAGATTGAAATTCAGGGGAAGAAAACAGAAGAAGGTGTTCAAGCAATTGAGGAGATTATTAATGGAATTGTGCAAATTGCTGACAATGCCACTTCTGTAGCAAAAGCATCTGCTGAAACAGAAAAGCAAGCAAGTTTGGGAAATCAATATATTCATAGAGTGACAGAACAAATCAATACGATTAATCAATCGAATATGGAGACGAATAGAGTCATAGAAGAGTTAGAAAAAAGATCAAACGAGATTGGTGAAATTACTCAGCTCATTACGGAAATCGCAGATCAAACGAATCTACTATCTTTGAATGCGGCTATTGAAGCAGCAAGGGCGGGGGAAAATGGAAAAGGCTTTGCTGTTGTTGCGGATGAGGTTCGAAAACTAGCGGAAGAATCGAGAAAGTCTGCTAATGAAATTTCCGAATTGATTCAATTCATTCAAACCGATACAAAGAAAGCAGTAGACATGATGCAAGCAGGTAATAAAGAGGTTGCAAGCGGTTTGAATCTGACAAAAGAAACAAGCAAGAGATTTGAAGGCATTTTATGTTCCATCGATGACGTTAATGCGCAAACACAGGAATTATCAGCGATATCCGAGAAATTATCTGTAAGTGCTCAACAAGTAAATGTCTCTATTGAAGAAACAGCTGAAATTGCGAGAGCAACATCGATAAGCTCAAGCGAGATCGCTTCTGCTACGGAGGAACAACTGGCGTCAATGGAGGAAGTGACTTCGTCTGCCTCCTTCCTAGCTGACTTGTCGGAAAATCTAGGAGAAGTCGTAAAACAGTTTAAGGTATGAAAATATTTTTCTAAATAGAAGAATGTTTGCTGCTTTCTTCATTATCAAAGAATTCAGGAAACAACATAATTTTATTTTTCTTAACCTCCTTTTGTTAAAGGGAGGTTTATTTTTTGAAATTCGCTAGTTTTCTAGTAGTTTTAGCATTTGATGAAAATCCATTAAAATAGTCTTTCCTTTTTCTTATGTTTGAATGGGAGAAAAAAAGGTAAAAATCTACTACAAATTGTAATATTTGAAATATTAAGATGATATTTTGTTTTAATAATAGGTAAATACTCCGTATAAAAATGATACAAACGATTCTATTTTCCTAGAAAATAATTTTGATTTCAAGATAATAATAGAAAATTAGTCACAGTGTGAATTATGTGAATTTTTAGTAAGATTTGACCAGAGTGTAACATAATGGTAAATAATATGTAGGTATATATTTCCATATAGAGTTAGTTTGATCTATGTGAAATGTAGGCTGAATATGAGTGATAGAAACTTTGGCCGCTTTTTACACATAGCTACTATTATAATTTTTTATGTTACAGCCTAATTTATGAATCTTTAAATTAAAAGGAGTGGAAGGAAAATGGCAGGACAAATTCGTATGACCCCCGAAGAGCTTAAATCAAAAGCAACTAGATATGGTCAAGGGTCACAGCAAATTCTAGAAGTTTTAAAATCTCTTTCAAATTTACAAGAAGAATTAAGAGGAGAATGGGAAGGGCGTGCATTTGAACAATTTGATGTTCAATTCAATCAGTTAAGGCCTAAAGTTGAAAATTTTGCTGATCTTTTGGATCAAATTAATAAGCAATTAAACAGAACAGCAGAAGCTGTGGCTCAACATGATGAGCAATTATCTAGAAATTTTGGTCTAAATTAATGTTGCATTTCTATTAATAGCTGAGAACACTAAAGGATCTGTTGGAATCCAATCTTTCTTAAAACAAAAAGCCACGCGACTATGGTTGTGTGGCTTTTACTAGTGATTGGAAGAATGCCAGCATTTTCACGACTATTTCATTGCTTACTATACATACTGGGGAAAGGTTTTAAAGAAAAGGTTTTGTCCGGATAAACGATCTTTCCCACTAAAATATATTTACAACTTCAGGAGTTGATTTTAATGAAAATTTTTGAGCGGGGAGTTTTGCTGTTTTTAGTACTCGTACTTGCTCTTTCTTCTGGCAGCTCATATCTATCACTTCATCAAGCGACCAAGACGAATGCGGATGAAGATAAACAGAAAATGACGATTGCTTTGGTTAATGAAGACCAAGGGGCCAAATTTAATGGAGATCAGTATGAGTTCGGAAATGAATTTATTCGCAGTATTGAGGGTGATCCTACCTATGATTGGTATGTTGTCAGTCGCGGTGTTGCAGAAAGTGGATTAAAGCGCAATGCATATAATATGATGATTGTCATTCCTACAGATTTTACCCAAAAGGCATTGGCGATTGATTCAAAAGCACCGGAAAAAGCAAAATTAACCTACAAAATAAATGCAACGGACAACGAGAATGTGAACATGAAGGCTGAAAAAGCGGCTAGTACAATTCTCGAAGACTTTAATCGCCGAATAATTGATGTTTATTTTGCCAGTGTGATTGGAAATCTCCAAGAAGCACAGGACAATATTGGCAGCGTCGTGGAAAAGGAGAAAGTTTATACCTACAACTATACAAATACTATTTATCAACCACTAGTCAATTATTCTTCGCAATTTAAACAGATTAAGAGCAATACGAAAGTGTCGAAGGATAGCTTTGAAGGTTTAAATAATCTATTAAATGACTTTGGAACTAGTCTGGGTGAAGGAGCCAATACCAATCAAGCTTCTTATACCAACTTTACGGATTTCACTTCAACGAAGGCTGCTAATGAACTTATAAATGCTGATTTTACTAATCGTTTTAGTGATTTTGACAAACAACTCAATAATACGGATATTAGACAGCAACTCCAACAGCTCGAACTGGCTAATGAAATGGTCAATTCTCAGTTTCAAAATAAAAATGGCAGTATGGACAATATTTTATTAGTATCAGCAGCCGTTCAATCTTATTTAAAAGCAGCTCAGGCTAATTTGGATCAGATGGATACCAAGATTGCAGATCGAATTGTAAATGTAAGACAAAAGGTGGTAGCAGAAAAAGTAAAAAAAGAGATTGAAAGCTCCACTGGTGAAGAGAAGGCTGCCTATTTAAAAAATATATTTGCCCAAATGGATCGCAGCGCAAAACAAAGCTTACAAAAACAAATGGATAAACTTCCATCCTTAAATGTTGTGGATATAGATGAATTAGATTTGAATGATACAACAAAGACAGAATTAAAGAATGTCATTGCTGTTACGAATAAATACAAGAGTGAGTTTGGCTACACTCCGAATATTCCAAGCAACAGCATCCCGCTCTCTGAAGAAATTAGACAAATTAAAAATGATATGGCTAATAAGGGTGTAACGATAAATGACTCTATTTCTTTAGAAGAAAGTAAAGATGCTGGTCAGGAACTTTCACTTACGATTCCAAAGGAATTCAGTATTAGACAAGTATTGATCACTTTGCCAAAGATGAAAGGAACCGATTATACAGGAACCTATTTAAATAACGGGAAAATCATTCTTCCAGCAACAAGTAAGGGAAACATCAACATAAAACTAAATTTAGCATTGAAAGATATAAACAGTGAGATTGACGTTTTTCAACCCATAAATTGGAGTCTTCGATTAACTGAAAAAGGAGCAAATCAAGCTGTAAGCACAAAGAGTCAAGTTAACAGCGTAGAAAATGATCAGCCAACTTCAGAACAGAGCAAGGAAGTTCAAGTGGAACAATCAACAGCTGGAAGCACGGACCAACCTGTGGAGCAAGTGGAACAAGAAGCTGAAAAACAGGCTAAATCCAATACAGTCATTTTAAAAAGTACTGTGGTTGAAAATAATTACATGGAGCATCAAGTGATGTCACCACTAATTAGTAATGCGACAGGGACGCTTATTAATTCAGCAAGTGATACGGTCAGTGAATATCAAAGAATGCTTGCGCTTTATAACAACTATTTTGGCCTTGATATGGATAGTCCTGAACTTGCAAGTGCTTTGAATAGCACAAGCTTAAGTGATTTAGCAACAAAGGATTCCTTGTTTTATCTGTTTGAAAAACAGGACATCGTAGATTTTCTAACTAATTTTGTTGTGGATCAAATCATTGAGGAAGTACGTAATCAGGCTGCTGATTTAAAGAGTGATATGAATGAGTATATTCAACTAGTTAATCATGCAAGTCAGAATTCAGCACAATTGGAACAAATTATTACGGACACAACGAATCAAGTTGAGGCATTAAATCAAAATCTTTCAGATACCCTTAGCAAGATTAACTCATGGCGTGATAACAGTCTGACATTGCAAGATTTACATGAGGATGTTTTGGTAAATGAGGATGAGGAAAATAGTTACTTGGTTACTTTAGATGGTGAATTTAAGAACTGGTTAGAAGCTAGTCAATCACTAGCTGCAGAATCAAAAAGCAATCTTGATTCTGCGGATGGCGTCTATCAAACATTTGACGCAATTGACCATCAGGCAACAGAAATCCAAAATAGCGGGGTTACTTTGGTGAAACAAGCCAATGATTTATCTGCTAATTTATCAGATAAATTAATGCAGGATCAAGAATTTGCTGATAATTTCAAAAATGTTCTTGCTAATAGCCGAATTGGTGAACGTCCAAATGAAAATCTATTCAGCTTTCTCTCTAATCCTGTACAAACAGAGAATGAGGGAATCATCATAAATGGAGATACAACCATCCCCTATTTTCTAGTATTAATCTGTTTTATTGTGGCTCTATTTTCTGCTTATACGATTTCAATTAATGAACGGAAGAGACCTCAAAAGGATTCATTTGAAAAAGAGCGCTCAATAGTGGATAAAAATATTCCAATCGCATTTATTACAGCGGGTATTGGCTTCGTTGAAGGGTTAGTCATCGGGATATCTTCTGGATATATTTTAAAGATTCCTCAAGAGAGATTTATGATTTGGATTGGTTTAATTACTCTAATTATGCTAGCCATGCAGCTGTTAGCGACATACTTGCTGCGACAATTAAAAATGTTGGGCATGTTTGTATTGCTGCTGTTATTCAGCTCATATCTATTCTTAACAGAAACAATGGGACTTTATATGGATAAGTTGAGTTTTGGAGCAAAATTAAGAAGCTTCTCTCCATTACAATATGTTGAAAAGTTACTCATGGGATTTTCGAACGGAGAAGAATTAAAGATGAACATTATTTTTAGCTTAATCGTCATTATCGCTATTAGCTTTGTTGGTCAACTATTTGTCTTAAATCGTTTCTCAAAGAGTGAGGTGGTTGAAGCTGAAAATACAAGTGAAGCACATTAATGCCGTTTTGTTCTTGACCTTTATTTTGTTCTTATTTCTTGCTCCTAATGTGTTAGCAGATAACGATTTGGATCATAGCGGAAAAATGAATTTGAAAATGGATCGGATCGGTGAAAATCAAGAGAAAAAAATGAAACCGCAAGATTCCAAAGAAACAGAGTTAGAGAAAATTGCACCCGATTTGTTTAAACAACAAAATCGGGATGCCATTGTTTCTAAACAAAGAGAAGAAGAGAAAACAATAGAAACACTTGAACAAATGCTTTTTGCCTCTCCAAGTCAATCAAGCTTAACAGCAAAAGACATGGAAAAAGGGTTGTTTACTGAGGATTACAAGGCCCAATACACAGACGTAGCAAATGCTTCCAGCTCTCAAGATAATAAGGAGAAATCAATAAATAATAGCTTATTAGTTCCTCTTTTGACTTTAGTGTTGTTTATTTTTGTAAGTATTTATTTAGTGATGAGAAAAATGTTGAGATAAGGAGAATGAAGGAATGTCGAGTGGAACACATATTAATGTGACGATTGGTTTTAGTAAATGGTCCGATCGTCAATATGATTTAAGGATTCCTGTTAATCAACCATTGAAGCAATTGCTTATGAATATTACGGAAACACTGAACCTTGGTATAGATGAGACTTCCCTTTTTGCAGTAAAAGTACCTGCAAAAGAGCTTCTTTTAACAGATGATGACCGGCTTTCTGATTATCCAATCACAAATGGGGATATCTTAGTTGTTTTATCCCACTCTTAACGGACATTTTGACTCCCACTTCAAGATTCTGAGAATACAAAGAAGATAAGTGGGAGATCAACTGTCCGTAAAGGTCCGACGAGGGATTAAGGTCCTAGTCAGGCGAAGCCACAGGATATGGCGTCCCTTGAGCGTGATAAGTGAAATAAGATTTTTCTTTGGGCTTCAGCCCTTAGAAAAATCAATCAGGCTTTGCGTGACTAACCATCAGTGGGGGATGAATGGCAGACTAAAAGCGCGACGTCAACACATAAGTCTGCACACTTCACGTCCTGTGCGTCGAAAACCCCCCACTGATGGAAGTTTCACTTTATAGGTGGATATAAGATAGGGGTGATTTTTTGAATTTTAAAGAATCTCCCTATTACAACGGGCTCAATTGAACGACAAAGGAAAGTGCGGAAATAAGATAAGGAGTCAGTCAAACATGGAAGAAAAAAACATACATATGGAATCAATGACTTTCCAATTTTTAATCAATGAAGATCAATGGCAATTAAATCTGCCAAAATCACAAACGCATGTTCAGGATGTACGACAGCTGGCTTTGATTACTGAGAGGGCCGATTGGTTTGTGCCAGCTGAGGTTAAGGATGGGGAAGAAGATGCATTTACTTTTTTATATACCGTTGATTCTACAGCGAAGAGATGGAATGACATCCTGAAGCTGACGAGACATGAAAAACTGAGGTTGTTATGCAATCTTGCACGTTTGAGAAAATTATTGGCAACACGAATCACATTTTTCCTCCATCCGGAAAATCTTGTTTTTGATGATAATCTTATGCCTTCGTTGGTTTATCGTGGGATTCGTGAGGCAGTTCCTCCTTATACAACGGATGAAGAAAAATTTGTCCTGCAATATAGGTGTATGGCAATTGCGCTTTTTTCGAAAAAGTACAGTTTTGAGGAGCTTTATAACGGAGCGATTAATAGTCCGCATGATACTGAATTTGAACGATTGGTTAGTGAGTCGAGTGATTTTGACTCGTTAGTAAATTTGTTAGAAGAAAGTTATTTAAAGGAAAAAATGGAGACGGAAAAAAAGATGCAATTTGTACCGAAAAAACGATTCCGCCTCTTTAAACAATTGACCTATACCCTGATCGTGTTAATCGTTATCTCAGCCGTCGTACTTACGTATGAGAGTTTCGTTAAAATTCCTTTTCAAAATCATTTATTAGAAGCGCATCACTATTATCTCGCTCAAGATTACGAAGGAGTCATCAACGAATTACAAAAGCAGGATCCAGAGAAATTACCGAATGAAAGTAAATATATTCTCGCTTACTCATATATCAAAACAGAAATACTCTCAGAAGATCAAAAGGAAGCCATTATGAAAAATATGAGTGTGAAAAGTGATGAGAATTACTTATTATATTGGATCTTTAATGGTCGCGGGAATTTTAACAAATCCGTAGATCTAGCAAAATACATTGATGATCCCCAATTAATCATGTATGGGCTTATTAAGCAAATGGAAAAGGCAAAAAATGATCCGAATTTAAGTGGAACGAAACGCGAACAAAAAATCAGTCAATATGAAGAAGAATTAAAGAAATATCAGGAAAAATATGGGCAAGATTCATCGGTGGATTCTGAGGCGGCAACTGATGTCTCAACAGATCTAAATGAACAAACAACAGATTTACAAAATCAAGATGCCACTACCTCAAACCTAGAAAAGAAAACAAATTCAGACAAAGATAAAGTGCAAAGTAAGCAGGAGGATATAAAAAGTAGGGAGACCAGGAAAGAAACAGCCGAGGACAAAAAGTAAATCGAGGAATTAGTGAAATAAAATTAGTAGGGCAATGCTTATTTGTGTAGAGAGGGAGAGAAGGATGGCACAACCATTATTACTACTGAGCTATGGAGATCAATTGCACAAATGCCATTTAGAAAAAACAGAATCCAAAAATATCACTGTAGGAGATGTCTGGTTAAATACCATTACCTTTCGGAACTTCAGTCCAGCTATTTTGATTAGGTGGGATGGTGAACAATGCAAAGTAGGGGAACGGTTTCTTAGAGAAAATGAAGGAATGACATTAAACCATCCATCAGGAGATGTCCATCTTTTTTTTGTTGATGCGGAAGAATCGAAAAAATATGACTCTTCTAATCTGTACAGAATGACGTTTGGTGCAAATGAATATGATGATGTGAAAGTGAATCAAGGAACCGTCGACTTTGTCCTGATACGCGATGAATTGGGAACGGCATTTAAGCTTGAAGTATACCAGGGGAAGGTCTTCCATAATTTTATCCAAACAAAAGGGAACGTTTTACTTGAACCAGGAGATCAGCTTTATAGTGAAGGAATGATCGTGAAAATTGGGAAAAATGATATTGAAATCATTGCGTCTGATTTATTCGTAACAACGAAATTGATCCGATTATTTCACAGTGAACAGAATTTTAATGAGGAGTATCCAGATTATCACCGTTCACCAAGAATTATTTATCGAGAGCCGGAAGAAAAGAAAGTGATTGCAAGACCATCAGGCAAGCCTTCAAAACCAAGTGAACAGTTAGCTCGTACGATTATTCCGCCTATTGTCATGATTGCCGCCTTTGTGGTGGTCTCCATTTTTCAAAGAAGTGGAATATACATGATCATGATGCTTTCCATGACCATTGTAACGATTGTCCTTTCTGTCACTTACTATTTAAAGGGCTTGAAGCAGTATCGAAAGGATATAAAGGAAAGAGACAAAAGCTATCGAGAATATTTGAAAGAGAAGACACAGGAATTATATAAGGTGAGCGAAGAACAGCGCCATTCATTAAATTATCATTATCCCAATATTGAACAACTGCGTGATATGGCGATGAAAGTAAATCCACGGATTTATGAAAAGACCATGTTTCATCATGATTTCTTGATGTATCGTGTTGGATTAGGGAATGTAGATTCAAGCTTTGCCATTGAGTTCAGTACTGAGGAATTTTCACAGGAAAAGGATGAACTTATACGTGCTGCCGCGAAGCTACAATCCCAGTATTTAAGCTTAGAAAATGTCCCTATTGCCACGTCCTTAGTAAATGGGCCTGTCGGTTATATCGGGCAACGTCCACTTGTCTTGGAACAATTGCAGCTTTTGGTCATGCAAACGTCTCTTTTTCATAGCTATTATGATCTCCAATTCATCACGATCTTTCCAGAAGAAGAAAAGGAAAGCTGGGAATGGATGAGGTGGCTCCCACATGCCAGCTTAAGAGATATCAATGTTCGAGGCTTTGTTTATCATGAACGGTCGCGTGATCAAGTCTTAAATTCCCTTTATCAAATTTTAAAAGAGAGAAAGCTTGCAGTCGATGAAAAAGGGAATAAAAATGAAAAAATCTATTTTTCACCCCATTTTATTGTTTTAATTACCGATGAAAAAATGATATTAGATCATACGGTGATGGAGTTTTTTAATGATGATCCAAGTGAACTTGGAGTTTCACTTGTGTTTGTTCAAGATGTGATGCAGTCCCTTCCAGAACATGTGAAGACAGTTATTGATATTAGGGATGCCGCAAATGGGAATATCATTCTCGAAAATGGGGAATTAGTGAATCAAAAATTTATTCCTGACCATTTTCCTAAAGGATTTAACAAAGAGGACATTTCACGTGCCTTGGCACCCCTTAATCATTTACAAAATTTAAAAAATTCCATTCCAGAGAGCGTGACATTTCTTGAAATGTATGGAGCAGAAAGAGTGGAAGAGCTTCATATCCATGAGCGCTGGGCAAGAAATGAGACTTATAAAAGCCTTGCTGTTCCTCTAGGCCTTCGCGGAAAAGAGGATATTGTTTATTTAAATCTTCATGAAAAAGCCCATGGTCCACATGGCCTTGTTGCAGGGACGACAGGATCAGGGAAGTCTGAGATTATTCAATCCTATATTATTTCTCTTGCCGTTAATTTTCATCCTCATGAGGTCGCCTTTCTGCTGATCGATTATAAAGGTGGCGGTATGGCTAATTTATTCAATCGCCTTCCCCATTTATTGGGGACGATTACGAACTTGGATGGAGCACAGTCGATGCGTGCACTAGCTTCAATTAAGGCAGAGCTGCAAAAAAGACAGCGTCTATTTGGGGAGCATAACGTCAATCACATTAATCAATATCAAAAGCTTTATAAATTAGGGGAAGCAAGTGAGCCGATGCCGCATTTATTTCTCATTTCAGATGAGTTTGCTGAATTGAAAGCAGAGCAGCCGGATTTTATGAAGGAGCTTGTTTCGACCGCCCGAATTGGGCGTTCATTAGGAATTCACCTTATTCTGGCAACACAAAAGCCTAGTGGCGTCGTGGATGATCAAATTTGGTCTAACTCGAAATTCAAGCTTGCGCTAAAGGTTCAAAATGCAAGTGATTCAATGGAAATGTTAAAAACCACAGATGCAGCAGATATCGTCCTCCCAGGGAGAGCTTATTTGCAAGTTGGCAATAATGAAATTTATGAGCTATTCCAGAGTGCTTGGAGTGGAGCTCCGTATAGGACAAATAAAGATGATGAAGAACTGATGGATACGACTATTTATGCGATCAATGATCTTGGACAATATGAAGCCATTTCAGAGGATTTAAGTGGTCTCGAGAAAAAAGAAGAGATTTCAAAGGTGATAACTGAACTGGATGCAGTCGTCGATTATATTCTTGCCTATACAAGGGAAAGGCAGATTGCTGAACTTCCAAGGCCTTGGCTTCCACCGCTTGAGGAAAGGATCTATCTCTCAGGTCTTCATCGAGTTGATTATAAAATGGCATGGGATGAAGAGAAGAAACCTTTAGAAGTGACATTTGGTTTGTTAGATATTCCAGAAATGCAGGCACAGGAACCACTCACATTAAATCTTTCAAGTGATGGACATTTAGCGGTATTTGCCAGTCCTGGCTTTGGAAAATCTACTTTTTTACAAAGTATTGCCATGGATATAGCCAGACAACAGAATCCAGAAAGAGTTCATATGTATTTGATTGATTTAGGAACTAATGGGTTATTGCCGCTAAAAGAGTTACCTCATGTTGCAGATACCATCTTGGTCGACGATGAAATTAAGATAAATAAATGGATACGACGATTAAAAAATGAGCTAAAAGAGCGAAAACAAAAGTTAAGTAAATACGGTGTAGCTAATTTGCAAATGTATGAACAGGCCAGTGGAGAAGAGATTCCAAGAATTTTATTGCTAATCGATATGATTGATTCTATTGCCGAGGCGAATTATAAAGAAGAGTTTGAGCAAATCATCAATCAGATTGCTCGGGAAGGGGGAAGCGCTGGTATTCATATGGTAATAAGCGCAGGGCGCCAGAATGCGATGAAGGCCCCTTTACTTGCGAATATTAAGCATCAAATCTCCCTCTATATGATTGACCAATTGGAATCTAGAAATATAGTTGGAAGAACAGAATTAACCATTGAGGAAATGCCTGGACGCGGACTAGTGAAATTAGAACAGCCAACATCCTTCCAAACGGCTCTTCCATTAAAAGGGGAAGATGCGTTGGAAATCATTAAAGGAATACAGGAAGAAGGCAAGGAAATGAGGAGAGATTGGAAAGGGGAATTACCAGCTCCTATTCCAATGGTTCCAGAGGTCATTCAGTTTACCGACTTTATCAAGTCTAAGGAGACAAAAGAATTATTGAACAGAGGCGCAATTCCATTTGCGGTCGATTTTGAAGAGGTTAAACCTATGGAGTTAAGTGTGGTGAATGATTTAAATACATTAATTCTAGGGGATTTAATGGATTCGGTGGAACAAACGTATTTAACATTGGTAGCGAGTGTTTCTTTTAATTCACATATTGATTTAGGACTGATTGATAATCGTTCTGCAAGATTCCAAATCTATAAGGATAATGTGGATTTATATGCAGGTGATGAAGCAACAATGGATCAATTGGTGAATCGATTACAACAATTATATGAAGCAAGAGAAGATGCTTTTCGTGAGGTGCAAATGGCAACAAATGGACGTGCAACCTTGAAGGATTTTCTTCATGAAATTCGTCCTATGGTGGTATTGATGACAGATGCATCATTTGTGATTGAATCGATGTCCCTCATGTCACAGGCCACACTTGCCAAGCTAATCGAAACAGGGGCAAGACTAGGAATTTATTTCGTCATTGGAGCGATGAACGGAGCGATTGAAAGACAGTATGACGATATTTCGTCTATATTGAAGAAGCAAAAAACAGGTGTGTTAATTGGGAGAATCACGGATCAAAACATGCTCGAAGTCATCAATCGACCATATAAGGAGAAAAACTTACATCCTTATGAAGCTTATTATATTAAAAATGGCCGTGCAGAAAAAATCAAAATTATTGCCCCTATTCAAAATAGAGAGGAAGTGAAACTATAGTGTTTAATTTTTTTGGAACGGCAACAGAAAGAAAAAGAGACGAATATTATAAGCTTTACATGAAATTGCAGGATGCCCTTCAAGATCATGACAAGAAGGTATCTGAGGCAAATGCCTCCTATAGCAGCTATATTTCAACGGTTCCTAATCTTTCGCAAAAGGATATACCTTCCAATGATTTTGAACCAAAGAGAGAGGAAAAGAATGCCTTGCTGAATGAGTATTTTAATCATGATAAGGAAAAACGAAGTTCTCTTGTATCAGCCGAGAATAAAGCTTATGAGCGATATGAGTATTATCGGGATTTAGCGATTAGGGAAGCGGAGGAAAGAGCTAGAAGTGCGAAGAAAAAGTAATCATTTTGAAGAGAATGGAGGAATGATTCATTGGGGAAGGTTAGGATTCATGATGACAAAGTGAAAGAGGCTCAAGTAGCCGCAAAGGCATTGGAGCAATCGATTCAAACATCCTTAACGAGCTGTAATGAACTTGTATCGTATATTTCCGGTGCGAAATGGAGTGGAAGAGCACGGGATGCCTTCTTAAGCTATCTCGAGATTATTCAACAATATCATACGGATATGCTCGACGCTGCTAAAAAGCAAACAAAGGCCTTAAATAATCTTGATGGCTATTACCAAGACTTCCTTCAAGATTGTTCGGTCAAAGAAGTGAGGAATTTATAATGAGTCCTTCCATTGATACATTCAGTGCACCAGAACTTTACTTATTAGCTGCCGCCTTTGGTGGAAATGTACTTTTTGGCCTTCCAGAGAAGCAAATTTTCCAATTCCAGGGGGAAGAAGTATTTAAGTTGGCCCATGATCGATTAATAGAAAAGGGGATTGTGACATCTGAGGGAAAAATAACTCAAGGTGGAGCAATCGTTATAAAAGCGATGGAGTATTATCATCAGAGCCAAAAATATGTCCGTATCAATAATCTTATGTTTTCCTTTCGTGAAAAAGAGGAGGATGAACTGATTTTATTGGTGGAATTAGAGGAAAAAGGTCAATATCAATTAAGGGTTGTCTCTAAGGCTATTATTTTGAAGAAATTAATGGACAGCATCCCACTTATATTGAGGGAACCTCAGGAGAATGAGAGGACATTTCTGAAAAAGGAATTATCGAATCAAGAAAGGCATAAGGTAGAAAATTTTGAACCGGAAAGGATGTTTATGAATCTAGAAATCTTTCATTTAAAAGAGGAGCCGAGAGACAGATACAATTCCAATTACTATCAGCAATGGCTTATATTTACGAAGGATGAAAAACTAATTATGGTCGATACCGTTAATAAAAAATATTATCATGTAAGCCAGTATTGGTTTTTGAAATTGCTCTTTGATGAAATGGATTTCCCGTATAAGGAGGAAAAGTCCTATGCATAAAGCGGTCATGGGTGATGGAGGTTCCGAGTTGCTGATTAATGTAAATCCGGATGAAATCACAACGGTTTTTAAATATTTAGAAAAGATTTTAACTGAATTAGAATCGAATGCGGCACCAAACATTGAAAAATTGGGAAATTTAGAGTTTTATACAGCAGGAAAAGCGATGACGGCTATGGAAGTATATCCTGAAGCCAATGAAAAAATCCTAGATCTATACGATAATTATTTCCGTGCATCGACTTTGGTTTTAGATATTCTCAATACAATGATTACAGTAGATGAAACCCTCGCCAAAGAAGTTATTGCGAAGTTGGGGGTGTAAGTCTATGGATGTTAAATACATCCCTGCTGATTGGGAGAAGATGAAGAACGGAGTTGGTGATTTAATCGGACTGCACCGCTTTGGCAAAGGGATGATTGATGAGCTAAAGGATATAAGTGGAAATTTGAAGGATGCCAAATCGGATATTGAAAACTATGATAGTGACGGTGTCATCCAGTTCGAATATACGAGTCAAAAGGGCAAGTATCAGGATTTGTTTGAGGATTTTAAAATTCTGCATGGGTTCACCGGTAAAGTGGGCGACATTGTTGACCAAACGATTGACGAGCCTTTTTATAACGACATGGATGCCTTTGTCGAAGCGATTCAGAATATCAGCATTACCAACTACACGACCACCAATCGAATTGGCGCTAAAGAAATTCGAACGATGTATGCCGGCTACGGTGCACAACAAAAATTAGAAGTCCCCAAAACGAAAATAAACCTAGAGGATTTGTTCAGCGGAGATAATTTCTACGGAGAACGTATGAAACTGGAATACGAAGCGGTGAAGAAATTGCATCCGGATCAGGACTTTTCCCAAAAGGAATACCAACTAGCCGTTCTGAATTCCAGAGCCTTTGAATATGAATCTATCAAAGATTCCCAAGAAAATAAAGAATTTTGGGGCCAAATCGCGGCTTTAGTGGTGATTGTTGGAGTTTCACTTGTGTGTCCTCCAGCAGGAATGGCGTTAGGAGCGGTCTATGGCTCCCTCGAATTAAAATCAGCAATAACCGGAAAGGACTGGATCTCAGGTCGGGAACTCGGCACATCGGAGCGCTGGGTGCGTGGCTTGTTAAGCCCACTAGATATTGTCCCTGGTGTAAGTGCAGTTGCGAAATTCAGCAGCGCTACCCGTACCCTTAATCTCGGCAAAAATGCTGCGCTGTTTGGAATGAAAACGGGAGTGAAAACCACGATTCAACGAGGAATCGTACATGTCGATGACTTAGTCAAAGAAGCCGGGAAACTCACAGCAAGCCGCTTAAGAAACGCTGGTTCCGCAATCAAAGATGGCGCCAATGTAGTGAAAAATAAGGTCATAAAAGATACAATAGAATTAGCAGATTTGGCTGATAGTACGGTCACTTTCGCGAAAAAGATTAACCCATTTACAGAACGTGCGGCCCTCACTCCAGAAGGCGTACCTATCCAATTGGAACCTGAGAAAACTCATGTGTTTGGGGATAAGGTGCGGAGAATGTTGGGTGAGATGGATGGGGTGAATGTTGGGACTAAGGGTACGGTTAATGTTCACCGTTCTGAAATTGATGAAGTAATTAAAAATGATTATGATATAAATGGAAATTTGATTAATAGATCTATTGTTCCTAAAGGTTATGAAAGTGTTGAGAATTTTTTGAAAGTTGTAGATGATACAACTATTAAGGAATATGGTTATGATAGTATTGAAGAATTTAAAGTAGTAGTAGGCTATGTAGAAGATTATTTAAATGCTTCACCAAAGAATAATATTCTAAATAAATCATTAGCAGGGGGGACACATGTGAAAGGCGTAGATTACGATGTATTAGGTTTTCCTATTTTTAAAGGAGAAAATTTAAAATATACGTTAAAGTTAGATGAGAGGTATTATGTAATGAAAGATACAAGTCAGTTTAAGGAATGTACAAGAATATTAAAAGAAGCAATTGAAAAAGGTGAAGTATCAAGGGGTCTTTTTACACCTGAACAACTTGAACAGATTCTAAAAGAAAGAGCTAAAATTAAGGGACTTACATGGCACCATCACCAGGTTCCTGGTAAGATGCAATTAGTAGTGAAAGATATTCATGGCTCAGTAAATCATCTAGGAGGAAATAAATTATGGGGAGAGGGTATTAGATGAGAAAAGATCTAGAATGGGAATATGCTGATTCAAAAGTATCAGAAGATGAAATAAAAGAAATTGGATTACAATTTGGGTTCCATTTACCTACAGATTATATTGATTGTGTAAAAATAAACGGTGGTGCAAGTGTATTTCCTGAAGAATTTAATGTTGGGGAAAAAGAACGTTGCTTTGGTACATTATTCAGTTTTAATGAAGACAGTAGTGAAAATATTGTTAAAAACTATGAAATTTATATAGATACATTACCAAAGTATGTCTTTCCTATTGCAGATGATCCAGCAGGCAACCTAATATGTTTTGACTATAAAAATCATGAAAATAACCCTATTGTAGTTTTCTGGGAACATGAGAATGCAGGAGAAAAGGAAATGTTAATAAGGGAAGAAGGATTAACTGAAGAGCAAGCTGAAGAACGTGCTAGAGAAAATATATTTTATATTGCAGCAACATTTGCCGAATTTCTAGATAAGTTACACGATTAAGTTCAGATAATCATAAAGAGATTAGGCACCTTGTTCTACAAAATATTACAAATAAATATTATAAGTAGACTAAAGTAAAGCCATGAGGAAAAAAGAATTTTCACATGGCTTTTTTTTGAAAATTAATTATGTACAGTGGGTATTGATCAAGATATGGTTGCCTTATTCAGGGGAATTAGGAATTAATCTTAAGAGTGATACGACAAATACCAGATCAAGATTTTTCCCAAAAGGAGTACCAACTAGCCGACCTGAATTCCAGAGCCTTTGAATATAAATCCATCAAAGATTCACTGGAAAATAAAGAATTCTGGGGTCAAATTAAGGCTTTAGCAGTGATTGTTGGTGTTTCACTTGTGTGTCCTTCAGCAGGAATGGCTCCCTTGAATTGAAATCAGCAATAACCGGAAAGGACTGGATCTCAAGTCGAGAACTCGGCACATCGGAACGCTGGATGCGCGGCTTGTTAAGCCCGCTAGATATTGTCCCTGGAGTAAGTGCGGTTGCGAAATTCAGCAGCGCCACCCGTACCCTTAATCTCGGCAAAAATGACGCACTGTTTGGAATGAAAACGGGAGTAAAAACCACTATACAACGAGGAATCGTGCATGTCGATGATCTGGTCAAAGAAGCCGAGAAACTCACAGCAAGCCGCTTAAGAAACGCTGGATCGGTCGTGAAGAATAAGTTCATAAAAGATACAATAGAATTAGCAGATTTGACTGATAGTGCGGTCACTTTCGTGAAAAGATTACCTCCTTAACAGAAGGTGCAGCAGTCACTCCAGAAGGCGTATCCATCCGAATGGAACCTAAGAATAATCATGTGTTTGGGATAAGGCGCGGAGTTTTTGGAAGATTGAGAAGGATGGGGTGAGTGTTGGGGCTAAGGGTACGGGTAATGGAAGTAAGGGAGTCAATGAGTCTAACTTAAAAAATATAGTTGAATTTATTAGTGGAACTAAGAATTTTGAACATGTCTTAGATGATTATGCTAAATTATATGCTGAAAAAATAAATTCAAATGAATTTTGGTCTTGGGGAGAGGATATATTAGGCGCAGAAAATCTAACATTAAAGCAAAAGCGTCTTATTAAAGAGCAAGCTGTTTTAAACGGATATATTCCTAGAATTATAATAAATAAAGTGGAAGGATTGAGATATGGATTTGCAGATTTTTCTGGAGCTGGTGTAGTAGAGGAAATTATTTTTTTACCAGAAGAGTTTTGGAAATTATCGGATAGGGAACAGTTTAAATGGCTTGATGAACAAATTGGTGGATACCGTGAGGGTATGACTTGGCATCACACAGAAACACCCGGAAAGATGGAATTAGTTCCATATGGAATTCATCAAATTACTCCTCATAATGGAGGTAGAACAACAGGTATGTGGGCAGATGCACCTAGATAGATTACTTACTTGATTTATTATACGAGGGGGATTTTATATGAAGATAGATAAGGAAACTATAATATTTCCGTTACCAATCGATGAACTATTTGAAAGAAAAGAGAAAATTTGGAGAGTAAAACTTCCAAAAGATTTTGTTGATTTTATGAAAGAAAATAATGGAGGAAGACCAGTGGATGGAGTTTTTAAATGCAATAATCATGAATATGCAATAGACCGTTTTTTATGTTTTTTAAAAACTCCTAGAGATAATGAACTAGGGATGTATGATATAAATGTAACATTGACTCAACTTGAAGACAGGCTTACTGATAATGAAGATTTACTAGGTGCAGATATCTTGCCTATTGCTGTTTTGTTTGCTGGTGATTTTGTATGTTTGGATTTTAGAAAAGATAAAAAAAATCCCAACGTTGTTGTTTGGAATCATGAGGAGTCGGCCGAGTTAGAACCAGTGACATATTTTGTAACTGATACATTTAGTGATTTTATAGCTATGGTTGAATGATAAGAAGTTTTGAGAGTGTAATACAATCTAAAATTAAATATAGTTCGGAGACGAGGTATCTTGGTATACCAAAAAATGTAAATTATTTAAAGAGGATTTATTCTTGATGGATGAAGGGGTAGGTACCTTGTTCTACAAAAATAATTCAAATGAATTTTATTAATAGACAAAAAAGGGACATGGGGACAGGTAAACCGTGTCCCACAAAATATTTTAAATGAATAAATAAATAGACTAAAGTAAAGCCATGTGGAGAGAAGAAATTCCGCAAGGCTTCTTTTTTTGACAAACGATTTTGTACAGTAAGTATTGAAAAGACATGGATGCCTTTGTCGAGACAATCTGGAATATCAAAAATGCCGCACTGTTCGGAATGAAAACCGGAGTGAAAGCCACGATTTAACGAGGAATCGTACATGTCGATGACCTAGTCAAAGAAACCGGAAAACTCACAGCAAGCCGCTTAAGAAACGCTGGTTCCGCAATCAAAGATGGCGCTAATGTAGTGAAAAATAAGGTCATAAAAGATACAATAGAATTAGCAGATTTGGCTGATAGTACGGTCACTTTCTCGAAAAAGATTAACCCATTTACAGAACGTGCTGCCCTCACTCCAGAAGGCATACCTATCCAATTGGAACCTGAGAAAACTCATGTGTTTGGGGATAAGGCGCGGAGAATGTTGGGTGAGATGGATGGGGTGAATGTTGGGACTAAGGGTACGGGTAATATAGATGTTGAAGTTCCACCTGCCTTTAGACAAACTGAATTTGCTAGTTCGTATGAAGCAAGGTTTAATCAGACACCTGCATTAGAGAATCCAAAGGTTGAATATGAGGGAATTAGGGGTGAATCTAAATGCATACTAAAGCAGCCTCCAGACCATCAATTAAAACAAATTTTAGATGAAGTTGGGATTGATGGCATCCAATATAAAAATGCTGTTCCTGATTTTTCACCGACAGCAAAAGCACAAGTTGAAATCAACTATATGCTTGGAGGAACGGGAACTTATGGAGGGAAAGCCAGACGAGCTAATTTTGTTCAATCAGACCTAAAATTAGCTGATCAACTTAATAATTCACCTGAATTAGCAAGCCAATTTGGAATGGAGTCTGGTACAATCAGTGCAAGAGATATAAAGAAATATCGAGAAATAAACAAATTAACATGGCATGAATTAAATGATGTTAAAACAATGCAACTCGTGCCAACAAAAATAAATAGTGAATTCGGACATCTGGGCGGTGTAGGAGAGATAAACGCAGGAGCTTTTAAACCTAGAGGATTTGCTAATAAACAAAAAGAGGAGATTTTAAAATGACTATAAGCGACCCAATTTTTGGTAAACTTGAGTATGACTATGGTTGGGCTATGGATACCACTATTCATTTTTTTGGAAAAGAAACTGAGATAGCTTTGATGATAGATGGTGAAGAAGATGGCAAGTTTGATGAAGGACAGTATACGGCATATCAATCATTAATGCAAAATTGGGAGGACTTACAACCAAGTTTATTGCAATCAATACTAGATTATTATAAACATAAGCGACATGAACTAGGTTATGATATTGGATTAAATGAAAATTACCCATTAGTTGAAACAACTGATCAAATACTAGAAATGATAACTTTAGATGGAATTGTTGTTCCATATGCGGATATTTTTGAAGGGCGAGATATTGGAATTACATTTAATTGTACATGGGATATAGAAAATGGACTAGGGATTCGTCTATTAAATGAAAAAGTAATTGAAGTAGGTTATCAGGATGTTGCAATTTAAAAGGGACGAAGGGGACGGATACTTTGTTCCACAAAAATAATTCAAATGAATTTTATTAATAGACAAAAGAAAGCCATGTGGAGAGAAGAAATTCCACATGGCTTATTTTTTGACAAACGATTGTGTACAGTAAGTATTGAAAAAACATGGATGCCTTTGTCGAGACAATCCGGAATATCAATATTACCAACTACACGACCACCAATTGGATCGGGGCCAAGGAAATTCAAACCATCTATGACGGCGGTACCCAACAAAAATTAGAAGTTCCCAAAACGAAAATAAGTCTAGAGGATTTGTTCAGCGGCGATAATTACTACGGTGAACGAATGAAGCTGGAATACGAAGCGGTGAAGAAATTACACCCAGATCAAGACTTCTCCCAAAAAGAGTACCAACTAGCCATCCTGAATTCCAGAGCCTTTGAATATGAATCCATCAAAGATTCCCAAGAAAATAAAGAATTATGGGGTCAAATCGCGGCTTTAGTGGTGATTGTTGGCGTTTCACTTGTGTGTCCTCCAGCAGGAATGGCGTTAGGAGCGGTCTATGGCTCCCTCGAATTAAAATCAGCAATAACCCCGGAAAGGACTGGATCTCAGGTCGAGAACTCGGCACATCGGAGCGCTGGGTGCGCGGCTTGTTAAGCCCGCTAGATATTGTCCCCGGTGTAAGTGGGGTTGCGAAATTCAGCAGCGCTACCCGTACCCTTAATCTCGGCAAAAATGCTGCGCTGTTTGGAATGAAAACCGGAGTGAAAACCTCGATTCAACGAGGAATCGTACATGTCGATGACCTAGTCAAAGAAGCCGGAAAACTCACAGCAAGCCGCTTAAGAAACGCTGGTTCGGTAGTGAAAAATAAGGTCATAAAAGATACAATAGAATTAGCAGATTTGGCTGATAGTACGGTCACTTTTGCGAAAAAGATTAACCTATTTACAGAACGTGCTGCCCTCACTCCAGAAGGCGTACCTATCCAATTGGAACCTGAGAAAACTCATGTGTTTGGGGATAAGGTGCGGAGAATGTTGGGTGAGATGGATGGGGTGAATGTTGGGAATAAGGGTACGGGTAATGTAAACTTAAAAAACATTGATGAGTTTATTGATGGTACCAAAAATTTTGATGATGTTGTTGATGATTTTGCTCGACTATACAGTGAAAAAATTCAAACAAACAAAACTTGGTCATGGAATAAGTCATTTCATGGTGGAGAGTATTTAACTGCCCGCCAGCGAAAATTGATAAAGGAAAAAGCAATTGCAGATGGCCTGATTCCCAATGTAAATGTTATAAAAGCAGATGGAATGAGGTACGGTTTTGCAGATTTCAAGAGTGCTGGACTTGTCGTGGAGACTAAAGATTTACCAGAAAGTCTCTGGTTAAAGTCTGACGAGGCACAATTTGAATGGCTAGATAACGTAATTGGTGGAAGACCAGAAGGTATGACATGGCACCATACTGAAGTACCAGGTAAAATGGAGTTAATACCTTTTGGAATACACAATATAACTATTCATAATGGTGGCAGATCTATTGGAATGTGGGCAGATGCTCCGAGATAGCTTGTAATGAAAGGAGAAGAAATATGAAAATAAAACAGGACACTATAGTAAGGCCATTGCCTTCAGAGGAATTAATAAAGAATCACGAAAAATTTTGGAGACTTTCATTACCAGAGACTTTCTTAGAATTTATAAAAGAAAATAATGGTGTAGAGGTTGAGAAAGCAACATTTGAGTGTAACAACCGTGGTTATGCGATAGAAAGATTTTTGTGTATATTAGATGATATTGAGAATCATCCAAAAGGAATTTATGACATAGATGTTGTATTTTCACAAATAGGTGAAAGGTTAACTGATAACGAGGACTTATTAGGGGCAGAGGTATTGCCAATAGCTAGTGTATTTGCGGGTGACTTTGTATGCTTAGATTTTAGAACAGATAAAAATAATCCTTCTGTTTGTATATGGTCTCATGAAGAATCCGGTGAGTTTGAGCCTGTTACATATAATGTGGCAGATAACTTTACTGAATTTTTAAGGATACTTGAATAGAAACAAAGAGAGTACAAGTTGATAATATATGAAATTTAAATGTGATATTAATAATGGATAAATTTTATTTATAGTATGGAAGAAAGCACCTGATTGCCTTTTGAGGCAACGGGTGAGACAAGGGGACAGGTACCTTGTCCCACAAAATATTTCAAATGAATCTTATAAATAAACTAAAGAAAAGCCATTAGAGGGAATACATAATGTTGAATCTTTGAAGGGCACCAAGCGAACGCACAATATAAAATCCGTGTCTATTTTATTGACATAGTATCAATCTATACTAAAATAATATTAGAGACACAAAGATGTCGCCGTGACTTTTTGCGGTGACTATTTTTTTAAATATTTTTTTGGCATAAAAAAGATTAAACTTATATGGCCATCGTGCCTAAAGGAGACTGATTATGATGTTATGGACTGAAGAAATGTTTGGTGTGAAAAAACCTATTATTTCTATGCTTCATCTAGATCCTCTCCCTGGTGATCCCCGCTTTCACTACGGTGATAGTATGGAAACAGTTGTAGAACATGCTCGCTCCGATTTAAAAGCTCTACAAGACGGTGGAGTTGATGGGGTTATTATCAGCAATGAATTCAGCCTGCCCTATGAACGTAATATGAATTTTGTTACACCCACGGCCATGGCCCGTGTCATTGGCGAATTGAAAACTGATATCCGGGTTCCTTTTGGTGTGGACTGTATTTCGGACGGCCGTGCCACACTGGAATTAGCAGCTGCTGTTGATGCCAAATTTGTTCGTGGTACTTTCTCTGGTGTTTATGTTGGTGATGGAGGTTTGTATAATAATGATTTTTCTAAACTTATCCGTCGTAAAAATGAGCTGCATCTGGATAATTTAAAGATGTTGTACTTCATTAACCCTGAGTCTGACCGCAATTTAGACACTCGTCCGTTGGTTGATATAGCAAAATCTACAATTTTCAAAGTTCATCCTGATGGTTTGTGCATCTCCGCCAGTGCCGCTGGTCAAGATGTTGATGATGAATTAATTAAAAGTGTAAAGGCTGCCGCACCGGAAGTTGTTGTATTGTGCAACACCGGTTGTCGTCCTAATACTATCGAACGAAAATTGACAAGTGCTGATGCTGCCATTGTTGGCACTTATTTCAAAGAAAATGGTAAATTGGAAAATACTAAACTGGAAAATGTACGTGTACAAGTTAATCGTGTGAAGGAATTCATGGACATTGTATATAAATTCCGTGAAACTCTATAAATTTTTATAAAGCATCAATTTCAAATGTGGTAAGCCTGCTATTATAGCAAGCTGCTATACAAGAATTGGGTAGGATTTAGTCTGAAGGTATGGATGTAGCTATACAAAACATTTTTTCCAATGTCAAAGATGCTGTGAATTATCTTTATGTCAACGATTACAATGCACGATGGTATACCTAACATCGTAGAACTCTTTACTACTTATATCTGCATTTGGATACGTTTTCATTAAGTGTTAAGTGAAAATCGAAAAATTCAGAAAAGGGGACGAAATCAATGAGCAAGGTATATTTTATGGGCATTGACACTGGTACAAATTCCAGTAAAGGTGTTCTGATTGATAGTGAATGTGACATTATTGCTACACATGTGACTGAACATGCTATGACGAATCCTAAACCAAACTACTTCGAGCATGATGCTGATAAAGACTGGTGGGGTGATTTCTGCACAATTAGTCATGCGCTGATTGCAAAATCCGGTATAGACCCGAAAGATATTAAAGCTTTAGGGGCCAGTGCTCTTGGCGCTGACTGCTTACCAGTTGATGAAAACTGTAACCCACTGAGAAAAGCGATTCTCTATGGCGTAGATGCTCGTGCCACCGATGAAATTGCTCAGCTAACCGAGATGTATGGTGAAGAGCAAATTAAGAAATGGTATGGGCGTCCTTTGTGTTCCAGTGATGTCATGCCTAAAATTCTGTGGATCAAAAATAAAGAAGCAGAAGTATATGCAAAAGCTCATAAATTCCTTACAGGCTCCAGCTTTATCACCGCTAAACTGACCGGTGAATATGTAGTTGACCGATTCTTAGGTTTAGCTAGCTTCAATCCTCTGTATGATCAGAAAACCTGGCAGCCTGTACCCGAACTCTGTGCACCTATTTGCCGTCCTGATCAGTTGGCCAATGTAAAAGAAGCCATGGATGTTGCAGGCTATATAACTGCTAAGGCTGCTATCGAAACTGGTCTTGCTGAAGGTACACCTGTTATTACAGGAACAGATGACTCTGGTGCGGAGGCGATCAGTGTTGGAGTTGTGGAACCTGGAAAAATGATGGTTCAATTCGGATCTTCTATTTACATGATTTTGGGGACTAAAGAATTAGTCAATGATGATCGTCTATGGCGTGAGCAGTTCATAGTTCCAGGCCTTTGTGATATTTCTGCGGGCACAAACGCTGCCGGAAGCTTGACCAAATGGTACCGCGATACCTTGTTTGTAGACGCTCTTGCCGATGAAAAAGCCGGAGGGCAAGATGCTTATGAAACAATGATGGAAGGTGTAGAGGACATTCCTGTAGGCAGTGATGGCTTGATTACTCTTCCTTATTTCGCAGGTGAGCGAACACCCATTAATGATCCGGATGCAAAAGGTGTCTTGTTTGGATTGACGTTAGCACACACACGTAAGCATTTGTACCGCAGTGCATTGGAAGCTGTCGGTTATTCCATCAATCAGCAGATCAAGATTATGGAGAGCCATGATAACGTGGACATTAATCAGATTTTTGCAGTAGGTGGAGGTGTAAAAAATACTACTTGGATGCAAATTGTTGCCGATATTATAGGTAAAACGATTAACACTCCTGCTGTGACAGTGGGAGCAAGCTTTGGTGATGCCTTGATGGCAGCACTGGGGGTACATTATGATGGGTTTGACAGTTTTTCTAGTCTCACAAAATTTATTAAACCGGGCAAGAAGTACGTTCCTAACATGGAAAATCATGAAAAATATAAGGAATTCCAAGAAATTTATGGCCGTCTGTATGAGGCAACCAAAGATCTTGCCCACAATTTGTAGAATTAAAGAATCAATGGGATATATATTCAAAATGTGATATTTGTTGATACAAAGCTGTTTTTGATCATAATCAGGTCAATTACAGCTTTTTTATTATTAATGTTGGTATAAAAAAATAACAAATCATCTATGATTTTGCATTGACGGTTCTGCTGAAAACACTTACAATTCAGTTAGATGGTATAAAAAAGTTTTATGTTATATGTATTGGAATAAAAAATGGAGTAAATATATGCTTTGGTATGAAAGTTCTTTAAATTTATCTATATCGAAAGGGGGGACCTTTATGATAATGAAAGAACAAATTGCAGCAATGAGTGTGCAGTTTGTCCAATATTCATTGGATTATACCATTGATGCTTATGCAAAATGCGGAATCAAGTATATGGAATTTTGGGGAGCAGAACCACATTAATACAGGTTGAACTATTTGACGAGATATGAAGCGGGCAAAAGACTTCTCCAAATTCGAAGCCAGTTAGATCAATATGGAATAAAGGTCGTGATGTACACGCCAGAAACACTTGCTTATCCATATAGCTTTTCTAGTCCAGAGGAAAGTGTTCGAAATCGGACTGTTGAGTTTTTTGATATGGCTTGTCAGGATGCACTTGAACTAGGATGTAATCGTATCTTTTTGAATACAGGTTGTGGATTTCGGGATGTGGACCGTAGTATAAGTTGGAAATACACAATTGAAAGCATCCAAAGAATATGTGATTTAGCTAAGCGGTATGATGTTGAATTAGTGTTAGAACAGCTGCAGCCATATGAAAGCAATCTTGTCACGTCATTGAATGATATAAAGAATATGCTCGGAGAGGTGCAACGAAAAGAACTTAAGGTTTGTTTGGACGTTGTTGCTATGGAGGTGGCTGGAGATACCATTCAGGACTTTTTTCATCAATTAGGAAAAGACATCGTACATATTCATCTTGCAGATCAGAATCATGAAATATTAGGGAATGGACATTATCCTATTACGATTATTTAGATGCTCTTTCTGAAAATGGCTATGATCAATATATTTCTTTAGAGATCAATGACTCTATTTACTGGGAAGATCCTTATTCTTCTCTGAAACAATCTATGGATTATTTAAATGATCATTATTTCGTTGGGAGGCAGGCAAAGTAATGAAGAGCGTTGCGGTAATAGGCGACAATTGTGTGGACTACTATTCCAATTTAGGTTGCTATTATCTTACGGGAAATATAGTTGATACGGGAATTAATCTTGCTCACCTAGGAGTACCTACTTCTATTATTACTACTGTTGCTGATGATGAGTATGGAAAAGATATGTTTCAATGCTTCAAAGATCAGGGACTTGATACTTCACATGTAAGAATTGCTCATGGAAATACAGCTATCACATATATGCAACTAAATGAAAAGGAAAGAATTCATGGGGATTATGTAGAAGGTGTTCTTGAGGACATGGTTTTTCATACAGAGGATGTTAAGTTTGCTGCTACCCATGATTTATCTCACTCAGCCTTCTGGGGAAAAGCAGATGGAGTGTTGCCAGATATCAAATCAATAAACCCTGATACTTTGATTAGTTTTGATTTTGCCGATCGACTTAAGAGTCAACTGGTAAAGAATTTAGATGGAGTAGTAGATATTGGATTTTTCTCTTATCAAGAAAAGGATGAAAAGATAATCCAATTTTTAAAGGAGAGAATCCAAAATGGAATGAAATTGGGCGTAGCTACTTTGGGTGAAAGAGGATCAATCGCTTTAAGCAGAGATCAAATCTATGAAGCTGGCATCGTGAAGGCGGAGGTTGTAAATACAGTAGGAGCTGGGGATAGTTTTATTGCCGGTTTCCTAGCAGAATTTCTAAATAGTGGAGATATAAAACAATCATTGAAAAAAGGAGCAGAGGTCGCCGCACATATTATTTCCATCTTTGAACCTTGGGAGGATAAAAGAAAGGTCCAAGGATAATAAACCATGAGGAGGATTACTATGTTAGACATTGATAAAAGTACTGTTGAATTTCTAATCACAGGTCATATGGTTGAAGAAGTGAACCATTTATTAAAAGAAAAAATGAATGAGGTTGATATCATTGTTCAAGAGATGAAATCACGGAATATCAATCGCGTATATTTTGTAGCATGTGGTTCACCATTATGTGCATGTCAGACAGCGCAAATTCTTTTTGAGCGGTATTCAACGATAACGGCAAGGTCCTATAGTGGTTTTGATTTCTTGGATCAAACTCCATATGTTATTGATCAGCATACCCTTGTTATTGGCGTCAGTGATTCAGGAACAACGGAAGAAGTTTATAAGAGCATTGACCTTGCAAGACAAAAAGGGGCAATGACAGTAGGATTATCCAAAGACGGTACGGGTGTACCTCTAGGAGAAAGCGCTGAGTATGCCATTGGTTATCAAGGACATGCCATTTGGCAAATGCACTTATATTTAAATTACCTTATTGCGTGTAAATATATTCAGTTAATGGAGGGTAAAACAGCAGAACTCTCAGAAATCCTAAAACAACTTCAGGAGCTTCCCAATGTATTAAAAGTCTTAGTGCAAACTCAAGAAGAGAAAGCTAAACAATTGGGTATAAAGGCAAGTAAATATCCATTTCTTTATACAGTATCTGCAGGGAATCTGTTGCCTCTTGCCTATAAAGAAGGAATTATTACCATGCTTGAATTTACAAGAACTCATGGAAGTCAACTCAATGCGGCAGAATTTCGTCATGGTCCTTTAGAAATGGTGGAGGCGGGAGTTCCGTACGTGTTTTTACTTGGAAATGATGAATCAAGACATATAGTAGAACGCACATTAAATTTTGTGAAAAAATACACAAACGATATCATTGTATTTGATGTAAATGATTTAGGTGTAGAAGTTCATCCAATGATTACCCCATTAGTTCTATTTGTTCCTTTAGAGTATTTCTACTATTATTTATCCATTGCAAAGGATCATAATCCTGATGATAGACGATACTACGGAGGAAAAGCGAATTACTAATACAAGGAGGCAGGGTCATGGAATTTGGGATGTTTACATCTGGATATCAGAGAAATCCGATTGAACATGTCTTTGAAGATGCTAAGCGTTTTGGTTATGATTACGTGGAGCTATGGGGGGGACGGCCTCATGCTTACCCTTATGATCTAAAGCGAAATGGTTTAGATGAAATCAAAGCTTTAGTTGATCAATATGAGATGCCAGTTAGAATTTATACTCCTGAAATGAATGCCTATCCGTTCAATATTATGAGTGGGACGGAAGAAATGAGAGCTGATTCGGTTGAGTATACAAAGGCAGCGATGGATGTAGCAAAGGCCTTGGGAGCAGAGTATACCTTAATTTCTGCAGGGCATGCTGGTTATCTAGCTACCCAAAGGGAAATTGATGAAAAGTTAAATAAGAGCTTAAAAGAGTTAGTGGATCATGCGGAAAAGATTGATCACAAGATCATTTATGAACCATTAACAACCTTTGAATCCAACGTAACAACTAATGCCAATCAACTAAAAGATGTATTGGATCGGTTCGATTCACCTTATCTCGTAGGAATGGTTGATATCGTTGTCCCTTATATTCAAGCGGAAAGTATTTTGGCTTATTTCGATAAGCTACAAGACAAATTGGTCCATATGCATATTATTGATAGTGATGGACATAGTGAAGCCCATATCCTGCCAGGTGAGGGCGTTTTACCACTTAACGAATTAATGTATGAACTAAGTGAAATGGGTTATGACAAGACCATTACGATAGAGCTAGTAACAGCCTATCTCAATGAACCAAGACTTTATGCCAAGAGAGCCATCCACAATCTAAAGAGAATGTTAGATTAGGAGGTATCTAATGTTTATTGACATACATGTACATCCCAATTTTTATGAAGGAATTGATCAAGGACAGGATATGTTTATACTTAGGCAGAATGGGCTTAATATCCACAAGAATTCGATTGCGACGATCCAACATGTAAAGAATCAGATGAAATGTGCTGGTCTTGATAAGCTCTGTTTGCTTGCACAGGATGAATCCTCCATATATGGACAGCCCTTAGTTCCTAATCAGGGAATAGACGCATTGGTTAGACAAGAGCCAGATATGTTTTATGGATTTGCTAGTGTGGATCCTTTAACAGATGGTTGGGAGGAAGAACTGTATTATGCATTTCAGGAATTGAATTTGCTGGGATTGAACTTAAATCTATCAAAACTAAAGCTTTATCCAACTGATCATCGTTTGAAAAGGGTTTATGAAATATGTTTGGAAGAGAACAAACCGATTCTTTTTCATAGCGGATGCAGCTATGAAAAGGGCACTATTTCTAAATATTCTCATCCACTAGAGTTTGAAGAGATTGCAGCTTATTATCCCAAATTACGAATCGGTTTGGAGCATTTTGGTTGGCCATGGGTAAAGGACACAGCGATGCTGATGCTGAAGTATAAAAATGTATATGTAGATACAGCTGCTCTTTTCTTTGGCAATGCATTCGAGTTTTATCAGTATATTTTTACTAAAGAATATGAAATGACCTGGGTGGAACGAAGTTTAAAACATCAAATTATGTTTGGAAGTGATAATCCCCGTTTTGAGCAAATTCGAATGGCCCATGCTTTAGAGAAACTGGGGTTGTCAGAAAAAACTATAACTCTAATAAAAGGAGAAAATGCCATGGAATTCATGGGGATAGCCAATGTCTAATCAAGTATACTTTCAAACACTTTGGACAGATCAGTATTTACAAATGGTTAATATTACAAAACAAATTGAGGAGGTGGTGCAGTCAAGTAAAGTGCAAAATGGTTTAGTAACGATTCTATCAATGCATACTACAGCAGGAGTCACGGTTAATGAAGGCTTGGAATGTTTGGAACAGGATATTCATGAGTTTTTAAGCAAACTCATTCCTGAAAGCGCTTCCTATAATCATGCGAGACTTCTTGCTGATTACGGTTCAACAGCTGGTAATGCAACAGCGCATTTGAAAGCAATGATTGTAGGGAACCATTGCCATCTTTTGATTTTAAATGGAGCCTTACAAAAAGGATCAGCTCAGGAAGTTTATTTATATGAATTTGATGGACCTTCTAAAAGAACATATTGCATTACCATAGAGGAATATGACAAATCCGATTCATAAGGATGTTATTCAGTTCATTTGCAAGCTAATAATCAGACTCTTTTAAAAGAAGGTGGAAACATGTCAAAAGTAGGTGAAAACCTAAAGACTGATTCGGTTCAACATAAAGAGCTCGGACGGAAATTGGGATTATGGGCAGCCGTTGCAATATCCCTGGGGACAACTATTGGTTCTGGTATCTTTTCGTCCATACAAGAGGTTGCTGCAGCAAGTGGAACAGCTCTTATAACCATTTTGGCTTTTTTAGTTGGGGGTTTTATCAATATTCCGGCAAATATGGTATATGCAGAACTAGCGACGGCCTATCCAGAAGATGGAGGTCAGTATGTATATTTCCGTGAAGCTGGGTTTAAGGGGCTTGCCTTTTGGTGTGGATGGATTAGCTTTTGGGCTACCGATCCTCCGTCCATCTCTATTATGGCATTAGCAATTGCAAATTACTTAGGCTTTTTCATGAATTGGAGTGATCTTGCCTTAAAATTTGTGGCAGTTGCACTCGTTCTCATCTTTATGTTCGTCCATTTACGGAGTGTTGAAGGTGGGGGTAAATTTCAAACGTTCATTACTTTCTTTAAAATATTACCTTTTGTGTTGTTAATCGGCTATGGAATTTTCAACTTGAATGGAAGTCTCTATAGTGCACCAGCCTTAGATGGATCTCATATCGGGATGTTAGCCCTATTAGCTGGTATATCTGCCACTACCTGGTCTTTTGATGGAATGGGCGCTGTATGTTACATGACAGGTGAGATTAAGGAGCCTAAGAGAACCATGCCACGTGCACTAATCATAACGGTGCTAATTGTTACACTCATTTACGTGCTATTAAGCTTTGTGGTAACAGGCCTATTACCAATCGATAAGTTAGCGGGCAGTGATTCACCAATTGCTGATGCTGCAACGATGCTTCCTGGAATCGGGGGATCTGCAGGAACGATAACAGCTATTATGGCTATTATTGTTATTATTGGTTCCCTTTCTAGTTGTATTATGTTTCAACCACGTATTGAATATGCGATGGCGAAAGACGGTTTATGGTTTAAGTCCTTTGCAAAAGTACATCCAAAATTTGAAACACCATATATATCTATTATTATTCAATGTTCCTATGCGATTATTCTCATTTTCGCGACAGATTTAGCAAACCTTTTAGGTTACTTTACTTTAGTTGCTTTAATGAAGAACTTCCTAACCTTTAGTATGATTTTCTTCTTAAGAAGAAAGAATGGTTACAATCCACTTTGGAGAATGCCTGGAGGATATGTAATGGCAGGTGTTGCAATGATTGTGACCTTTACATTGATTGCTTCAACATTCCTATGGGCCCCTGTTGCAGGATTGATTGCTGCTATCCTATCTATTGTAACGGGAGTTCCTGCTTACTACTTCTTTAAACATAAATATCATACTGTATAAGGAATTAGTGAAAGGGGAGACTCATTCGATATGGGTCTTCCCTTTGAAACATAAGATTTTAATGATAAAATAGCTTTATTAATATATTTGCTAATATATGTAAGCTGTTAAAAAGGAGAGAGTCGCATTGCCTAAAAAAAACCCAATCAGACCAAAAGATGAAATAGTCGAAATGGTGGAAGCCTATATAGAGGAAAATCAATTAGAGAAAAATGAAAAACTTCCTTCCGAGAGATTCTTTTGTGCAAAATGGGATATTAATCGGACTACTCTCCGTAGTGCTTTATCAAGGCTAATAAAGGAAGGCATAGTATATTCAGTTCCCGGAATTGGATATTTTGTCGCTGAAAAAAAACTTATTCGTAATCTTCAAGATCTCCGTCCATTAATGGAGATTACAAAAGAGCAAGAAAAGGAATTAAAGACGGTTGTATTAAGTAGCCATCTTGTTGAAGCAAGCGAAAGTATTGCGAGATGGTTGAAGATTGAAGTTGGTAGTGAGGTTATGGAATTAATTCGTCTTCGCTATTTGAACGGAACTCCATCTTTGCTTGAGTATAGTTATATTAATCACACATTGACTAATGGTCTAGAAGATTATGATTTTAATATTTGTTCTCTCTATGATGTTTTAGAAAGAGATTATCATATTAAGCCTTTTGCGGGTTCACAGAAGGTGTCCATTAGTTATGCAACGGATAATGAATCATTGCTTTTACAAATTCCGGAAGGAACACCGGTATTTTTTTTAAAAGGGATTACATTTAAAGAGGAAGAGAATGTCCCTTTTGAATACTTTAAATCAATCATTCGCTCTGATAACGTTAAGTTTTTCTCAACTTTGAGAAGAAAGAGAGGTTCATTATGAAATTAGTTGCCGTTGGGGATAATTGCATTGATTATTATGAAAAAACGGATCAAGCTTATCCGGGTGGTAATGCGGTGAATGTTGCGGTTTATTTTCACCGAAATGGCGGAGAGAGTGCCTATATTGGGGCTGTTGGCAGCGATTCATTTGGTAAGATATTATTAAATGGGTTAAAGGAAAAAGGTGTCGATACCTCCCATGTCCATATAGAAAATGGTACTACTGCTATAACTCAAGTGGAACTGATTAATGGGGACAGGGTCTTTGGAGATTATAATGAAGGAGTTATGGAAAGCTTTAAACTGAAAGAAGAAGATTATGATTTCATTAAGAATTGCGATATAGTTGTAAGTGGCTTTTGGGGTCATGTTCATCATGATTTTAAGGGCTTTCACCGAAGCGGTATTAAAACAGCATTTGATTTTGCTACGAAATTAGAGGATGACTTAGTTGAAGAGATCATTCCATATGTTGATTATGCATTTTTCTCATATGATGGTGAGAATATCAACTGGATAAAGGAATATATGAAAAAACTACATCGATTTGATTCCCAGATGATTGTTGTCACCCGTGGCGATAAAGGTAGTTTCGTATACGATGGCAAAGGTTTTTATAAGTTTGGAATCATTCCTTGTCAGGTAGTTGATACCATTGGGGCAGGCGATAGCTTTATTGCTGGTTTTTTAATGGGTTCTTTAAATAAATTATCTATACTAGAGAGAATGAAAATGGGGGCAGAAGCAAGCGCTGAGACCATTGGATATAATGGAGCGTGGTGACCGAAAAATATCAGTAGATTAGAATTAGAGGTAACTTGAAAGAGAGGGAGCTTTTGGAGCGTTTATTATGTATCAATTTAAGCAACAGTATCCAATCTATGTGCAATTACGTGATATCTTGAGGGATCAGATTGAAAATGGGGTTTACCTCCCTGGAACAGCCATTCCTTCCGAAAATGAACTAAGTGAAAAATATGGGGTCAATCGCCTTACTGTGCGGACTGCCATTGAAGGTCTAACAAAGGAGGGAATTGTTAAACCAATTCAAGGCAAGGGTGTTTTTGTCATGGGTGAAAGGATAAACAGGGATCTCGACACCTTATCAGGTTTTTCTCGTACCATTAGAGAGAAAAATAGTGAACCTAAGATTAATGTCCTCTACCAAAAAACAAGGAAGGCAGGGGTAAAATTCAGCGGAATTTTTGGGATTGGTGAAGAAGATGAAATAAATTATATTAAAAGGATTTGCTTTGCTGATGGAAGCCCCATATCCATTGAGGAAATATTTGTTCCAACAGCGATTATGCCGAATTTGAATGAACTCAATGTATCCGATTTTTCTATGTATGATCTCTACGATTTCTACAATATTAATGTCACAAATGCACATCAAACCCTTGATATTGTCACATTGGATCAGAATGAATCCAGACTGCTCAATATTAATACCTCACAGGCCGTTTATTTATTTTCAAGCATTACCTATGCTGATGAAGTGACTCCTATTGAGTTTGCCAAAACCTATGTTCGAGCAGATTTATGCGAATTTACGGTTAAATTTAATAATTAATTAGTAATCTTCATAATGACTTTATTTGTTGAAACTAATGGATAAAATGAAAACAGCATTAGATTTAGAAGTATAGATTTCTACTACAAGAAGGGCCTTTCGCCGTATTTTGGTGAAAGGTCCTTTTGCTGTAAACATTTTCTCATTTCCTCCACCTAACGGAAAAACAATGCGTGTAGTTGAAATCGTTTATAAATATAAGTTAGCACAATCAATCAAATGAAATATTCACTGCAAGGAGGACTTATATTATGAAACTGGTTTCGTCTTAACGCGGCACCCAAAATTTTTTTGCAATGAAAGCATCCGGGATCTCTGCTGGTATTTGTTGTGATTTTTTGTCGAAACTTCTTGTTTTAATAATATTGAAAATTTTCAGAATAAACGATACTATAAGATTACCGACCGGTCGGTTCAGTTGACGGAAAGGACGGTAAAAATTATTGAGGGGGTACAATAATTGACATCACAAATTCCTATTCAACAAGCAAGTCTAAAGAATGAATATGTTCGTGCAACAAATGCGAAGTATTGGAACAAAAAAATTGCTATCGACCAACCTAGTGAAACGATGTTTTTAAGTGCAAGTGAAGCAGTTGCCAGGGGAGCCATTGAAGCAGGAGTGAGAATGTGTGCGTCATATCCTGGATCGCCACTAACACATGTGGTTGACAATTTGTCATTTGCGGCTGAACAATTTCCAGAAATGTATGTAGAGTGGTCGACCAATGAGAAAATCGCATATGAGGTTTGCTATGGCGGTGCGATGGCTGGGGTAAGAACGCTTGTTCCAATCAAAAATGTCGGGATGAACTGGCTTATGGACCCACTTGCTTCAGGAAACCTATTGGGGGTTTCCGGGCTTGTTCTCGCTGTTGGAGATGACCCGGGGGCGGAAACCACTCAAAATGAGCAAGATAGCCGATTTCTTGGAATGTTAGCGGAATTGCCAATATTGGAACCTTCCAATGCCCAAGAAATGAAAGACTATATTGTGAAAGCGTTTGAAATATCGGAAGAATTAAAAATACCAGTAATGGTCCGTGTAATGGTTCGAAGCGGTTATGCCCGGGGACCTGTGAAATTGGGACCTATACAACATGAGGTTCGGAAAAGAAAACCGGAATTCGACAAAGATTATAATCATTGGAGTCCAGGCGGTAATTTCCCTTGGCCAATTCAAATGTACTCAGTCCGCCACCAAAGATTTCACGGCGAGGTCAGTGCTAAGATTGAAGAAATGGTAGGAAGCCTGCCGAAATTTTCACATATTCAAAGTCTGGTAAATCAACTGGATGAACATATATTCACAGAAAATAAACAAGCAAAGGTAGCTGTCATTACAGGAAATCTTGTCAGTTGTGAGGTAAACGAGGCAATCGCTGCTCTAGGATGCCAGGATCAAGTTTCTGTTCTGAAACTGGCCACTTCTTATCCGTTGCCCAAGGGAATGATCACGAATGCCCTGTCTACAAATGATACCGTTTTAGTCGTAGAAGAGATAGAGCCAATCATAGAGGATCAAGTGCGTGCAGCATGTGCGGACATGCCAATCCATGCAAAGATTATTGGTAAACGGTCTGGCCATTTGCCTTATTCAGGTGAACTTGACCGGCATCAAATTGCTAGAGTTCTAGCTTCTAAATTAAATATTGAATACAAAGATGATGTAAAGCAAAAGAAAATTGCTGAGCGAAATAAAATGCTGATTCATGAATACGGGGCCCTAACGCCGCCTAGATTTTGCCCGGGCTGCCCTGAACATGCGGCTTTCTATGCCCTAAAGCTAGCCTTGAAGTCCCTGAAAATGTTCGATAATGTTGCCTTTGGCGGGGATGTTGGCTGTTATGAGATGGCTGCCTATGAACCTTTTGAGATGTCCCATACCGGATTCTGTATGGGGTCAGGTTTATCTTTGGTAAGTGGACTGCAGCATTCCGGAGCATTCGAAAAGGTCATTGCTTACGTCGGAGATAGCACATTTTTCCATGCGGGCATGCCAGCTTTAGTGAATGCCATATATAATCGTGTGAACTGTTTATTGCTTGTACTGGATAATCGGACAACTGGCGAGACCGGACATCAACCCCACCCTGGAGCATTCGGTGTAACGGCAACTGGGAAAGAAGCAAAGGTTTTGGATATTGCAGAAATTGCTAAAGCCATGAAGGCTGATTATGTTGGTGTTTGTGACCCATTTGATTTGGATGAATCGAAAAAAATGATGAAGGAAGCCCTGCAAGTAGAAGGGGTAGCGGTTGTCGTGGCACGTGGGACATGTGCATTAGTAGTGGAAAGGCAGGAAAAGGAGGCGAGGAAGAAATCATGATATGGGATCCATTTATTATTGAAGAAGAAAAATGTCTCTCGTGGAAAAGAGGAAAGTGTAATCTTTGTATTGATGAATTTGCCTGTGTTGCCTTTTACTGGAAAGATGAAGGTCCTCAGATTGACCCAACCGTCTGTATCGGCTGTGGGATCTGTACAGGTGTCTGTCCTGCTAAAGCCATTACACAAACGGAGGGTGTAAAGTCATGAGTAAAGAATTAGACATTGTTTTATGTGGGCTGTCCGGTCAAGGAATTGTGATGAGTTCAAAAATTATCGCAACCGCAGCTCTATTAGAAGGACATCAAGTCATAGCAACGGATATACCGGCAGTCAAACATCGGTATTCCATCAATTTAAGCCATATTCGAATTGGCGACAAAAAAAGTGCACCAAGAGTTTTAGATGGGGAAGCAAGGCTTGTTCTCGCCTTTGAACAATTAGAGGCATTGCGAGTTGGGATAAGGTATTGTCAGGAGGAAGGGACAGTAGTTTTTAATACAAAAGCAATTGAAGTAAGGAACATTCGCTCAAAAAATCGCCACAAGCTTGAATTTCCTTATCCGAACGAAGAAAAAGTGATTGAAGAACTACGAAAGATCAATGTTCACGATGTATGGACCATCGATGGAACGAAAGTAGCTTTTGAAGAACTTGGTAATATTAAAGCGTTGAATATGGTGATAGTTGGGGCTGCGGCAGCCACCAATATTCTACCATGTTCTCTTGAGACGATTGAAAAGGCAATTACCATGATTGTGCCGAAGGGAACAGCAGAAACAAATTTGAAAGCGTTTCACCTAGGCGTACAGCGAACTTTGGAAAAGCGAAATTCCACCACAATAAGTAATTAAAAAGGAGAAAAAGGGATGAGTGAATTTCTATCACAATCGGGGTTACTTAAAGGTGTGAAAATTATTGATACAACCATTAACCTGCCTGGTCCTGTGGCAGGAGCCATTCTCGGAATGCTTGGTGCGGTAATCACTAAGATTGAATCCTCTTCGGGTGATCCGGTATCATCATCTCCTGCTTTATACAGGACCATCAACGGCATGAAGAACCGGATTCGTCTGGACCTGCACAATCCTCAAGACAAACAAGAATTTTTACGCTTGGTTTCGGAGGCGGATGGGATATTAGTCGGCATGCGACCGACCGCTTTAGCTAAGTTGGGTTTAGACTATGAGATATTAAAGGCCATAAACCCAAAACTGATTTATTGCCATGTTGCCGGATTTCCAAAGGATTCAAAGAAAAAAGGAACGCCCGGACATGACCTAACGTATTTGGCGGAGTCAGGCTTATTGAGTACATTATTTTCTGATTTAACTAAAGTGACCACACAACCTGCCGATATGACAGGTGCTCTCTATACAGCAATTGCTTTTTTATCTGGCCTGCAATTCCGAAATTCAACTGGAACGGGGACATCCATTGAAATCAATCTTTATGAAAGTCCAGCGATATTAGGGCTGATTCCCAATCACGATAATAGATTATCTAAAAATTTACAAGGTGATCAAATTTGCTACCGCGTGTATGAAACGGCTGATGGATGGATTGCACTGGGGGCTCTAGAAGAAAAGTTTTTCAATTCATTTGTTCAAGCAATCGACCATCCGGAGTGGATGGGAAAGGGCGACAAACTTGCAGAACCGGGGGATGAAATCTTTGAAGCAATGAAAAAGATTTTCAAATCTCAACCATCAGGCTACTGGGTTAGCATCGGTGCACAACACGATGTCCCTTTAGAGGAGGTTCGCTCACTCTCTCCGTCAAAGGAATTTTCACTGCCATATCGATTTTGAAAATTAATAGGTTAAAATTGCTATTTCATGGAAAAGAAGGTGGGATATATGGAGGTTCTTTCAAGATTGCTAGAACGTCGTGCAAAGGAAGGTTTCGACCGGACTTTTATTCAAATTGAAGAGTTCGTAGAAGAAACATACGGTCAATGCTACGAAAGATCTTTGGCTTTAGCCAATGGGCTGCAGCAAAAGCTCAGCTTAAAAAAAGGGGAGCATGTCATCATTATGTCACCCACATCCATTGACTTTATTCACACATGGTTCGCCATCAATATGGTGGGAGCGGTGGAAGTGCCCATCAATCCTGCCTATAAAGGAGACAAATTAGAGTATGCTTTAAATAACTCCAAAGCCAGAATCGCATTTATTGATGAACTGCTAATAGACCGCGTTGGTTCCATCGAGAGTCAGTTGAAATATTTACAGACAATTATTCCATTAAAAAATCCTAGTGATCAAAAGAAGCAAATTGATCCACTTTTTCAAAAAATAAATGTAATTTCGTTTGACTTGATGAAGTGGGAGCATCCTGTTCCTATTCAACAAGAGATTTCAATTCAAGACCCTGCTACGATCATTTATACTTCTGGAACAACAGGGGCAGCTAAAGGGGTCATTATGCCATATGGTCAAACCTATCTCTTAGCCAAAAATGCGGTTGATGGGTTAAAAATTACCGAAGAGGATATTTGTTATACGTTTTTGCCTCTTTTCCACATGGCTGGAAAGTTTATGTATGTATATGCTGCCCTCATTTCAGGAAGCAAGGTCGTTCTCGACACAAGCTTTCAACCAGAGGCTTGGGTTTCCCGTGTTCGAAAATATAATGCAACGTGTTTCGGAGCACATGGCCCATTTATCCAAATGATCTACCAGGTTCCTGAGCGGAAAGATGATGGCGATAATCCACTTCGGGTGGTTGGCAGCGCTCCTTTTCCAGCAAAAATAGCAAAAGATTTTGAACGCCGTTTTCAAGTTAAAGGTATTGAAGTCTGGGGGATGACGGAGATTAATTGTCCCTGTTATCATCCATATGATGAACCTCTTCGTTTGGGCTCTTGCGGGAAGGTGCTTGAAGATTCCTATGAATTAAAAATTGTCGACCCTGACACCGGCGAAGAACTGCCCGCAGGCAAAGCAGGAGAGATTCTTATAAGGCCTAAACAGCCTGATACAGTGTCGTTGGGCTATTTTAAAATGCCTGAAAAAACAGCAGAAGCTTGGAAGGACGGCTGGTTCCATTCAGGAGATATCGCTTATCAGGATCAGGATGGATATGTGTATTTTGTTGATCGTATCAAAGAAAGAATACGCAGAAAAGCAGAAAATATTTCTTCCTACGATATCGAAGTGGCTGTTCTGATTCACCCGCTTGTTAAGGAATGTGCTGCTGTAGGTGTTCCATCCGATTTTGACTACGATGATGAAATCAAAATCTATGTCGTGACAAAGGACGGGGAGGTCCTTGCTCCTGAAGAGTTGATCCAATATTTGGTGGAAAAACTGCCGCACTATATGGTGCCACGCTATATCCAGTTTGTGAAGGCGCTCCCTAGAACACCGACGAATAAAGTCCAAAAAGCAGAGCTTTTAAAACAAGATCATATGGGTGTTGATACATGGGATCGCAAGGCAGCGGGGATTTCCGTTCGCGAAATTTCAGAAACACTAAAAAAGGGACATTAATCTGATAGGTAATTGGGAGGGCTAAAGGTGTCTGTTAAGAAAATGGATATTCGGTCGATGCAAGGTCTAAATGGAACCCATTTAGGCTATTTTCTGGAGCGCAATAGTATGTTGTTTGCCAACAGACTGGCAATAATTGATGTGAATCAAAATAAGAAACTGACGTATGCCGAATTGAACGCAAGGGTTAATCAGTTGGCCAATAGCTTGCTAACACTTGGAATTAAAAGCGGTGACCATGTTGCTTTCTTAATGAACGATAAAGCAGAATGTTTGGAATTGCTGTTTGCCCTTAATCGAATTGGTGCTGTTTGGGTACCATGTAATTGTCGCTTCACCGAACAAGAAGTGCTTGCCCAAATCCAGCACTCCGATGCTGTGGCGCTTGTTTTCGACCAAGAATTTGAGGAAATTGTTTCCAACGTCCAGTCGCGACTGTCGATTGCTTCTAATCATTATATTTCGGTCGGAATGACGAAAGGAACCTATACCGACTTTGATAGACTAATTGATCATGGATCGCCGGTTAACCCGAATGTTCATGTAGAAGGAACCTCGCCTTGCGGAATTATTTATACGTCTGGTACGACAGGTGTTCCCAAAGGTGCTGTCCACACTCATGACACGATTATCGGGTGGGCTATGAACCCGATTCAGGTAATAGGGTGGCACTGGGAGGATAAAGTGCTGAACCCGTATCCTATGTTTCATTTGGGTGGTACCGTCACTAGTATTGCGATAATGCTAACGGGGGCAACCAATGTAATTTTTGGAAAATTTGATGTGGAAAAATTTTTGAAAGTCGTCGAGCGGGAACAAATTACCACAATCGCCGTCGTACCAACTATTTTAAATGCGATCCTAAAACTCCCAGAAGAGGAAATAAAAAAATATAATTGGTCGAGTCTGCGTTGTTTAGCTACTTCAAGTGCGCCATTAATGTCAGATGTACAGGAATTGTTTATGAAATACTGGCAAGATGTTAAATTATTTACTCTTTATTCAGCAACTGAGTTATTTTACACAGTGCTGCTACCTGAAGATCACAAACGAAAAACAAGATGTGTTGGCTTTCCATCATATGGCATGGAAGTGAAAGTGGTCAATCAAGATGGGGAGGAAGCGAAACCGGGAGAAATTGGCCTCATTTATGGACGGGGCATTTCCTTGTTTAAAGGTTATTATAAAAATCCGGAGGCGGAGCATAAGTCTTTTTTGGATGGATGGTTTACCTGTGACGATATGGGATATTTTGACGAAGAGGAATATTTGTATGTAGTCGACCGGAAGAAGGACATGATTAATTCAGGAGGAGAGAAAATTTCATCGATAGAGGTAGAAGACCTAATTCTCACTCATCCTGATGTGAAGGAAGTGGCGGTTATAGGGCTACCTGATGAGATTTGGGGGGAACGAGTTCATGCCGTTGTAAGCTTAAAACCCGGCGGACAGGTTAGTGAAGCAGCTATTCTTGCCTGGTGCAAGGAAAGAATTTCAGGCTATAAACGGCCACGAAGTATTGAGATTATGCCGGAAATACCGAAAACGCCGGTAGGGAAAATATCAAAAAAAGATTTGCGTGCCATGGTTCTTAATAGAGGGTAAGAAAGTAATGTTCATTCTTCAGGTAAAGACTAGAAAGCTAAAAAAATAGCAATCTTAAGGGAGATGAATAAAAATGTTGCCAGAATCAATAGTGGGAGTCGCAAAAACAAGAAAAAGATATGGAATTGCTGTTTCACTGTTTATTTTGTATTTAATTGCTTATGTGGACAGAGCCAATATTACCATTCTTTTGGCTGATAAACCTTTTACCGATGCACTGGGCATTACAGGCGATTTCACAGCTCAAGGATTGTTGATGACATTTTTTCTGTTAACATACGGTTTAGCAAATTTCATAACTGGAGCGATGTCAGATAAACTGGGTTCCAGAGTCATCCTAACGATTGTCTGCATTTGTTGGGCGGTCGACATGATACTAATGGGGTTTACCTCTGCTTTTATCCTAATGTTGATCTTCCGTGCCGTTCTGGGGTTTGCAGAATCACCGCTTACTCCGACAACAGACCGTCTGGTTATGCGTTGGTTCCCTTCATCAGAAAGAAATTTTGCCAATGCGATTTGGCTGGTGGGACTTACTTTAGCTCCGGTCATTACTCTTCCCTTAGTGGCAAAAATAACAGCTGTCTTGGGCTGGCGTGCTAATTTCTTTATCTTTGGCTTAATCGGATTGATAATTCCGATTATACTAATCTATCGATATGTTTATGATAGGCCGTCCGACCATCCGTCTATCAGTAAATGGGAATTGGAGCATATTGGGGATGGGCTAGAGGTAAAAAAAGATGCCAAAGCCGACAATAAACCATCTATATGGAAACGTTATGATTACTGGTTTTTGATTGCTTCCTATAGTCTTGCAATTGGATTTGGATGGGGACTCATGTCATGGTTCCCATCTTATCTTACAAAAGAATTGAATATTAGTTTTATTAACAGCAGCTTCTTGTCGGCTTTGCCATGGGTAGCCAGTATCGTCATTGTGCTGATTGTAAGTCCTTTGGCAGACCGTCTAAAAACTCGAAATTGGCTATTAATAGTGGCACTCACTGTATCAGCAACTTTGATGTATGTTGCCACGTTATTTCAAAATGTCACCCTGATTGTTACTATTATGTCTATCGCAACAGGAGTCGTACAAATTTGTGTGTTTGTGTCTCATTTTGCACTTCAAAGTATGGCAAATAGCTGGAATATTGCTACTGCTGGAGGAGTGATGAACGGAACTGGTTATGTTTGGTCCGCTCTTGTCCCATTGGCTGTTGGCGCAATTATTGATGCTACAGGTACTTTTACAAGCGGGTTTATTTTCCTTATTGGTACGGGATTACTTGGAGCCATCTTGGCAATTCCTGTTTATGTACAAGAATTAAATGGAAATAAACAAGTGATTTCCGAGGAGCCTAATCAAATGATTTAGAAACCATTGAATCACCTCTGAATCATAACTGATAAGCAGCCGGCAAACATGCTAATATATAGAGGAAAGGGGTGGTTGAGATGGATACAAAAACAAAAATCATCAACGAAAGCATTTTGCTTTTTGAAAAAAACGGTTATGCCGAAACCTCCATTAATGACATTATTAATAGTCTGGGCATTTCAAAAGGAGGATTTTACTATCATTTTGAATCCAAACAGCATCTATTAAAATATATATTTTTACAATTTATCGAAGGGTTGATTGAAGAACAAGATAAAATTCTTATGAATCAAGAATTCGATTGCAAAACAAAGATTTACAAAATTATTCAAATGATCATTTCGAAGATTGGAAAAGAAGGAAAGGGCGCCCAAATCTTCTTTCGCCAAATGAATTATTTGAATGAGGAGGATTTAAAAGAGGTTGGGGCAAAAAGAAATTTACTTCGTTTGCGTTTGAAGAATCTTATAGAAAAAGGAATTGAGGAGAAGGAGTTCCGAGGCGATCTCCGAACAGATATCCTTGCATTAGGAATCCTGGGAATTTGTAACTGGAGCTACTTTTGGTTTGACGCTGAAGGCTCCGCCTCCGACGAGGAAGTAAGCAAAATCTATATCGAAATGATCGTTAATGGTTTGCGTCTTGAGTAAATTGTGAAGAAGCAGGGTGACGGTTCTCTGCTTCTTTTTATTTGGAAGGAAACAAGGAATCGTCCTCTAGTCTCCATTTTGGATATTAATCTCCGTTGCGGTGCAATAGTTTGCTGTAATTACCCTTTATCCCACTCTTAACGGACAGTAAGACTCCCACTTCAAGATTCTGAGAATACGAAGAAGATAAGTGGGAGATCAACTGTCCGTAAAGGTCCGACGACGGACAGGAGGTCCTAGTCAGGCGAAGCCACAGGACGTGGCGTTATGAGCGTGATAAGTGAAATAAGATTTTTCTTTGGGCTTCAGCCCTTAGAAAAATCAATCAGGCTTTGCGTGACTAACCATCAGTGGGGGATGAATGGCAGACTAAAAGCGCGACGTCCTGTCGCAACGTCTGCACTAGCACGTCCTGTGCGTCGAAAACCCCCACTGATGGAAGTTTCAATTTATGATTTTAGTTTAAATAAAGTGATTTAATATTGGGCTATTTATATTCAAATGTTAAGAGAGTGAAGGCATCATAATTGTTGTTGCTTTCGCTCTCTTTATTTTTAATCAAACGTTTGATTGAATTCTCCTTGACAGTATTAAAAAATATCAAGATAAATTAATTTTCACAATTACTTCCAATATTTAGAAATAACATATGCGAAAAGTATATTATTTTCATAAATAGATTATATGAATTCTGGCATTTTCGTGGAAATAGGAGGAAAGGCCTTCGGTAATAGGTCTGTAGGAACATTGACGCTTTTTGACTGAAATTGGATAATAAATCGATATAATAGTAGAAAATGCAGGAGATGGGGGAAGACAAATTTTTAATTAACGAAAAGCGGAAGACCACCAATTTGGAAGGAGGAACTAGAATAAAACTTCATCATTTAATCCAAAAAGAGCCAGGATCAATGGTGGAACTCCCAAATAGTATGCATAAGGAATATGATAGAATATTGCATGGTTTAGCGGAGAATGGTGGTAGCTTTAGAAATGACCCTGTTTTAAGCGCTATATTAAAAAAGGGAAAAGAGGCAAAGCATTAGTAAATCTATCTGATTTCAAATCTAAGCGATAGAACCTAATGGTTAATTATAACTAGGATATAAGGTTTGAAAACATGCTAGTTCATAAAAAATATACAAAATATAGGAAATAATGAGCATGATTGTGTGTGTTTATATCCCATATAATGGAATGTGTGAGGATCGATGAGAAAGCTAAGTTTCGAATTTTCCTATACATAGGAGAAATTTCTTAAAGGGAGGAGGATATATAATGGAAAACAATAGGGGGGAATTTTACTCCAATAGAGTATTAACAGGTCTAATTGGAATTGTATTATTAGGTATGTTATATATCGGTTATACACAGCTTTTAGAAGATCCATACGGTTTAACCTCTACTGCAGTCGTGGTGATGTGGGTTGTTTCTGTTTTGCTTTTAGTATTTGGAATAGGAAGTTTAATCAAGGCGATTGATCCTAGACCAGTGGTAATTATCAATTCTGAAGGATTAAAGATAAGGACTTTTGTGCTTTTTGAAGAATTTGTTTCGTGGGAAGAAGTCAAAGGGGTAAATCAGCAACGTTATAAAAGTCAGGTTGTAAGTCTTTATGGTTTCGCAAGAGTAACGACTAATATTCTAAGAATTTATCGCCCACAAAAGCGTTCAATTGCAATTAATTTGACTTTATTAAATAAACGCGGAAAGCAGTTTCATGAGACTCTATCCTATTATTTAAATTCTAAAGAAAAGGAAGTTATAGGTAAGTAGGGAACTTTTTCAAGTAGGAATCAGAGAAAGGGGTCAGCTTGTCCCACAAAAAATTTATAATGAATCTTATTAATAAATCTAAAGAAAAGCCATGTGGAGAGGGGAATTTCTGCAAGGCTTATTTTTTTGAAGAAAAATGATATGCAGCAGGCATTTAAAAAGTAGATTCCTTTGGTTTGCAGGAGGAGAATCCTTTCCAAAGGGGACTTCCTATGAAGATTCGAGGATGCTATTTTTAGAGCAGGCAAGGAGACCATTCCTTCACAAAGCTTAGATAAAAATTATTATGCCGTTATCAAGCTCTATTGTCCAAATCTTTACTTGGGAGCTTGTCCCGTGTGGTCTTGCTTTGTTATTTATTATATTGATGGGCAAAGCGAAAATGGAATTAGTGAAGGAGAACTATAGTAAAGAAGTTAAAATTAAAAGGACCTTTCATTTTAATCGATGAGAGGTCTTTTTGATGAGAATCTTCCCACATTTCCTCTTTCACTCATTCATTTCCTCCACCTAACGGAAAAACAATATGTGTAGTTGAAATCGTTTTCAATCTACAATACAAATATAAGTTAAAACAATCATTTAAATGAAATATAAACTGCAAGGAGGACTTATATTATGAAACGTATCTTATTAGCATGTTCATCTGGAATGTCTACAAGCTTACTTGTATCTAAAATGAAAGAAGCAGCAGAAGCAAAAGGAATTGAAGCTGAAATTTGGGCAGTAGCTCAGGATAAGGCTATGAAGGATATTGAAAGAGCTGATGTCTTGTTAATCGGCCCACAAATGAGATTTATGAAGAAGAAGTTTTCTACAGTAGCCGATCAAATTGGAGTTCCTTTAGATGTGATTGACCCAGTGGCATATGGTCGAATTGATGGAGAGGCTGTTTTGGATAAAGCTTTAGAATTAATTGCCAATAAATAAGAGAATGGAGGATAACTAATGAATAAGTTTATGCAAGTTCTGGAAAACATCCTTTTACCATTAGCGGATAAGTTGAATAATAACCGGTATTTAACCGCTCTTCGCGATGGATTTATGGTAGCATTACCACTTATCATTTTTGGTTCTATCTTTGTTGTCATAGCGAATTTCCCTTTCTTAGACCATATTATTAGCAAAGATGCTTATACAGCTTATCAAAATGCATTAGGGCCGGCATCTGCCGCAACGCTTAGTATTATGGGGCTGTTCGTCATTATTGGGATAGGATATAAGCTGACTGAACATTATGGCGGAGAGGCTATTTATGGCGCAGTCGTTGCTTTAGCAGGTTTCCTTATTTTAACTCCACAAGTTCTTGACAAAGTAACTGGGGTCATTCCAACTTTTACACTTGGTGCTCAAGGGATGTTCTTAGGGATTATCACAGCATTTGTTGCAGCAGAGCTCTATCGATTCTTTGTGAATAAAAATTGGACGATCAAGATGCCAAATGGTGTTCCTGGCGCTGTATCAAGGTCATTTAGTGCATTGATCCCAATTACTTTAACTCTTACAGTATTTCTTGTCGTTCGTATCTTATTTAGCTACACATCTTTCGATACTGTTCAGAACTTTATCTATACAATCATTCAAGAGCCATTAACAAAACTCGGAAGCGGTCTTCCAGCAACGATTGTTGCCGTTCTATTAATCCAAGTCTTCTGGTTCTTCGGTTTACATGGTCAAATCATTGTAAACTCAGTATTTGATCCAATCTGGTACGCATTAAATGATGAAAACTTAAAAGCATTCCAAGCAGGTACTGAATTACCTAATATCATTACAAAACAATTCGTTGATTCCTTCTTAGTAGGTATGGGCGGAACAGGTATGACATTAGGCGTTGTCTTCTTGATCTTCCTTATTGGGCGAAGCAGACAAATTAAAGAGCTAGGCAAACTCGGGGGGCCAGCTGGAATCTTTAACGTAAATGAACCGATTATCTTTGGACTTCCAATCGTGATGAATCCATTGATTCTTATTCCATGGTTGTTAGCCCCAGTCGTTGTGACAATTATTACTTATGTTGCGATGTCAACAGGTCTTGTACCACCACCAGCAGGAATTATCGTACCATGGACTACTCCTGTTATAATCAACGGATTTTTAGCAACAGGCAACCACTGGCAAGGTGGAGCTTTACAATTAGTTAACTTACTTGTAGTAATGGCAATCTGGTGGCCATTCCTTAAAATTCTAGATAAAAACTATTACGAAACTGAAAAAAAGGGCGCATAATAAGTCCTTAACAACTATGAATTGAAAAATAAATAACGACCCCGAGCTCATATTAGGAGGGGTCGCCTTCATATTTAATAATCAGGAGATCTTTAGAGGTGATTAGTCATGGATAAAATAACAGAAATAGCTTTTCAAATTATTTTATTTGCAGGAAATGGGAAATCCAATGCAATGGAAGCTATCCAAGAGGCAAAGGCAGGAAATTTTGAAGAAGCGGATAAATTAATTGAGGAAGCAAGTACGGAGCTAGGAAAAGCACACGGATTTCAAACAAGACTGCTTCAAGAAGAGGCCAGTGGAACTGGTGCAGAAGTGAATGTTATTTTAATCCATTCACAAGATCATTTAATGACAGCTATGACTGTTAGAGATCTCGCAATCGAAATTATTGAAATCTATCGTAATAAGTAAGACAATAAATTCTTTTTTTAATAGAATTTTAATCGCTTAGAATTGTGGTTTACTTTGGAAAGTCGGCTAGACAAGTATTGGAGGTAATCATATGTCAGTAACATACAAATTTCCAGAAGGCTTCTGGTGGGGAAGTGCAACTTCTGCCACGCAAATTGAAGGTGCCGCAAATGAGGGTGGAAAGGGAAAAAATATTTGGGACTTTTGGTACTCACAAGAGCCAAATCGCTTCTTTAATGAGGTAGGTCCTGAATCTACTTCTAATTTCTATTATCAATATAAAGAAGATATACAATTAATGAAAGAAATCGGTCATAATAGTTTTCGGATGTCCATCTCCTGGTCTAGATTAATTCCAGGCGGACGCGGTAAAGTAAATGAGGAAGCAGTAGATTTTTATAATCGAGTGATTGATGAATTAATTGCAAACGACATTGAACCATTTGTGAATCTTTATCATTTTGATATGCCTCTTGAACTGCAAAATGAGGGCGGATGGGAAAGCAGAGAAGTTGTGGATGCTTATGTTGTTTATGCAGAAGAATGCTTCCGATTATTTGGTGATCGCGTGAAAAAATGGTTTACTTTTAATGAGCCAATTGTTCCAGTAGAAGGAGGTTACCTGTATGACTTCCATTATCCAAATGTGGTTGATGGAAGACGTGCGGTTCAAGTTGCCTACCATACCATAGTTGCTCATGCGAAAGCTGTTCATGCTTTCCGGACAATCAATATTCAGGATGGAAAAATTGGAATTATCCTAAATCTTACTCCATCATATCCAAGAAGTCAGCACCCAGCAGATTTAAAGGCAGCAAATTTTGCTGATTTATTCTTTAACCGCAGTTTCCTAGATCCAGCCGTACTTGGTGAATATCCACAGGAATTAATTGAGATTTTAAGAGAGCACAGTCAATTGCCTGTTACCGAGCCAGGAGATAAAGATATTTTAAAAGCCGGTAAGGTTGATATCTTAGGTGTAAACTACTATCAACCAAGGAGGGTGAAAGCGAAAGATCACTTGCCTAATCCTTATAGTCCGTTTATGCCTGATTGGTTCTTCGATAATTACGAAATGCCAGGTAGAAAGATGAATAAATATCGTGGATGGGAAATTTATGAAAAAGGCATCTATGATATTATGATGAATCTAAAAGAAAACTATGGCAATATCGAATCATTCATTTCTGAAAATGGAATGGGCGTTGAGAATGAAGAGCGCTTTATCAGAGATGGGGAAATTCAGGATGATTATCGCATTGATTTCATTCGTGAGCATTTAAAATGGCTTCACAAGGCAATTGAAGAAGGATGTAACGCAAAAGGCTACCATCTTTGGACGTTCATGGATAATTGGTCTTGGATGAATGCGTATAAGAATCGCTATGGCTTCATTTCAGTTGATGTGGAAACGAAAAAACGGGCATTCAAGAAAAGTGCTTATTGGATAAAAGAAGTATCGCAAAATAACGGTTTTTAATTTATTTGGCCAATTGGTAAAATCCTGTTGTAAAATTTAGTGATTTTTTTAGAAATGAAAATAAAAAAGGAGGTTCTGGTTCTGTTTACGGATCAGGACCTTTTTGGGCAATTATCTTGAGATAAAAAATCTGTAAGAGGGGAAAACTATTGAATTGATAATAGCCCAAAAACGGATAATAAGGAGTAGAGTCCTTTATGTTAAACTCCCGCATGAAAAACATTTTACGAGAATTAATGACGGCCCAAAGTCCTATTACGGGCTCTTACTTGGCTAATCTTAATCAAGTGACCACAAGAACGACACGTGAAGATGTGAGAATCCTTGATTCCGTGCTGAAGAGTAATGGGGCACAAATTGAATCGATTATGGGAAAAGGTTATAAGCTCGAAATAACCGACGATCAGAAGTTGAGAAAATATTTGCAGTCTAACCTTAGCAGTGAGGTGGCAGCGGAAGGATTTGTTCCAAAAACACCCGAAGAACGAGTTTCTTATATGATTAAACGGTTGCTTTTAACAGAAGCATATGTAAAGTTGGATGATTTAGCTGATGAAATGTATGTAAGCAAGTCAACCATTCAAAATGACTTGAAATATGTCAAGCAAATACTGGCTAAGTACGATATCACTTTAGATTCTAGACCTAATTATGGGTTAAAAGTGACGGCGAGTGAAATGAAGTTACGTTTTTGCATGGCTGAGTATTTATTTGACCGTAATGAGGGAAATAGAAATCAATCGTTAGCTCCTCATTTATCTCCTCTTCCAAAGGAAGTGCTTGATATTATATTAGAGATTATTATGAGGCAAATTCAATTGAATCATATCACTTTATCGGATATTGCCATCAATAATCTTCTTCTCCACATTGCTATTGCCTATAAAAGAATTAAAAGCGGCAACCATGTGAAATTGTATAAAACAGATATGCAAGAAATTATGGGGCAAAAGGAATATCAGGTTGCTAAGGAAATTGTTGCCGAAGTGGAGCAGGCTTTTATGGTTCAGTTTCCGCAAGCTGAGATTGCCTATATTGCCATTCATCTTCTAGGAACGAAAATGCTCTCTCAGACAAATGCCGGAGAACATGTGATAGAGCAAGCAATTGATGAAGAAATCTTAAGCCTGGTAATGGCGGCCTTAGACCGCGTAGAACAGGAACTAAACTTAAATCTTAAGAGTGATAAGGAACTGATAATGGCATTAAGCTTGCATTTAAAACCTGCTGTAAATCGCTATAAATACGGAATGAATATCAGAAATCCAATGCTCGAGGATATTAAAAAGAACTATCCGTTGGCGTTTGAAGCAGGAGTAGTGGCGGGATTAGCTATTGAGGAGCATACGGGAACAGAAATGGACGAGAACGAAGTAGGATATCTCGCTCTTCATATCGGTGCAGCAATCGAGAGAGAAAAACTACAATCCGGACCAAAACGTTGCTTAATTGTTTGTGCATCTGGTTTTGGAACGGCCCAATTACTCTTTTATAAACTCAAAAATAAATTTGGCAGAAGTTTGGATGTGATTGGAACGACCGAGTATTATAAGTTAAGTCAGTATGATTTGAAAGATGTCAATTTTATCGTGAGTTCCATTCCTATTCCGGAAAAGCTTCCTGTTCCTGTGATTGAAGTAAATGCGATTCTTGGGGATAGTGATATTGATAAAATTAAAGAATTTATTGGGAATAGCAAACAGCATATTCATACTTATTTTAGAGAAGAGCTTATGTTCTTTGGTAAAAAACTCAATAGCCAAGAAGAGGTACTTGAATTTTTGCATGCGAAGCTTTATGGTATGGGGCTGGTTGAGCCAAGCTTTCTTGAAGCTATTTATGAGCGGGAAAAGGTTGCTCCAACTTCCTTTGGAAATTTAGTGGCCATTCCACATCCTATCACACCAAAATCTGAACAAACCTTCCTTGCTGTATGTACGTTAGAGAAGCCTGTTATATGGAAGGATAAGCCGGTTCAATTTGTATGCTTATTGAGTGTGAAGAAAAACAGTCAGGAAGATTTACAATCCATGTATGAACTGTTAGAAAAGATTATTGATAACAAATCAATTGTTCAAAGTTTAATTAAAGTGAAAAGCTATGATGAATTTATGAGAGTGCTAGTTGAGTAGGCTTAGACATGACTGATGGAGGTTTACGGATGAGGTATTCAATAGGTGTTGATATTGGCGGAACAAAGGTTGCGATTGCAGTAGTGGATGCGGATGGGAAAATAATCGAACAAACGAAACTCCCAACCGACCTTTCTATCTCTCCAAGGGAGCTGATTGTACGGATTAACGAAGCTATTGAGCATTTAATTAAAAAGAGCTATATTGAAATGGAGCAGATGATTGGTATTGGTATTGGTGCACCGGGACCTTTAGATAGCCGAAATGGGAAAATTACTTGTCCGCCTAATCTTCCAAACTGGGTAGATGTCCCTATTGTGGCTTGGATGAATGAAAAATGGAAGATCCCCATTCGGCTAGAAAATGATGCAAATGCCGCCGCCCTTGCAGAAAAATGGATTGGTGCAGGAGTAGGAGTAAATCATTTTGTCTATGTAACGGTTAGTACAGGCATCGGAACAGGAATTATTGCAGATGGAAAACTGCTTCACGGAAGAAAAGGAAATGCTGGTGATATTGGACACACTGTCATCGATCCCTCCTTTGGAAAATGTACATGCGGACAATATGGCTGTCTTGAGTCCATTGCATCTGGTACAGCTATTGCAAAGCGTGGATCAGATATTATGGGAAGAGAGTTAACAACGAAAGAGGTCTTTGATTTATATCAGCAAAAAGAAGGAGCAATTGTCGAATTAATTGATCGCATTTTTCGTGTGTTAGGAGTAGCTTGTGTGTCAATTATCAACACGTTCGATCCAGAAAAAATAATCATAGGCGGTGGGGTCTCAAATGTGGGCGCCACACTATTTAATGCAATACAAGATTATGTCAGCCAATATGCCTTAAATCCAACAGGAAGAACAACAGAGGTTGTTCCTGCAAAGCTCAGTCAAGGAGCGGGGGTCGTGGGAGCGGCAGCCCTGTGTTTTGAAGTAATGAGTGATTCGGAATAGAGTAGGAGCGATTATGATGATTAAGGAACCAATTTTTTTATCCCCCTTTTTTCAAGAACGAATTTGGGGAGGAAATAAGTTAAGCACGCTGTTTGGTTATGATATTCCAAATCAGCATACAGGTGAAGCGTGGGTTATATCTGCCCATCAGCATGGGCAATCAAAGGTTAAGAGTGGCGCATATAAAGGAAAAAGCTTACGCCAACTCTGGGAGGAGCATCCTGAGTTATTTGGGAAAAAAACGACAAGTGGTCAAGAATTTCCTTTGCTTGTGAAAATACTCGATGCCAATGATGATTTATCGATTCAAGTTCATCCAGATGATCAGTATGCCCGGGATGTTGAAGGTGTCATGTATGGGAAAACGGAATGCTGGTATGTACTAGACTGTGAAGAAGGGGCAGAAATTGTCTTTGGTCACAATGCAAGCAATCCTACCGAGTTTAAAGAAATGGCAGATCGTGGTGAATGGAATCATCTGCTTAATAGAGTGAAGGTTAAGAAAGGCGACTTTTTCTTTGTTCCAAGTGGTACCATCCATGCCATAGGAAAAGGAATTGTGATTCTCGAAACTCAGCAAAGCTCGGACACGACTTATCGTGTATACGATTATGATCGGGTAGATGCTAAAGGGGTGAAAAGAGAGCTGCATCTTGATAAAGCAATCGAGGTCACTCGTTATCAGGATTTAGGAGAACCCCCGGTTAGAATTGAAAAAAGAGTGGAGGATTTAAATCAGACTCAACTTGTTAAATCACAATACTTCTCCGTTTATTACTGGAATCTTACTGGAGCAGTTCATCAGCCAATAGTAGCCGACTACTTACTTGTTAGTGTGATAAAGGGAAAAGGAGAACTAGTTATTGGTGATCAAACATATACATTTGCTAAGGGGGATCATTTTATTCTCCCAGCAACGGTTGATCGATATGTATTAAAGGGTCAGGCGGAGTTTATTGTATCGCATGAATAAATGTTAAGAAGGAGGAAGATTCAAGAATACTTGAGTCTTTCTTTTTTCTGTGAAAATCTTTTTACTCATAATTTCTCCGTCTCCATGTTGAATTCTCAAGTTGTATTTTTTTATTATACAAAAAAGTATCCCATAGTGACTTTTTTAAGTGTCTACTCTATAGGGTACATTTTAGCTTTTGCGTGTTTTTTTAAACTTTAAGTGTCAAACTCCCGAGGAAAATTTAAAAGGAGCTCCCCTCTTCCATAGATTTTAGGATATAATATAAAATATATACCATATAATTACATTGGTGGGATTTTTTATGGCTCCTATTATATTACAAAAAGAAATTACCTTATGAAGAATAAATTATTGCTGTTCATTATTATTGTAGCTGTAATTGGCTGCTCAGCGTTTGGTTATATATCGTATAAAAAACATTCTGCAAAGACGGCTGTGGAACACTACCTTATTCATGTTAAACATATTGAAGCAGATCGTATTGAAACATTGGAACCATTCATTGCTAATATAGCAGGTGATAAAAATTGGATGGTCTACGTGAAATTAAAAGATGATAAGAAGCACTATTATTATTACAAAGATCATAAAAGGGATAAAGTTATATTGGAATCTACTAGCATAAACGGACACTCATACTAAAAAAGAGTGGGAAAAATCCCCTCTTTTCTTCTTACCAGTTGATAGTTTTTACGAGTTTAAATTTATTATATTTCAAGTTGTCAGGATTAGTATATGAGTATGGCTGAATGATGCTGGGTCTTTTCCAAACGTAGTGAGGAAAACGACCGGTTGTAGAATTCGTCATTACTTTATATTCCTTACCAGCCTTGTAGTATGAGTACCATACCAATTCGCTGCAGTATGTATAGTGAATATTGGTGGGACCATCGGTAATTTTGTACTTTATTTTCTGTGAAAATAAAAGTCCCCCAGTTCTCCTGTATATTATTGATTGAGGTGGGAAACCCTATAAATAATCTAAAAATGCCAATAAGAAAGCAGAGCTACCTGTCGGAAGGTATCTTTGTATAAACTATTTGGTTTTGGTTATACTAACTAATTTGCATTTCTTTAAATGGCTCCTTGTTGATAAGCATGGAGTAAATAATCCGAAGCATTCGATGCGATAAAGCTACGAGTGCTTTTTTCTTTCCTCTTCTTGCAGCTATTGACCAGTATTTCGTTGCTAACCAGCGATTCTTACACCTTGAAACAGCCCATGCAGCTTCGCACATTGCCGATTTAATATGAGGATTTCCCTTTACAGTCTTAGTACTATACCGTTTACCTGCACTTTCTTTGTTTCCTGGTGAAACACCAGCCCAAGAAGCTAGGTGTTGGGATGTTGGAAATTGATTCATATCTACACCAATCTCGGCAATGATAATCGCTGCAGTATCTTTTTTAATGCCGGGTATCGTTGTAAGTAACTGGAGTTCTTCTTGGTAGTTTTGTAATAGGATATCGACTCGCTCTTCAATTTCTTTAATAAGCTTTTCTAAGTATTCAATATGCGCCCAAGATTGCCGGATTAGAAAACACTGATGATCATTTAGTGTGCCAAACAAAGAATCCGTAATCTTCTGCTTTTTCATCGCCATTCTGCCATGAATTCTTTCTTCTACATCGGAGGCGTCCACATATCCTTGTTCTACAAGTCTTTCAAGCAGTTTTCTCCCTGAAACGCCAAACACATCGGAGATGACCGTTCTCAATTTTACATTCGAACACTCCAATACCTTTTGAATCCGATTCTTTTCAGAAGTTAAGCGGCCGATCCATTTTTTTCTCAGTCTGGTTAAATCACGAAGTTCTCGAAGATCGACTGATGGAACAAAACTCTTTTCGATTAATCCATGTCGTAATAACTTAGCAATCTATGATACATCTGTTTTCCTTCCGGGAATATTCTTAATACGTTGTGCGTTTGCCAATGTTATATCAAAGAAACCTTCTAAAATATTGAATACAGGCTTCCAATATACTCCTGTGCTTTCCATTGCAATATGGGAAACACCATGGTTTTCAAGCTATTTTAAGAGACGATATAAATCCTTTGTTAAAGTAGGAAATGTCTCTGTCTCTTTGAATAATTCTTCATTCTGACTTCCAGTTATGACACAAGCAACAATCGTTTCAGAATGGACATCTAAACCAGCGCATCGTTCAATAAAAACCTCCATAAAATTCTCCTTTTAAGTAGATCACAAACAGTGAGTGAGATTGAACATAAGCATTTTTCTGTACGTAGTCATCCCTCCAGAAGGAAAGAGCTAACAAAGGGTTGAACACCAAACTCACTCAAACAGTTTTTTGTACAGGATCGAGCCACCAAAAAAGAACACGTCTTACATACTGTTTGTGTCATTACCATTATGGTCGGTGGAGATTAATTTTCATGCATGGGTTGGGAGCGAAAGATCATGAAAGTTTTTTGTAAGAAAAGGGTTTGTAATTTGCGTTGCATGATTTGTTTTTATGGTAATGAGGAGCTCGTTCTTTGTTGGATAAGTGGGTGCCTGATGGATTTTTTGCAAAGGTGTCAGAATCAGGTTAGTAATTGAACCGGGACTGTTTGAGGGAAAGGAATGAATCCATGTATTCGGACAGGATTCGAGGGAAAGGAGTGGAACGAGTCCGAAAGAGCCAGGTATTCGGACAGGAAAAGAGCAAAAGGAGTCCAAAAGAGGCAGTTTATTAGACAGGAATCGGGGGAAAAGAGCAAACTATTTAAGGTTACCTTTCCAACTCAAAACCATCAACAATACTATTCATTTTCCCCAATCATCATTCTCTGTAGATTTTTCTCATTAAAATGAAGAAGAAAGATCCAATTTGATTACCCTTCAAAAAGAGCCCATTCAAACACAAGCTATCGCCTTTAATCAATGTTCAAAGGTATTTAATCGACCATGATCCTATTCCCCAAAAAGGTTTATATAGAAAACAAAAATCAAGTCTAACTCATATCAAAAACAATCCTTTCAAAAAGTGGGAATAGATTCCTGCTCTTTTACAAACTTTATAATTAAGTTCTTTTCATTTTGAGGTGTCCATATTGCTTTTACAAAACAAGGAAGGTCATGATAGAAGGCTGATCGTAGGGGCATTCATCATTATTAGTTTGTATCTATCTCCTATGTTTATTTTGGGAGAGGACGCTCATATTCGGGTTCATGATAATCTTGATTCCAATCTTGCATGGTATAAGGTCTTGAAGGATAGTGGGGAGGCATTTGGTTCAATTAACGCAAGAATTCCGCAAATCATCAATGGGGAGTTATCGAGAAATGCCTTCGGATCTGAATTTAGTGGGATTGTGTGGCTGCATTTACTGTTTCCAACGATGATTGCATATGCCATTAGTCAAGCTATTACGCGGTTTGTAGCTTTTTGGGGTATGTATTTATTGCTTAAGGATTTTTTCCTGACAAAAGGAGAATGGGCGGTAATCCGTGTTGGTGTAGCGTTGGCTTTTGCTTTAACTCCTTTTTGGCCATCGGGGATGCTGAGTACATTGGGCCATCCCCTTGCATTATGGGCATTTTTAAATATTCGAAAAGGAAAAATAAGATGGCAGGAAATTCTCGTCCTTACCCTTTTGCCACTTTATTCAAGTATTGTATTAGGCTTTTTCTTTTTTCTAAGTGTTATGGGTTTGCTTTGGCTTGTTGATGGTTTGAGGGGAAAGGGTTGGAATCTTCGTTTTTTCTTTTCCATTGTGTATATGACTTTCATCTTTTATATAGTGGAATATCGTTTAGTCGCTTCTTTTTTTATCTCATCTGAGCCTAATAGCCGAGATGAATATTTTCATGCACGATTATCTCTTGCAAGAACGATCCGATTAATCCTGAAAAATTATGTTTTAGGTCATACTCATGTGATGACAGTGCATGGCTTAGTTCTATTGCCCATGTCCCTATTCGCTTTATATTTTATTATTGTAAAAAAACAATGGAGACAGGAGAAAACATTTCTTTTCTTTTTCATGGCTAATTTTCTTCTCTCCACCTGGTATGCCTTTTGGTTCTACCGGGGATGGTTGCCTTTGGCTGAAAGATTTCATTTTTTGGATACATTTAATTTTGCTCGCTATCATTTTTTAAGGCCATTAGTCATTTATGTGGAGTTTGCCCTTGCTTTAAAAATATTATCTGGAATCGGGGAAGGATGGAGAAAAACAGCCGTTTTCTTTATCATCTTGCAGTTGTTTGTCCTTTTTGCTTTTAATCCTGAGATCATTTATCATAAACAACCATCTTTTAAAGAGTTTTTTGCCGAAAAACAGTTTGGGAGAATTAAGGATTATATTGGATTACCTGTTGAAGATTATCGGGTTGCGAGTATTGGAATTCACCCGGGGATTGCCCAGTATAATGGTTTTTATACATTGGATACATACAACAATTTTTATCCTCTTTCCTATAAACATCAGTTTAGGAAAATTATTGCGAAAGAGTTGGACAAAAATAAATCAATCCGTGTTTATTTTGATGAATGGGGTGGAAGATGTTATGTGTTTTCTTCGGAGCTGGGGAAGCATTATATGTTTAAAAAGACAACCAAAAAAGTCCTTCATCACATTCAATTAAATCAAGATATTTTTTATCAGATGGGAGGTCGGTATATCTTTTCGGCCGTTCCTATTGAAAATGCAGAGGATAATGGGATGATTCTGGACCGTGAATTTTTATCAAAGGATTCCGTTTGGAAGATCTATTTGTATAGGGTCAAGGCATCTTCTTAAGCGGGAAGTGATACAACAAGAGTCCCTACTTTTATTTGTAACGGATATGTTTAGGAGGAAATCAAGATGATAGCACCTGTGCTTACCATTGTGGTCCCTTGTTTTAATGAAGAAGAGGTATTGCCTGAGACCTGCAGGCAGCTTAGCAATTTAATCAAACGTTTGATTAAGATTCAGTTAATCGCAAGCAATAGTCGCATCTTGTTTGTTGATGATGGTAGTCGTGATCAAACTTGGCCAATTGTCTATAAGGAATCTCTCCAAAATGAGTTCGTCAAAGGGTTAAAGCTATCTAGGAATGTGGGTCATCAAAACGCCTTATTAGCAGGGCTGTTTACAGCAAAAGATTATTCTGACTGTGTGGTTTCGATTGATGCGGATTTACAGGACGACATTGAAGTGATTCAAAATTTTGTTGAAAAGTATAACGAAGGATATGAAATTGTTTATGGAGTAAGGAATAAACGGAATTCTGATTCTTTTTTTAAGCGCCATACGGCTCAAGGATTTTATAAACTGTTGAGACGGATGGGGGTGGATGTGGTCTATAATCATGCTGATTTCCGACTTATGAGTAGACGGGCTTTACAGGCACTTGAGTTATTTGATGAAGCCAACCTTTTCTTAAGGGGGATTGTGCCATTAATAGGATTTCAATCCACTATCGTCCTATATGATCGCAAGGAAAGATTAGCAGGAGAATCAAAGTATCCGCTCAAAAAGATGCTTGCTTTTGCCCTAGATGGAATAACTTCATTTTCGGTGACGCCGATTCGCTTCGTATTAATCATTGGCTTTATGTCTTTTTTTATTAGTTTATTATGTGGTGCTTATTTTTTAAGTTTAAAGTTATTAGGAAATACCGTTTCGGGATGGACCTCGATCATTGCATCGATATGGTTAATTGGCGGCTTGCAGCTGATTGCAATAGGATTAATTGGGGAATATATCGGGAAGGTTTACAAGGAGACGAAACGTCGTCCAAGATATATTGTCGATATTGATTCTTTTCGTCTTCCTGTTCCGCAATATACCAATCACAAGGGAGGTGCGAAAAGGGAGAATGAGGGATATGATCTCCAAAACATATCTAAAACAAACTAAAACATTCATTCGTTTTTTAATCGTAGGTGTCATCAATACGATGATAGGATTATCGGTTATGTTAATCACTGTTCATTGGTTCGACTTCTCCTATTGGCTTGCGACTTTCACCGGTAATTCAATAGGAGCTTGTGTTAGTTTCTTCTTAAACCGAAGCTTTACTTTTCAAAGTACTGTCGGATGGGGACAGAGTGTATGGAAATTCTTATTGGTTATCCTTTCTTGTTATTTTCTCTCCTACTCCTTTAGTGATATTTGCTCAAAAGTTGTGGGAGATCTTTTTTCTTTACAGACAGAAAATGAGAAGGATCTAGCAATTCTTTTAGGTACCGGATTTTATATGATAAGTAATTATCTTGGTCAGAAAAATTTTGTTTTTAGGAGAAAAATAACCGCGTTATAAATTCTTCCTCATTTTTACAAATGAGGTTTTTTGTTGCAAAAATCGCGTCTTTTGCACGTTAATCTTCGCGAGGAGCAAAATACTATTTTACAATATTACAAGGATTTCTAAGGGGATGGGCGAATATATAATATGAGTTTTAAAAATTTTACCATTTATCTGAAGATGGCAAGAGCAACTATAGGAGGACGATGATGATAAGAGATAAAATGAATCCTACCGTAGAGAAAATCATTCATAATATTGAAAAAGTGATCATTGGAAAGAGAGAAGTAACTGAGCTTAGTATTGTTGCCTTGTTAGCAGAGGGACATGTGTTGCTTGAAGATGTTCCGGGAGTAGGGAAAACCATGATGGTTCGAGCGCTAGCTCAATCTGTTAGTGCAAGGTTTCGCCGCATTCAGTTTACCCCAGATTTACTTCCTTCAGATGTCACCGGGGTGTCGATTTATAACCCGAAAGAGCTTGAGTTTGAATTCCGTCCCGGACCGATTATGGGAAATATTATTTTGGCTGATGAAATCAATCGAACCTCGCCGAAAACGCAATCTGCTCTTTTAGAAGGAATGGAAGAAGGCAGTGTTACGATTGATGGCGTAACTCATAAGCTTGAAAGGCCCTTTTTTGTTATGGCAACACAGAATCCAATTGAATACGAAGGGACATATCCGCTGCCAGAGGCCCAGTTGGACCGGTTTATGTTAAAACTGAAAATGGGATATCCCGAAATGGATGAAGAAATGGAAGTGTTAAGCCGCGCACAAAATATCGCTCCCATTGAGGAATTATTGCCTGTTATTCATTTAGATGAATTAAGGGATTTACAGCAGCAAATTAAAGCAGTTCATGTAGATGATTCGATAAAACGATATATTGTGGATATTGCTAATCAAACGAGGATTCATGGAAATGTCTATTTAGGAGCAAGCCCTCGTGGCTCCATTGCATTAATGAAAGCAGCTCAAAGCTATGCATTTATGTATGGTCGGGATTATATTATACCAGATGATATTCAGTATTTAGTTCCTGCTGTATTTTCCCATCGAATGATTCTGAGATCTGAGGCAAAGTTTGAAGGCATAACAGCAGAGGATATTGTTCAGCGAATTATTTCTCGTATTCCCGTTCCTGTTCAAAGGTATTGAAAAATGAGAAGTTCATTCAAAAGTCTGAAAAGGGTTTGGAAATTATTTGTCCTCTTTTTACTTATTATTATTACCTTCTCATATGCAATGTTTCAAGGCGGCTTTGTAAGCTGGTTCTTGTTTTATTGTTTTCTTCCTTTTGCGATATATGGATTATTGCTTGCCTTTTATCCTTTAAAAAATATCGATATTGAGCGCAGTTTTATACGAAGTGATTATCGTGCAGGGGAAAAAATGCAGGTTACTATAAGGCTGCACAGGTCTTCTGCTTTTCCTTTATTTTATATGATTGTGGAGGATCGTCTTAGTGAGGCATTTCAACATTTTCATACAAATGAAGCGAAGACTTTAATTTTTCCGTATTTTAGGAAGGCGTTCCGTTTGGAGTATGAGTTAAGAGATATTCCAAGGGGGGAGCATGATTTTCAAGGGGTATTGATTAAAATTGGCGATCCTCTCGCATTGGTGGAACGGGAAATACAAATTCCGCTAGAGGACCGAGTGGTTGTTTATCCCCGGTTTGAAGAGTTATCCTATCAACCTTTTTCCAATCCTTATGATCAGGGGATGACGGCTTCGCTTGAGAGAGTGCAACGGGATACTTCCATGGCTGTGGGGATTAGAGAGTATCATCCGGGTGATCGTTTTTCTTGGATTAATTGGAAGGCTTCCGCAAAGCGGAGTGATTTAATGACAAAGGAATTCGAGCAAAGACAATCCCATGATGTTTTTTTATTGATGGATTGTGCAAGTGAAAAAAGGTTTGAAATCATCGTATCTTTCACCGCTTCCATTATTCGTGGAATTCTTAAGAAGGGTGCTCAAGTGGGTTTGCAAACGGTAAGCTCCAATCGCGTGGTCATTCCGATTAATGGCGGGAATCTTCAACAACAAAAGCTCTTTTACCATTTAGCCAAAATTAAAGATAATTGTCCGGTTTCACTAGAAAAGGTTTTAGAAAATGATCAGCTATTGACTCAGCAAAATGTAAATTTGATGATTATTACTGCTCAAATAACCAAGAAATTGATTGAGAATGCAGGAATAATTGCAGAACGAAAGGGAACTGTGACGATTTTTGTCATGAAGGAAAAAGGAGAGAGCATTACCAACCAGGAGATTCCTTTACGAGAAATGGGGCTTGCAAGAGGAATCAATATCATACCTGTTCATGAGGGCTTCTTTGCGGATGCCTTTCAGGGGGTGAGGCGAAGATGAAGAATGTAGTTAGTAATAAAAAAATTCGCTCCCATCTTGTTCTTTATCTTTTTGGTTTTCTTCTATTATGGGAATGGCTGAGGCCGCTTAAGGTTTTAACGGATACAGGAAATATAAGTCTTTTTGTCCTTTTTATCATTTTGTCTTGGTTAATTCTATATGTTCGTTTACCTTTTCTCTATTCCTTTTTGATTAAAACGGTTTTTATTCTTTTTGTTGTCCATCTCTATTATTTTGAGGGACCCATTATTCAATGGGAATGGTTTCTACAGTTTATTCAAGATTTATCACTGAATATTCATTATGTTTTTGAGGCGAAATGGAATCTTTTAAGCGGGAGTTTTCGCAGCCTTTTATTTTTTCTTCTATTATGGCTTTTGACGTATTTAATTCAATATTGGCTTGTCATTCGGAGACAAATCTTCTTGTTTTTCCTGATGACGTTGCTTTATATTACGATTTTAGATACGTTTACCCCTTATAATGCCGATTGGGCCATAGTGAGAACAGTGATTTCTGGATTTGCGATGATGGGAATGCTACATTATGATCGTTTGTTGGATCGGGAAGTTATTTCTAATAGCGTAAAAAGCTCTCGAAATTGGATGGTGCCATTAGCTATCATGATTGCATTTTGTGTAGCAATAGGGTTTGCTGCTCCAAAATTTGCTCCTATTTGGCCAGATCCGGTTCCGTTTATCACCTCTTTTAACCAGGATAGTGGTGACGGGATGGGGGCTGGTCAGAGGGTTGGTTATGGGACAGATGATTCCTCTTTGGGTGGACCATTTATTGGTGACGATCATGTGGTTTTTACCGCTGAGGCAGATTTTCAGCATTACTGGAAAATCGAATCGAAGTATATTTATACTGGTAAGGGATGGGTAGAAGAAGGTCGGAAGGACAATGTGTTATTTGCACAAAACGAACAGGTTCCAATGGAGGTATTCGATAAAGAGGGTGTGAAAACGACAAAGGAAACAAGTACGATCACCCTAACTGATAGATCGCAGCCCTTTGTGGATTATCCTTTAGGTGTAACAAAGATCAATGGGATTGAGAAGTCAAAAACAGCTTTTAATGTTAATACGCTGACTGAGAAAATTCTTTTTGTGGATGATGAGCAATCCCCTCCAATCGGCAAATATTCGGTCGAATTTGAGCGGCCGCAATATAGTATGAAAGCGTTGAGTCAATCTGTTGATCCTAATACGATGATTGATCGTAATTTTTATAAAAAATATACTCAACTTCCTCCCCGTCTACCTACTCGGGTGAAACAATTAGCGGTTGAAATTACATCGAAGAAGAAAACATGGTTTGATAAAGCCAAAGCTGTTGAAGGATATTTTGCGAGCAATGGGTTTATTTACGACCAAAAAAATGTAGCGAAGCCAGCAGAAGACCAAGACTATGTTGACCAATTTTTATTTGAATCAAAACAAGGGTATTGTGATAATTTCTCAAGCTCTATGGCCATTTTATTGAGAACAATTGGTATTCCTACAAGATGGGTTAAGGGTTATACTCAAGGAGAGTACAAAGGAATTGGTGAGAAGCAGCAGAATCGGTATGTCATTACAAATAATAATGCCCATTCATGGGTAGAGGTCTATTTTCCAAAGGTTGGCTGGATTCCATTTGAACCGACGCAAGGATTTTCAAATAATGTGGCGTTCAATTATGATTTAGAGAATCAGTCTGATTCTCAAACTAATTTAGAACAAGATAAGGAAACGACGCAATTGAAAAAACCTGAAAAACAGGTAGAAAAATCAGATCGAGAAACCAAAGATTTTTCCTTAGCGGATAATTGGAAAAAAATAAAGAGATTTTTCGCTACAAATGTGAAAATTATCATCGGCTTAACTGTGTTTTTGTTTGGATCTCTATTATATTTATATAGTATTAGAAAGAAATGGATTCCTGTTTTATTAAACCTAAAATGGAAAAGGTCGAATAGAGATCGTGATTTTGTTAAGGCGTATAATGCTTTATTAAAGCAATTGAATCGTGCAGGTCTAAAAAGAAAGCCTGAACAAACTTTACGGGACTATGCTAATTATATTGATCACTATTTCTCGACTAGAGAAATGGGAAAATTGACAGCAGCCTATGAAGAGTATTTGTATAAAGGAGTCATAAAAGAGGGAACTTGGAATGAATTGAAAGAATTGTGGGAAAATTTAATAAAAAGGACAAAGGGTTGACCAAAATATTATCCAATTATACAATACTTTCAAATATTAATAGATTTCCTTCATATATCCTCGGGTAATATGGGCCGAGAGTCTCTACCGAATCACCGTAAATGATTTGACTATGAAGGCAGTTGATTCTAATGGAGATGTCTCTGTAAAAAAACTAGAATTCTGCCTTCAAGTTGATTTAGGGTGGGTTCTAGTTTTTTTATTTAAATTAGGGGAAAATATTCATATTAACTATAGAATGGGGTGATTTGTTTGGCTGGAGAAGCAATGCTTGAAGGACAGGAAATGATAGTCGTTCTAGATTTCGGAAGTCAATATAATCAATTAATTACAAGAAGAATTCGTGAGTTTGGAGTGTACAGTGAGTTACATCCACACACCGTTACAGCAGAAGAGATTAAGAAGATGAATCCAAAAGGGATTATTTTTTCTGGCGGGCCCAATAGTGTCTATGATGAAAACGCATTTCGTTGCGATGAGTCCATTTTTGACTTAGGTTTGCCAATTATGGGGATTTGCTATGGCATGCAGCTGATGACTACTCATTTTGAGGGGAAAGTAGAAGCAGCCACACATCGTGAGTATGGGAAGGCTAGTATAAATATTCAAAACCAAACGAAGTTATTTACCGATCTTCCTGATGAGCAAGTTGTTTGGATGAGTCACGGGGATTTAGTGGTGGAAGCTCCAAAAGGTTTTACAGTTGATGCAACGAGTCCTTCCTGTCCGATTGCATCGATGAGTGATGCTTCTAGGGGATTATATGCTGTTCAATTCCATCCAGAAGTTCAGCATTCTGTTTATGGAAATGAGTTGCTACGCAATTTTGTTTTTGAAATTTGCGGATGTTCTGGCAATTGGTCGATGGAGAACTTTATTGAAATGGAAATGAAAAAAATTCAGGAAACTGTGGGAGATAAGCAAGTTCTTTGTGCTCTCAGTGGTGGAGTGGATTCCTCAGTTGTGGCTGTCTTAATTCATAAGGCAATTGGCGATCAGCTGACTTGTATTTTTGTTGATCATGGTTTATTGCGTAAAGAGGAAGCTGAAAGTGTGATGAAGACTTTTGCAGAAGGCTTCCATATGAAGGTGATTAAAGTTGATGCGAAAGATCGCTTCCTTGAAAAGCTAGAGGGAGTTAGTGATCCTGAAAAGAAAAGAAAAATTATCGGCAATGAATTTATTTATGTATTTGATGATGAGGCAACAAAACTTAAAGGAATTGACTATTTGGCACAGGGGACTCTCTACACAGATATTATTGAAAGTGGTACGGCAACCGCTCAAACGATTAAATCCCATCATAATGTAGGTGGATTACCTGAAGATATGCAATTCCAATTGATCGAACCATTAAATACGTTATTTAAGGATGAAGTCCGCGCTCTTGGAACAGAGCTTGGAATTCCGGATGAGATTGTTTGGAGACAGCCTTTCCCAGGTCCAGGGTTGGGTATTCGTGTTCTCGGGGCTATCACGGAAGAGAAACTTGAAATTGTTCGGGAATCAGATGCTATATTGCGTGAAGAAATTAAAAACGCTGGTCTAGAACGTGATATTTGGCAATATTTCACGGTGTTACCGGATATCCGTAGCGTAGGTGTAATGGGCGATGCAAGAACATATGATTATACAATTGGGATTCGTGCAGTCACCTCCATTGATGGCATGACGTCAGATTGGGCGAGAATTCCTTGGGAGGTTTTGGAGAAGATTTCTACCAGAATCGTTAATGAAGTCGATCATATTAATCGGGTAGTGTATGACATAACGAGTAAGCCACCAGCAACGATTGAGTGGGAATAGACAAAAAAGGCGCTAAATCCTTGTTAAACCAAGGATTTAGTGCCTTTTTTCGTAAGGATTATTAGATGAAAAACCACTAGTGTATTTTAAACACATATAAAATTCCCGTTTGTTACGGTAGATTCATTCTGAACTTTATTAGTCGCGTAGTTATTAAAAGTACTTAGATATTATCCTGTAAAATAAGGTAACCTTTTTTGGCTAAACTGGAGATGAGTTTCGCGAAAACTGCTGCAGCCTTTCTTGCTTTGGTTCGAGGTTATTTATTCGGAGCAATCCCTTTAATTAGCATTTCTGTCCATTCAGATACATAAGGTAGAGTTTTTTCGTAAACCCGGGGACTGGAAATACCTTCAACAATCGCCTCGAAATAAACTAACAGAAACTCATCAGAATATTTTAAGTCAACCTTTCCTTCTTTGCGTCCACGATGAAACAAATCCAGCATTATACTAATGTTTTCTTTGGTGAATTGCTCCATCATCGAAGATAAATCACTATTACTTTTTTCTGTAACATACTTCATTAAATCAAGATAAAATTGCTTATTAATTTTTTTCAGATGGTTGATTTTATTCGTGCTCATGGCAATGAGGGTTTCTTCAAATGGTTTATTTTCAGCCATGATTTCCTTTGCTGTATTCCCCATTTCATTCATAAAATGTTTAAAAACTTCGTGGATAAGATTTTCCTTATTTCCAAAATACTTAAAAATGGTGGCTTTACTAACGTTTGCCTTTTTGACGATCTCTTCCATTGTCAAACCTGTTATACCCTCATTTGTATTCATCAAATCAAAAGTAGCCTTTAAAACTTGATTTTTCTTCTCTTTTGTCCGTTTTTCGAAACCGTTCATTTTAATTCCAACTTCCTATATATAATCGTCAAAAAATAAAACCAATTTATCAATTTCAGTTCATAATATTCATTCATTTCTATTATATATAATCAAATATAAACTATCAATCAAGTAATAGTATTCCATTTATTGCAATTATTATTGACCTCATAAAAGAATGGGGATATAATTGACCGTATAAATGAAATTTGGTTTAAAATGAAGGGAAAAAGAAGAAATATTAAACGAATTACGCAAATAAGTTCTATTTTTATATTTCTGTATTCTAAGCTTTGCTTTAAACTGGAAAGCAAGTTATGAAATTGTTTATGAACTATATTGAAAAAGGAGCTTCAGTATTATGGAAGAAATTGTGAGGATAAACGGTTTACAAAAAAAATTCGGTAAGTTTCAAGCATTACATGATGTGTCATTTACGGTAAATGCTGGGGAAGTTGTTGGTTTTATTGGTCCGAATGGTGCAGGTAAATCAACAACCATTCGGGCTTTATTGGGCATCATTAAACGGGATGCCGGAGAAGCGAAAATATTTGGCAAGGATGTTTGGAAGGATAGCCTTGAAATTCATAAGAGAATTTCTTATGTGCCTGGTGACGTAGCGCTTTGGGGCAACTTAACTGGCGGCGAAATTATTGATTTATTTATTAAATTACACGGTGGGGGGGACAAAGCGAAACGTGATTATTTAATTAAGCGTTTTGAATTAGATCCCAAGAAGAAAGCAAAGGGCTATTCTAAGGGAAATCGTCAAAAAGTCGGTTTGATTGCGGCTTTGTCTGTTGATTCCGATTTGTATATTTTTGATGAGCCAACGTCTGGGCTTGACCCATTGATGGAAGTAATATTCCAGGAAGAGGTTGAAAAATTTAAAAACACAGGCAAGGCAATCTTGTTGTCTTCTCATATTTTAAGTGAAGTAGAGCGCTTGGCAGATAAGGTTGTTATTATTCGTCAAGGGAAAATCGTAGAAACTGGTACATTGGATGAATTGCGGCACTTGACCCATTCTACTGTGACGCTGGCAACAGAAGGCGATGTATCTGCGATGGCATCTGTAAATGGAGTGTATGATTTTACGCAAAAAGAAAATCAAGCGACATTCTCAGCGGATAATCAATATATTAATGATATTTTGCTAGAAGCTACAAAACTGGGTGTTAAAAAGTTTGAATCTGTGCCTCCAACGCTTGAAGATTTATTCATGCGTCATTATGAAGGTTGAGCGTTGGAAGGGAGGTAAATATGATGAAGAAAAAATTTGCACGTTGGGGTGCACTATTTGCGCAATACTTGAAACGTGACTGGAAAAAAATGATTTTCTGGATTTTAGGTATTGGCTTGTTTTCAGGCGCCTATGTCCCAGCTTTTGAAGAAATCGCAAAAGGGCAAGGATTGCTTGGAATGTATGAAACCATGCAAAACCCTGCCATGATTTCAATGGTCGGTCCTACATCGGTAAAAGCAGCAGATTATACTTTAGGTGCAATGTATGCTAACGAAATGTTATTATTCTGCGGTTTGTTTGCGATGATTATTGCTGTTTTGCATGTAGTAGGTCACACTCGTAAAGAAGAAAATCTAGGGCTTACTGAGATGGTACGGTCATTTCAGGTAGGCCGACAAGCGAATTCGTTTGCTATTATGACAGAAATAGTTATCATCAATGTTTTACTTGCACTCTTTATCGGTGCGGTTATGACAAGCTTTGGCGCAGATACCATTTCAGCTGAAGGATCATTTTTATTTGGTGCATCGATCGGTATGGCTGGCATCATAGGCGCTGTGATTGCACTTGTTATGGCGCAAATTATGCCGACTTCATCTGGTGCGACAGGTTCAACACTTGGAATTGTTGGGTTGCTCTATATCGTCCGTGCGGGTACAGATGTGTCAAATGTTGATTTATCAATGATTAATCCTATGGGCTGGACTTATCTAACGTATCCATTTACTGAAAACAACTGGGTACCACTGGTTTTCGCTTTGGCATTCAGTGTAATCATGGTCATAATTGCTTTTGCACTTGAAAGTGGTCGTGATATGGGGGCTGGTTACTTGCCTGAAAAAGAGGGGCGTGCAACAGCAAAAAAATCATTGTTATCCGTACGTGGCTTGTTTATCAAGATTAACAAAGGTGTAATAATTGGTTGGCTGATTTGTTTTGCTATCATGGGTGCCGCTTATGGTTCAATCTATGGTGACATGCAAACTTTCCTTGAAAGTAACAAAATGATGAGCCAAATGTTTACTCAATCAGGAGTCTCAATCGAAGAATCGTTCACTGGGACAATTATGATGGTCATGATCGGTTTGGTTTCTATTTTACCAATTGCCATTGTTAATAAGCTTTTCTCTGAAGAAACCCGCCTACACTTTAGCCAACTTTATTCTACAAAAGTGACGCGCGGCCAACTATACTGGACAAGTGTAGTTTTAGCAATCATTGCCGGTTTAGTAGGGATTTTGATAAGCGTAGGCAGCCTTGGCGGAACAGCCATTTCGGCGATGGGTGATCGCACTACAATGGATATGGGTGATTTTCTTGCCGCTGGCTTTAACTTCTTGCCATCAGTGCTATTCTTTGTTGGGCTTGCAGCTTTGGCGCTTGGGTGGGCTCCAAAACTAGGTAAAGTTATTTACGCTTATCTTGCTTACTCTTTTATGTTAAATTACTTTGGAGGTATTCTAGACTTGCCGGAGTGGTTTTCGAAAACAGCCGTTCAAAGCTGGATTCCCCGTATGCCAATGGAAAAATTTGATGGGGTAATTTTCATTACAATGACATTGATTAGCATTGCTTTAATAGTGTTAGGCTACATTGGCTATAAAAAACGTGATCTAGTTGAAGGGGCTTAAAAATCAATAAAAGAGATATATTCATGAAGATGGACTGAAATTCACTGTTTTTTTAACAACAGGGGTGCTGTTCTGACCACTGCCCTCCATTCGCACCATTAGCCCATTTGGTGGGATGGACTTGAACTGGAATGCTCATCCTGGGGCTGTTTGTGATGAGCATTTCGACACACATAACCAATGAAATAGGACACGCCAACTTGATCGCAGCGTTAACTGTAAGCTGCTAGTGATGATTGAGAAGGAATAGGGGGAAAACGGGGAAATTCCTTCTTTTCACAACTCTGTCATATAATACACTTTAAACAGCTATTAAATACGAACAATAAAAAAACGAACATAAAAAATGTTCGTTTTTTTATTGACGAATAGTTGCTAGGTTGTTAAAATGGGAAAGTACAAAATATTGTCGAATAACATCGTATAATCTTGGGAATATGGCCCAAAAGTTTCTACCGAGCTACCGTAAATAGCTTGACTACGAGAATAATGGTTATTAAGGGTTGGTTTATTGCACTTTTCCTTTTCTTTTCCCTTAATTCATTCATGAACTTGTCGTCAAGCGCTCCAGGTAGTTTGGAGCGTTTTTTATTTTTTTCTGAAAATATTAGGAGGGTAAAGAATGAAGAAATATTTCCAGTTTGAAGAACTTGGAACAAATTATCGCCGTGAGTTTGTAGGCGGATTAACAACCTTTTTAGCAATGGCTTATATATTGGTGGTTAACCCACTTACACTCACACTGTCAGAGGTCAAGGATTTACCGGATGCACTTAGAATGGATTATGGAGCTGTATTTGTGGCAACAGCTTTAGCAGCAGCGTTAGGTTCTATTATTATGGGATTGCTCGGTAAATATCCACTTGCTTTGGCTCCTGGTCTTGGATTGAATGCGTTCTTTGCATATACGGTAGTATTAGGTAGTGGTGCTCCATGGCAGCATGCACTTGGTGCAGTATTTATTTCAGGTGTATTTTTCCTTTTATTAACATTAACAGGTCTTCGGGAAAAATTAATTAATGCGATTCCAATTGAATTAAAGCATGCCATTGGCGCAGGAATTGGATTGTTTATCACGTTCATTGGTTTGCATAATGCTGGAATTATTGTTAAAAATGATGCAACACTTGTTGGTCTTGGTGATTTAACAAACGGAAGTACATTGCTAGCTATTTTTGGAATTATCATTACCGTTATTCTAATGACTAGAGGCGTTAGAGGCGGAGTATTCCTCGGAATGATCCTTACCGCTATCGTCGGAATGATTTTTAACTTAATTGATGTTCCAACTAAAATTGTAGATAAGGTACCAAGTCTAGAGCCAACTTTTGGTGCGGTTTTCTCATCATTTAGTGATGCATCCTTCTATACAACATCTATGCTAGGAATTATTCTTACTTTCCTATTTGTTGATTTCTTTGATAACGCTGGTACTCTTGTAGCTGTGGCAAATCAAGCAGGTTTAATGAAGGATAATAAATTACCACGTGCAGGTAAAGCATTGTTAGCTGATTCCATTGCAACAATTGTTGGATCCATCCTTGGAACTTCAACAACTACTTCATATATTGAATCAAGTGCAGGGGTTGCGAGTGGTGCGAAAACTGGTTTTGCTTCTTTAGTTACTGCAGGATGTTTTATTCTAGCTTTATTCTTCTTCCCGTTATTATCAGTGGTGACATCAGCAGTAACAGCACCAGCGTTGATCATTGTAGGGGTGTTAATGGTATCATCTCTAGGAAAAATTGATTGGTCTCGTTTTGAAATTGCCGTTCCAGCTTTCCTTACTATGATTGCAATGCCACTTTCATATAGTATTGCGACTGGGATTGCAGTAGGGTTTGTCTTTTATCCGATTACGATGATTGTTAAAGGTCGTGCTAAGGAAATTCATCCAATAATGTACTTTTTCTTTGTGATTTTCCTACTCTACTTTATTTTTCTAAAATAGATAAATTAAGATGAGGCTGTTCGAAAAGTAGTTTTTTTAGCTCAAATCAAAAAAATAAAACCCAAGAATGCCATTGTTTCAACATTCTTGGGTTTTCATTTTGTTTCAAAATGGCCTTTTTAGACAGCCCTATTAGCTATTGACAGATTTCTTTTCCTTTTTGATAATAGGAGTAATGGCCTGAAATTGTCGAAAAGAGGAGAAGGTATGGATCAATTATCTGTATTAAAGGTTTTAAACAACAATGTATTGATCGGGGATCACCTCTCTTATGGTGAAGTTGTATTAATAGGTAAAGGGATAGGTTTCAATCGTAAGAAAGGGGACACGATCGAACGTTCGTTGGTTGAAAAGCTCTTTATTTTAAAAAATGAGAGGGAACAAGAAAATTATATTAAATTATTACCATTTTTAGATAATGATCTGTTAGAAGTTATTATTTCGGCAATTGAATTAATTAAAAAGAAAATTAACACTCCCTTGAATGAACACATCCATGTTGCCTTAACGGACCATTTGCTCTTTACTGTAACAAGACTCTCTAAAGGGATGGAACTGAAAAATCCATTCTTAATTGAGACAAAGGCTCTATATCCCTTTGAATTTCAAGTGGCAAAAGAAGTTATAGGTCTGATTGAAAAACAAACGGGAATTTATTTGCCTGAAGGAGAAGTAGGCTTCATCGCTTTGCATATTCATAGTTCTATTATGAATAAGGACATTTCTGACATTAATCGACATTCCCAGCTCGTGACGCAATTAATCGATATAGTAGAAGATACTTTTGATATGAAAATTGATAAAGAAAGTATTGAATACATGCGTTTAGTTCGCCATTTACGGTTCGCCATTGAGCGAATTGTGAACGGAGAGATGGTTGTGGAGCCAGAAAAAATTGCAAACCTATTGAAAGAGGAATATCCATTGTGTTACAATCTCGCGTGGAAACTCATTAAGGTGATGCAACATGCACTTAAAAGACATGTTTTTGATGCAGAGGCAGTGTACTTAACTATGCACTTGCAACGTTTGCAGAAGAAAATTAAATAAAATTGCTATTATCTTATTACGTGTTACTGATTCAATCAGGCATGAGTAGAAAGGATAATTGAAATAGAGTTTTTGCGGGTACTATAAAAATACCTGTATCACCCTAGTTTAATTCCTTTTACTCATGCCTTTATTATTGCGCTTTTAAAAACGCTGTTGAGCTATAAATGTAGGAGGAAAACATATGAAAAAAGCTTTTGGTGTGTTACAAAAGGTTGGTAAAGCATTGATGTTACCAGTGGCCTTATTACCGGCAGCAGGGATTTTGCTTGCATTAGGGGCAGCGTTATTAAACCCTACTTTATTAGATTTAGCTCCATTTTTAGATAACAGTGGAGTACATATGGTTGCATCTGTTATGCAGCATGCAGGTGACATTGTATTCGGAAACCTTGCCTTGCTATTCGCAGTTGGGGTAGCTGTTGGTTTATCCGGTGGTGAAGGTGTTGCAGGATTAGCTGCAATTATTGGCTACTTAATTATGAACGTAACAATGGGTACAGTATTAGGACTTGAAGCGAAAGATGTTAACGGAACAAACTATGCAAGCATTCTAGGTGTTCCAACTCTTCAAACTGGCGTGTTTGGTGGAATTATCGTTGGTATTATCGCATCAGCTCTTTATAATAAATTCTTTGAAATTGAATTACCATCATATTTAGGATTCTTTGCTGGGAAGCGTTTTGTTCCGATTATTACAGCGGGATCTGCGATCGTACTAGGTTTGATCATGTTAATCATCTGGCCTCCAATCCAATCTGGACTAAACGCATTCTCAAATAACATGGTTGATGCAAACTTAACATTATCAGCATTTATCTTTGGGGTAATTGAACGTTCACTAATTCCATTTGGTTTACACCATATTTTCTACGCGCCATTCTGGTATGAATTTGGTGAATATGTAACAAAAGCTGGACAAGTTGTTCATGGGGACCAACGTATCTTTATGGCACAAATTGCGGATCATGTACAAAACTTAACTGCTGGAACATTTATGACAGGTAAATTTCCATTCATGATGTTTGGTCTTCCTGCAGCAGCATTAGCAATTTATCATGAAGCGCTCCCTGAAAAGAAGGTATTTGTTGGTGGCTTAATGGTATCAGCTGCCCTTACTTCTTTCTTAACAGGTATCACAGAACCAATCGAATTCTCATTCTTATTCGTTGCACCTGTTTTATTCGGAATTCACGCAATCTTTGCTGGTCTATCTTTCATGACTATGCATTTGTTAAACGTAAAAATCGGTATGACATTCTCTGGTGGTTTAATTGACTATATCTTATTCGGTCTTATTAACCCACAAACACATGCTTGGTTAGTAATCCCAGTAGGTTTAGTATTCGCAGTTATTTACTATTTTGGTTTCCGTTTCGCTATTCGTAAATGGAACCTTAAAACTCCTGGTCGTGAAGATGAAGAAGAAGATCAAGCTGGAGCACAAGCAACCGGTTCAACTAGCGATCTTCCGTATGAAATCTTAGCTGCAATGGGTGGTAAAGATAATATTTCTCATTTAGATGCTTGTATTACTCGTCTGCGTGTATCTGTAAATGATATTAAAAATGTGGATAAAGACCGTTTGAGAAAGCTAGGCTCTGCTGGTATTCTTGTAGTTGGAAATAATATTCAAGCAATCTTTGGACCTCGATCAGAAACGATTAAAGGTCAAATGAAGGATATTATGAGCGGAAAAAGACCGCAAAAGGCTGTAGCAACAGCACCAGAAAAAGGTGTTGAGCAACAAATTGAAGAAGTGAATCCAGAAGCACTCCAAGCCAGCGAAGTAAATGAAACATATGTAGCACCTGTAAAAGGTGAATTAAAACCAATCACAGAAGTACCAGATGCAGTTTTCTCTGGAAAAATGATGGGCGATGGATTCGCGATTGTTCCAACAGAAGGAACTATTGTATCTCCTGTTGATGGTAAGGTTATTAATCTTTTTCATACGAAACATGCGATCGGTCTATTTTCTGAGGCTGGTCGTGAAATCTTAATCCATGTGGGTATTGATACAGTTAACCTAAAAGGTGAAGGATTTGAAATATTAGTATCTGAGAATGAAACTGTGAAAAAAGGTCAACCTTTATTAAAAGCTGATTTGGATTATCTTAAACAACATGCACCTTCTACAATCACTCCTGTCGTATTTACGAATCTTGCTGAAGGTGAAAAGGTTATTCTTAACAAGCAAGGAAATGTAGAACTTAAAGAAGAGAATATTATATCAATTAGAAAGTAATCTTTGATAGTTATTTCTATGAGCTTCCCGCTTTTTATAAGTGGGAGGCTCTTTTTTTGTATAGAAGGTTGGCCCCTGAAGTAACAATCCTTTAGAAACATGAAGATTGGTGGAAAGTACAACATAGTTCTTTCTATATTATTATTTCATTTTTTATTTCAATTTTGGTTACTTATTCAAAGAATAAGTTAAACGATGGTATAAAGATAAGGTTCTATTTGATGTTCATATAAAAACTAGAAGTTCAAGTAAAATTGTTATCAGCAAATGGTCTTAATGAAATTCAAATTAAACAAGCGAAGGTTTTAATTGATGAAAGTGGATTGCTGTTAAGGCTAAGAAGGGGGGAATAAAGACTGACGCAAAAATAACTAATAGTAAAGTAGAAGTTTCTTCTATATTATCCTTTATTATTTTAATATAAAGGATATAGTAGCTCTGGAAGGGTATTTAGAGAAAGCGGATAGTTCCCCTTCATAATAACGCAAACTATTGTTGGAAAATTATTAAGAGTTAATCCTATATAAACCTTAAGGAACCATTTAAAAGAAATATTTAAAAAGGGTGTTGACCTGGATAGGCAAGGATGATATTATATTAAAGCAGTCGTTGAGACATAAACAACTTTAAAAAGTTTAAAAAGTGTATTGACTAGAAAGTTTAAAAATGATATACTAATAAAGTTGTTGAAAGAATTGCTCTTTGAAAACTAAACAAACCATACGTCAACGTTAATTCTATTTTTAAAATTAAGAGCTAATCTTACTCTTTTTCGGAGAGTTTGATCCTGGCTCAGGACGAACGCTGGCGGCGTGCCTAATACATGCAAGTCGAGCGAACTTTTGGGAGCTTGCTCCCAAAAGTTAGCGGCGGACGGGTGAGTAACACGTGGGCAACCTGC
>NZ_JBHKFI010000014.1:0-117434 GCF_042263505.1 Cytobacillus sp. Hz8 | reverse complement strand
ATATATGGAATATTATAATACGAAACGGATGAAGGCAAAATTAAAAATGAGCCCGGTGCAATACCGAACTCATTTTGAGCAAGCAGCCTAATGAAATAACCGTGTCTAACTTTTAGGGGTCACTTCATTTCAGCTGCTTTTTATTTTAATTCTTCATTCTTGGGTCCAATGCATCTCTCAGGCCATCCCCCATAAGATTAAATCCCAACACAGTCAGCATAATAGCTAAACCTGGAAAAATCATCGTCCATGGGGCCTGGATTAAAAAGGTCTTTGCATCAGACAACATCTTCCCCCATTCTGGGTTTGGAGCCTCTGCCCCTAATCCTAAAAAACCAAGTGCAGCTGCTTCAATGATAGCAGTCGCAATCGCTAGTGTTCCCTGTACAATAATAGGAGCCATGCTATTTGGGAGAACATGAGACAACAGTATTCTTGTATTACTCATTCCAACAGCTTTAGCTGCCATTATATATTCCTCTTCCTTAACACTTAATACACGTGAACGAATTAAGCGTCCAAAGTTTGGTATATTAATAGTTGCAATGGCAATAAGAGCATTCTTTAATGATGGACCGAGAACGGCAACAATTGCAATAGCAAGAAGAATACTTGGAAAAGCAAGCATTATATCAAATATCCGTGAAATGATCATATCAATCCATTTCCCGTAATACCCTGCTATGATTCCAAGCATACACCCGATAACAATCGAACCAACAACTGAAAGAAAACCTACCCATAATGATATCCTTGCACCAAAAACGACCCTTGAAAAAATATCTCGTCCAAAGTCATCGGTTCCAAACCAATGCTCACTGGATGGAGCCTTCAACTTATCAGAAAGCATTTGATCATTAATTCCTGAAGGAGCAATAATTGGAGCAAAGATTGCGAGTAAAATAAAGAAAAGGACAATGCCTGTACCAATTAGTGCAAGCTTATTTTTCTTAAAGCTTCTCCATCCCTCCATCCAAGGAGAGGCTACTTTATCTTCATTTGGACCAATTGGTGGCTGCGCTGCTTGATCAACTTGTATCTCCATTCTTTCCACTCCCCTCTTTAATGATATTTAATTCTAGGGTCGACAAAGGCATATAATAAATCGACAATTAGATTAATGATAACAAAAATAAAAGCAATGATCAGAATTCCAGATTGAATGACTGGATAATCCCTAAATCCAATTGCATCATAAATATACCGCCCGATTCCAGGCCAGCTAAAAATCGTTTCAGTTAAAATAGCTCCACCTAATAGCAGCCCTGTTTGTAAACCAATGACAGTCAAGACAGGGATTATCGCATTTTTTAAGGAATGTTTATAAACGACCCAAAACATTCTTAACCCCTTTGCTCTTGCTGTTCTAATATAATCAGACTTCATCACCTCAAGCATGGTTGAACGGGTTATACGGGCAATAATCGCCATTGGAATGGTTGCCAATGCGAGACTTGGTAATACGAGATGTTTAATAACCGTCCAAAGTTGATTGAAGTCACCTTGAATCAAAGTATCAATTATGTAGAAATTCGTAATGGCAGTAATCGGATTTCTTACATCTTCCCTTCCTGAGGTTGGGAGCCATTCGAGATTAATCGCAAAAACCCATTGTTCCATTAAACCTAACCAAAAGATTGGCATCGATACACCAATCAATGCAAGAACCATCGCGATATAATCAAACCATGAATTTTGGAACCATGCGCTGATAATCCCTGCATTCACGCCAATTACGATGGCAACGAGCATCGCACAAAAGGAAAGCTCCATAGTTCCAGCAAGATATGGCCAAATCTCCGCATTGATGGCTGACTTTGTACGCAAAGATTCTCCTAAATCACCTGTCAATAAATTTCCTAGGTAATCAAAATACTGGATATACCATGGCTGATCCAATCCCAGCTGCTTATTTAAATCAGCTATTGCCTGTGGTGTAGCTAATTTTCCTAAAATAACCTGTGCCGGATCACCCGGAATAGCACGAATCATAAAAAAAACAACCAATGATAATCCCAAAAGAACAGGAACTAAGGAAAAAATTCGTTTTAGAGTATATGAAAACATGATACCACCTCTTTTCTTGAGTGAGCCAATAATTGTATTTGCAAGCAATTAATTCATGTTAAAATCGACTCTTAATATTCTGGAGGATTTATACTATTAATCTTTCCAATTGATCTTCTGTAAACAGATTGTCTTATTTTCAAGAGAAGAAAAGGGAGTCCTTCAAGTGAACTCCCTTTTCATAACAACATTATTTCAATTCAACTTCTGTTAATGGCTCAGTACCAGTTGGATGTGGAACGTAGCCAGAAACGGACTTCTTACCTGCAATAACAGGTGTTGAGTGAACAAGTGGAATCCAAGGAGCTTCTTCTTTAATAATTTCTTGTGCTTTCTTATATAATTTATCGCGTTTTGCTTGGTCGTTTGTTGATTGAGCTTCAATAAGTAATTTATGCATTTCATCGTTTTTGAAATATGAATAGTTATTGCTTCCAATGCTGTCTTCATCTAATAATGCATAAAGGAAGTTATCAGCATCTCCATTATCACCAGTCCAGCCAAGCAAGAACATATCTGCCTCACCTTTACTAGCTTTATCTAAGTATGTTGCCCATTCATAAGAAACGATTTTCGTTTTCACACCAACATCTGCAAAGTTCTTTTGTAGAGCTTCTGCCACTTTTTGTCCATTAGGCATATAATCCCTTGGAACCGGCATTGCCCATAGCTCAAGGGTTTGACTATTGTCATAGCCCGCTTCCTTAAGTAGAGCTTTTGCCTTTTCAGGATCATATGGATAATCTTTAATATCATCATTATAGCCATCAATTGTTGGAGGTATTGGGTTTTTAGCTGGATCAGCAGCACCGGCATAGAATGCATCGATTAATGCTTTTTTATCAACAGCATAATTTAATGCTTGACGTACCTTTTTATCCTTTAAAGGACCACGAGTAGCTGTTAATCCTAAGTAACCAACATTTAAAGATGGTCGATAAAAAATTTGCAAATCTTTATTAGCTTTAATGGATTCAACATCACTAAAATTGACGCCATCAATTAAATCAACTTCACCAGCTGAAAGAGCATTTAAGCGTGCTGAGTTATCTGGAATTGTACGGAAGACAACTTTATCTAGCTTAGGAAGACCTTTTTGCCAATAATCTTTGTTTTTCTCTAGAGTAATCGTGTCATTGCGTTTCCATTCAACAAATTTAAATGGACCTGTTCCAACTGGGTGCTCTTTATATTTATCCCCATATTTTTCAATGGCAGCTGGACTTGAGATACCAAATGCAGACATCGCTAAGTTTTTGTAGAATGGTGCGACAACGCGGTTTAAAGTGATTTCAACCGTATAATCATCAACCGCTTTTACTTCCTTAATGTTGTCACCAAATTGGGAAACATAGTAAGGAAATTCTTCTGCGGGGCCTTTTTTCCAGCGGTCAAAGTTGAAAACGACAGCATCTGCATTAAAGTCTGTACCATCGTGGAATTTAATACCCTTTCTTAAATGAAAGGTATATTTTAAACCATCTTTGGTAGACTCATATTTTTCAGCAAGACCCGGTTCAATTTCGGTATTATCTTTACCAAAGCTAACCAAAGTATCAAATACATTGTCTGTAATTTTAAAGGATTCACCATCTGTTGCATTAATCGGATCAAGTGCAACAGAGTCTCCGCCTCTTCCAAAGATAAGCGTGCCGCCTGCTGTTTTTTCTCCAGAGCCATCTTTTTCCTTGCTATCGCTGCTAGTAGATTTGTTGCAACCAACCAACGCCATAGACAAAACTAAGACGAATGCTAGGAACCAAATACCTTTACTCTTTTTCATTATTTTCCCCCTTCTAATCTAGGAAGTATTTCTTCCGGTTTTTAACATTTATCGTCAACGCCAATCATGTACATATGTATTAAAGGGATTCATCCTTACGATACAAATGACATGCAGCATAATGACCAGGTTCAATTTCCTGTAATTCAGGTCTTTGAATTTTGCATATTTCCATACATTCCTTACATCTTGTATGGAATGCACACCCTAATGGCGGATTAGCCGGACTTGGCAGATCCCCGGTTAGGATTTCTCTTTCATGCTTCAAGTCTGGGTCTGGAATGGGTACAGCTGATAATAGAGCCTTTGTATATGGATGAAGCGGTTTATCGTAAAGCTTTTCTGCTTCTGTGATTTCAACTAATCTACCTAAATACATAACTCCAACTCGGTCGCTAATATGCTTTACAACCCCAAGGTCATGCGCAATGAATATATAGGTTAATTGAAAGTCCTTTTGCAAATCCTCAAGAAGATTCAATACTTGTGATTGAATAGATACATCCAGAGCAGAGACAGGTTCATCTGCGATAATTAGCTTTGGCTTTGTCATCAAGGCTCTTGCAATCCCAATTCTCTGCCTTTGCCCACCGCTGAATTGATGAGGATAACGTTTAATATGATAGCTGCTTAAGCCAACTACCTCCATCATCTCTTTAACTAATCGTCTTCTTTCTTCTTTATCAGAAACACCGTGTACGATGAGCGGTTCCTCGAGAATTTTTTCAACTGTATGGCGAGGATTAAGTGAGGCAAAGGGGTCTTGAAACACCATCTGCATTTCTTTCCGCATTTTTCGCATCTCTCGCTCATTTAATCTCGTAATATCTTTTCCCTCGAAAAGAATTTCCCCTTCAGTTGGTTCTATTAGGCGCATCAGCATTCTGCCAGTTGTTGATTTTCCGCAGCCTGATTCTCCAACGAGTCCTAAGGTTTCCCCTTTATTAACATGAAAGCTAACATTATCAACTGCTTTCACATCCCCAACATGCTTGCCGAAAAGCCCTCCTGTAATCGGGAAATACTTCTTAAGATGATTCACTTCTAATAGCACTTCAGTCATTTATTATTCCCCCTGACTCATGTAAAAAGCAGCGAACATATTGATCATGGCCATCTACCTTGTAAAGTGGAGGAGTATCCTTTTTACAGCGTTCTTGCACAAATTCACATCTCTCAGCAAACCGGCAGCCTTTTTTAACGGAACCAGGCTTAGGTACATTGCCCGGAATGGAGTAGAGCCGCTCTTTCTTTTCACTAATATCCGGAATAGACTTAAGCAGACCTAATGTATATGGGTGCTTAGGGTTTTTGAAAATATCATGGACGTTTGCTTCTTCAACCACTTTTCCGGCATACATAACGATGACACGCTGACATAGCTCGGCAACAACCCCCAAATCATGAGTAATCATAATGATGGCTGTTCCTAGCTTTTCATTCAGTTCTTTCATTAAAGAAAGGATTTGTGCTTGAATGGTAACATCTAATGCCGTGGTTGGCTCGTCTGCAATCAGAACCTTAGGCGAACACGATAAGGCCATTGCAATCATGACCCGTTGCCGCATACCACCTGAAAGCTGATGCGGATACTCCTTCATAATTTGTTCTGCTCTTGGCAAGCCTACAAGCTTAAGCATTTCAACTCCTCGATTGAAAGCTTCCTTTTTGCTGACCTTTTTATGTATGTTAATCGCCTCAATTAACTGATCTCCTATCGTAAATAAGGGATTAAGTGAAGTCATCGGTTCTTGGAATATCATGGCTACTTCGTTTCCACGAATTTGTCTCATTCTTTTTTCAGGGGCCTTGACGATATTTTCTCCGTTTAAGAGAATTTCACCGCCAACAATTTTCCCTGGAGGCTGCGGAATGAGCTTCATAATGGATAAGGATGTTACGCTTTTTCCACACCCTGACTCGCCAACAATTCCTAGGATTTCCCCTTTGCTAACAGAAAAACTGATTTCATCGACAGCAGGGACTTCTCCATCTGAGGAAAAGAAAGAGGTTCTCAGCTGCTTTACGTCCAAAATTGGTGCCTGAGTCATATTGACCCTCCTCTCTTCGTAGTTATAAGAAAATTAAATACTTTCAAAAATGTATATTAATTATTTTAGTAAAAAAGATTGTATCCGTCTACTGATTTTTCTAAATAATTTAATTATATAAAATATTTTCTATATTTAATCCCTTATACATCAATGATTTAAAGGACTAACGGAATATTTATGAATCAATTTAAATAAATATTAACAACATTCAAAATAATCATAAATATCAGGATGTTATATTTCTAATATAGTATTTTCTTAAAATATTATTTTTCGTAAAAAAAACACCTACTTATTCAACATATCGAATAAGTAGGCGTTTTTTATTTGCTTATTGGATCTTCCGTATTAAACAACAGGATATTTTTCCTAATTCTTATGATCTATTTGCTGCACTTGGAACAATTTATAGTAGTTTCCCTGCTTAGCCATTAATTCATCATGTGTTCCAACTTCTATGATTTGGCCATGCACAATTAAGACGATCCGGTCTGCATGTGTAATCGTTGAAAGTCGATGGGCAACAATAAAAGTTGTCCGATCCTTAGCAAGTCTTTCAATGGAATCTTGAATTAGTGCTTCGCTTTCTAAATCGAGTGCTGACGTAGCCTCATCAAGAATGAGAATAGGTGGATTTTTCAAAAATACCCTTGCAATCGCAATTCTTTGTTTTTGCCCTCCGGATAGCTTGACTCCCCGTTCTCCAACTCTAGTATCATATCCATGAGGAAGATTCATGATAAATTCATGGGCACTAGCAGCTTTTGCCGCTTTTATCACTTCTTCATCTGAAGCGTAAGGATTCCCCAATAATATATTTGATTTCACTGAGTCACTAAATAAAATTGTATCTTGTAAAACCATCCCTATTTTATCTCTTAAAGTGCGAACCTTAAAATGACGAATATCAACCCCATCAAGTCGAATTTCACCATTTGAAACATCATAAAATCTTGGAATAAGACTTACTAAAGAAGACTTTCCTCCTCCACTCATTCCAACTAAAGCAATGGTTTCTCCTTTTTGAACATGCAAGGAAATATCCTTTAGAACTTCTTCTTTCTTCTCATCATTATAAGAAAAAGAAACATGATCAAACACAAGATCCCCCTTTACATTTTTACATTCTATGGAATCTGGACCATCTTGAATATCATATTTCTCATCAATTAATTCAAATACCCTATCCATGGAAGCAAAGGATTGTGTTAATGTGGTGGATGAATTAACGAGTCTTCTTAATGGATCATAAATTCGATCGATATAGGAAATAAACGCAACCATTGCTCCAATTTTCATATCCCCATATATGACTTGATAAGCGGAATAACTGATAACAATGAGTGGGGCAATATCTGTAATTGTATTGACAACGGCAAAGGATTTAGCATTCCATTTCGTATGATCCAATGCTCTTTTTAAAAAGTTTTGATTGTGGGTATCAAATTGTGTTTGCTCATAATCCTCAATCGCAAAGCTTTTAATAACAGACATTCCGGAAACTCTCTCGTGTAAATAGCTTTGCACTTCAGCAAGTGCCTGGGATCTTTTTCTTGTTAAAGATCGTAAATTTCCAAAAAAGAATTTTACGGAAAAAGCATACAACGGTAGTAGGATTAAGGAAACAATGGTTAATTTCACATCCATGGAAAACATAATGACAACGGCGATGATAATCGTCGATACATCAAGCCATAGATTCATCAGTCCTGTCACGACAAAGGTTTTAGTCTGCTCTACATCATTAATGACCCTTGAAATAATTTCCCCCGTCTTTGTATTAGAGTAATATTTAAAGCTAAGCTTTTGGATATGAGTAAAAAGCTGGTCGCGAATATCATATAATACTTTACTGGAGGTCCATTGGGCAAAATATTGTCGATAATATTCTACTGGTGGTCGAATAATGACAAATATGACCATGATGATAGACATCACCCAGATAAGATGATTTATTTTCGCATGGTTTGTTAATGAATGATTTCCAATAATATCATCGACCACATATTTGATTAGCAGTGGGATAATAAGTGGAATCGCAAACTTAATTATTCCAATAATGATCGTTCCGATAATTTGCAGACGATATGGCTTTACAAAGTGAAGATATCTTCTTATGCTACCCAATGCTGCACTCTCCCTCTAATTTAGTGTCCAATACTAGTATAGAGAATCTATCATGATTTTTGTACTAAGTTACCTTTTCAAAATAGGTTGTTTTCTCAAAGTTTGTTGATTATTACACAAAACATTGTAATAGTAAGATTTCACGACAACTATACGAAAACAGCTCCAAAAAAAAAAAAGAGACTCATGTCATGAATAAGACTTTGAGTCACCTTTTTTAATCTAGGCAATTCAGATCTCCAATTTCTAGCGTCTATACGTTAAATAACGCTCATACCATATGTCAATAAAATCTGGTGCAAAGGGACCTTTTCGTTGACGAATCCAACCAATAAGGTTATCAACATTTGTTTTTAAAATCTTATCGATTACATCTGGATAATTCATTTCCTGTCTGTGTCGTTCATATTCATCCTCATCTAATAAATTAAATGTCATATCAGGAAATACCTTGATATCCAAATCATAATCTATATACTTTAATGCTTCCTCATCACAGATAAATGGGGAACTTAAGTTACAATAGTAATATATACCATCTTCTCTGATCATTCCAATTACATTGAACCAGCATTGAGTATGAAAATAACAAATAGCCGGTTCCCTCGTAATCCAAGTTCGCCCATCAGACTCTGTTACAATGGTTCGATCGTTTCCACCTATCACTAGACTTTGAGTCCCTTTTAATACAGTTGTTTCTTCCCAGACGCGATGGATGTGCCCATTATGTTTATAGCTATGAATTTGAATTGGTTCACCTACGATGGGTACGCCCATATCTCTCCCTACTTTCTGTTCGAAAGCTTTGTAACCTAGCGGGGTACAGAGATTTTTTCTCCTTAACTAAAAATAAGTCTAACCAAGGCAACAAAGAACATTTCCTATTTTCTACTATTATAACGGTAAAAGGAAAAATTTAAAACAAAGAGCCATTGAAAAATCAATGACTGTTAAAAAAGAAATTTAAATTTTCCTTTTAAAAACTGCTAGAAAATTTCAAAGCCCCAGTTTATACTGGAATATTCCACTGCTGATAGGATCGGATCACTTCTTCTGTTTGATTCTCAAAGGTTTTGTGAATAGCTAATAACTCTTCTTTCATTTTCGTTATTTCCATTTGAATCGTTTCTAATTCTGTTTCTTGTTGGATAAGCATTAATTCCTTCTCTATCTCTTGACATCGCTCAAGCTCTGACTGTAAAAGTAATAGTTTTTCCATCGTTTTCATTTGTTCGCTTACTAATTGATTAAAGTTATTCAGCACAATCACCGTCCCTTTTTTTACTCATTAACTTATTCGAGATTGCACTATTTTTTCCTTTGACAACATATGTAGACTAAATAGAGATTTTGTCGAAGCACAAAAAAACAGGTGTTTTCCCCAGTTTGGAAACGAATACTTTCCTCCTAATCAGACACCTTAGGGCAAAAAGAAAGACACTCAACCGAATATGAGTGTCTTTCTTATCATTTATTAACCTTTGAAGCCAGAATTTTGGCTTTTGCGAGCTTCTGCTTGTTGGTTTTGTTGTTTTACTTCTTGAGCGCTTGTTTCGCTAGCAAATTCAGTACCAAATTGACCTTGGCTACCTGCAGATGCAGATTGTGAATTTTGTTGTCTCACTTGTTGGATGTTAGTTCCAGATTGAGATTGGTTTGGTTGTTTTGCCATTGTTATCACCTCCACGATATTAATGTTACCGAGAGGGGTGAAAACTATCCTGTATTTTTTTTCCAAATTAATTTTTTGAGTGACCACTACTATGTCAATCTTTTTGAAAGGCTTCTCCTATTGAGATGAGAAAAATCCACTTTATTTTATGTAAAAATTTTAAACCAGAAGTGAAATACCGCCATCTACAATAATCGTTTGCCCGCGGATCATACTCGCTTGATCGCTTAAGAGAAACATGATTGTATTGACCATATCATCAATCTCGACCATTCTTCCTGCCGGTGTTTTTTCCTTGGCCTCCGCTAAAAGTTCCTCTCGATTAGGAAAATGCGTTAAGGCCGCTGTATCAATGGCCCCACCTGATACTGCGTTTACCACAATATTCTTTGGTGCAAGCTCAATGGCCAAATACCTTGTGAGTGCTTCAACCGCTGCTTTGGAAACTCCAACTGTCGTGTAATTTTCCAAGTACCGAATAGCCCCTAAAGAGCTGATACTCACAATTTTCCCTCCTCCATTAAGCTCCATTAATTTGGCTGCTTCTTGAGCACAGAATAACAAAGCTTTACTATTAATATTCATTGTCCAGTTCCAATGAGATTCTTCAAGCTCCATGATAGGTCGCAGCACTCCTGATGCCGCATTGCTAACGAAAACATCAAGTCTTCCAAAAGTTTCTTTAATCTCCTCAAACATGGATTTAATCTTTGCAACATCCCCGACATTGGCTTTCACGACTAACACCTTTTGTCCAAGTGCCTCGATTTCGGCCGCTGTTTCCATTGCTTGTGATTTGCTTCTTGCATAATTAAGAACGATATCATAGCCTTCCTTTGCTAAGCGAAGTGCTGTTGCCTTCCCAATTCCACGACTTGAACCTGTAATTAATGCTACTTTTTGTGTCATAAACCCTTTCCTTTCCTGATTATCCTCTTCATTTTAGCTTTTCTAGGAATAGTTCGCAATTGAAGGAAAAAACTATCCTTATATTAACGAATAAAATAAGCCATAAATCACGAAAGGAAGTTCCATATGTATAATGGCCGAGATATGACAGAGCTTTCAATGATTTCAAAATCAGAATGGTCAAAGGAGGAATTAGCCTACTATCATCATTCCTTGCAACAAATGACTCCCTATTTAAATGTAGAAGGTCAAACAATCCATCGGGAAATTATAGAGGAAATTATGAATCGGGGAGGACTTACCCCATAACTCTCCAATAAAAAGGGACTTTTCCTCAAGAAGAAGTCCCTTGTTCAATCATTTTTATCATTTTTTGATGAGAAACTGGAAAAGCAAATTGTTCCATTTCTGTTCGATTTACAAGTCTCAAATCCGGCTTTTCTAAGACTTGATTTTGGATTATTCCTTTATAAACATGTATGAACCATTTTAAATGAGAAAAAACATGTTCAATTTGGCCAACCATTTCGGTTAATTCGATATCCGCACCGTATTCATTTTTTATATACCTACAAAGCTGATTTTTTTCACCTACTTGCTTAAGGTTAATTTCTGTATTGGGAAATTCCCATAAATTTGCTAATAATCCATTCTCAGCTCTCTTGTGAATGAGATATTGCCCTTCCTGATTGACTAAAACGACTGCAGCAAGATGGACATTTTTTTGCTTCTTGTTTTTTGTTTTTACTGGCAAATCTTGTGTCGTTCCCTCATGAAATGCCATACAATGCTCTCTAACAGGACATAAGAGACATGAAGGAGAGGTAGGCGTACAAACGATTGCGCCTAATTCCATTAATGCTTGATTAAAGAATGAAGGATTTTCTTGAGAAATCATTTCACGAATCGCTTTTTCAAAGATTTTTCTTGTCGCAGGTTTTGCAATATCATCCCAAATTGATAAAATGCGTGAGATGACACGCATCACATTTCCATCAACAGCAGGTTCAGGCAACCCGTAGGCGATGGACAGAATCGCTCCAGCCGTATAGGGACCAACTCCTTTCAAGGAAGAAATCTCATCAAGGCTATTCGGAACCTTTCCACCATATTTCTCATTAACCTCTTTCACAGCAGCATGTAAATTTCTCACTCTTGAGTAATAGCCTAATCCTTCCCAAAGCTTTAAGACTTTTTCTTCATCTGCCTCCGATAAATCCCGTATTGTCGGATACTGATCAATAAAACGATTAAAGTAAGGGATTACCGTATCAACTCGAGTTTGTTGGAGCATTGTCTCTGATACCCAAACTTTGTATGGATTCTTATCCTTTCTCCATGGCAAATCTCTTTGTTCGACTTCAAACCAAGTAATTAGATTACGTTGAAATTGCTCAATATCTAGTTGTTCAAGATTGCGAAGCATTACTTTTTCCAAAATATTTCCTCCAACTGCGTATTCTATATGTTTAGTACACTAAATTTTAATGAGAAATATATCCATATTATTTTTCATTAATCCTTCTTAAATAGGGAATACTATGAGATAAACTTTCATAAATAAAACCCTTTACTGATTTATCTCATTAATATGAACAATATGTTTCAATTATCGGAACTCTTATCCATTAAACCACTTTTTACTGTTAATACAAGGATTTAATTGATAAAATGAAGACGAATCAGATATAATTTTTTTCCTGATGAAGGAGGTCCTTCCTTTGGATACTGGAACTCATGTTGTAATGGGGCTAGCATTAGGTGGACTTGCTACGCTTGATCCGGTCGTAGCCAGCAGCTCTGTGACAGCAACGAGTGTATTAATTGGCACCATTATCGGGTCACAGGTACCTGATATCGATACTATCCTAAAATTGCGTAATAATGCTGTATATATAAGAAATCATCGGGGGGTAACTCATTCTATCCCTGCTGTTTTACTTTGGCCATTAGGGATTCTTGCCGTTTTGTATCCATTTTTTCCTGAAGCAAATTTATTTCATTTATGGATATGGACCTTTGTTGCTGTTTTCCTACATGTGTTTGTTGATATCTTTAACGCATATGGCACCCAAGCTTTACGCCCTTTTACTTCTAAATGGATTGCCTTAGGAATTATCAATACATTTGACCCGATTATTTTTGGGTTACATGTGATTGGCTTAGTTATATGGGGCTTAGGGGCAAACCCAGGATACATTTTCCTTACGGTCTATGCCGTATTAGTTGCTTATTATATCATTCGCTTTATTACTCAGCGAAAGGTTTTAAGTGCTGTTAAGGAAATCATTCCGGACGCAACAGATATTATCATTGCACCGACTCTGAAATTCCATCAATGGAAGCTGGCGATCATGAATAAAAACCAATTCTTTGTGGGGCGTGCAACCAATAATCAAGTAGAAATCCTTGACCAATTTAATCGAAAGCCCATACCGGAGACTCCAGTAATAGAAGCAGCGAAAAAGGATAAAAATCTTTCGGCCTTCTTGTCCTTCTCTCCAGTCTATCGCTGGGAAGTCGATGAGTATGATACGTATTATGAGGTCCGATTTATCGATTTAAGATATCGAAGCAACGGACACTATCCTTTTGTTGCAGTTGTGCATTTAGACCATGAATTAAATGTCAAAAACTCATATACTGGCTGGATATTTAGCGAAGCAAAGCTACAAAGGAAACTGAACGAACTGCCAAATTAAAAGCGATGCGCCATTTGCATCGCTTTTTCTAATGAAGCTTGGATAAATCTTGATCAAGTAAATGCTTATACTTCGGATTATTCGAAGAAAATTCATGAAGCTTTTCCCCATAATGATTGATCCACTGTCGAACAACCTTTTCAGTCATTTCGCTGCCTCTGTATTTCTCTCCTGCCTTTGCATAAGTTGTTTCAAAATCATCCCATAATAATTCCACCCAGTTTTGAGCTTGGCTATAAGAAATATTGTGGTTTTTTTCAAGCAGCAATTCAATCAGTCTTTTTTGATATTCATTCAACATTCTTCCCTCTTTTCCAGTCGATTTAAGCAAGCTGATGAACATAGTATCAGCGAAAAAGTCTGATACTAAATATTGTGAAAGACCAATTAAGGTTTTTCCCAAAGATTCTTTTCTTTTATCCTTCAATAGGGTGGTGTTTTTCTTGCGAAATAAAGTAAAAGGATTTCCATATGGTCATGATAATAAGCTTGAGGGCGAGCCTCGAGCTAAAACGGAATTTACCTCGAGACGAGCTGATGGAACAATAAACACACATCCTCAAGAACGAATGTATGCCTCTTCCCATAGAAACAAATAGTGCAAAAAGTCGGAAAGGAATTCTAAAGGATAACTACTTTAGAATTCCTTTAATTTTTTTAACATAGAAATTGGCAGTGCCTCTTCCTTATCCTTGCCTTGCAACCGGAACCCCCATGCAAATACGCCATTTATATAATCAATTTTGAAATATGCTAAAGGATCCCCTTCAACTTCATATATTTCACCTGACTTAAAATCAGCTGGATTGAGCAAATAGGACTTAGCCATTACTGCCTTTCTTTCCAATACAGAAAATTCATTAACCATCCCCATTTGCTCTGCCTTACGGGCCTTTTCATTTAGCTTTGCAATTTCTTGTTGAAGTTCATATGGTGTCATTTCACTAAATCTTTTCTCTTGTTCCATCCATTCTCACCTTCATATCTAGATTATTAAGGATGATTTATTCCTCTGAACTTATTAACTCATTTAAGTACCGTTCAACTAATTCTAAGGAAAAACCTTTCCTATATAAAGTCTGCTTCATTTTTTGTTCAAATTCATAGCCACTAAGCTTTGAAAATTTTCTAACTGCCTTCTCCCCTTGAACCTGAATAGCTTGGAAGTCACTGTCTTCCTCATCATCTTTTTTGATCTCTTCAAGCACTTGCGCTATTAAATCTAACCCATACCCCTTTCTTATAAGGAGCTGTTCAAGCTTTTGCTTCACAATCCTTAAAGAATCCTTCTTATTTTTTTGATAAAATTTCGCACTAATTCCTTTAGCCTTATCAAATTCGAAATCAGAAGAGTACTCTCTCATTGCAACATCGATATTAGCTTCAGATATGCCCTTCTCCTTCAATTCTCGTCTTGCTGACACAGAGCCTTTATCTGTCGTATTCATCAAAGTGCGAACATAGGCTTTCGCGTATTCTTCATCATCTAAGAATTGAAATTCATATAACTTATGAATAACTTCTTGAATGATTGGTTCATCAGTTTCTGCTTTATGCAAATACATTCGAACTTCATGCTCAGATCGGATTCGCCTTGCTAAGTATTGAACAGCAAGATTGTAAGCCTTGCGGATATCATCCTGATAGGTAATCTCTGTTATGGAAAACGGGTCCAGTTCTAATCCCTTTTTCAGATGAGATTTAATTAAAACATCCTCATCCAGACTAAAGGCATATTCTTCGCCTTTCCCATAATCCATAAAAATATTATAGCGGTCACTTTTATTTTTCTGTACGGTGATCTTTGTAATAATAGCCAAACGATTCACCTCCATTAATAATTTAGCATATTTTCTTTCAACTTGCTGATTTTAAAGACCATTCATGTTTTTCTGTATGAATTGTACCATTTAGGGAAAAATGTGCATGACTAGTTTCGATTTAAATCACGAAAGGATGTTTTAAATGGAAAAGAAGAAGAAGGAAAAAAGAAGAAGAAATTTATCTAGTATGCAAGAGGTTACATACAGCAGGGAATTCAGAAGAGCCGATCAAGCTGGGGGATTTAAGACTAGAGAAATTAAATAAGTTTATCAGTCCTTTCCAGTCAAACAATTTGTTCTTTAATACCCAAGAAACGAAGTGAAAAACATTTCCAACATATATCAATGTGTTAATGTGCACTATAAAATTGCGGACCTTTTGGCATTCCGTACTTTTTCAAGTGAAAGGGGTTTTTCTCTTGGGTCGTGCTCAAGGACAAAAAACGCGAGATCGCAACAAGGCATCTCTTCCACAAGTTCCAAAAAATTTAAAATCTGACGGTTTAGATGTGGAATTTGATCGGGATTTGGCAGATCATGAGGATCTAGAAGCTATGGCACGTTCTAAAGCAGCGGACGAAAGAGGAAAAAGGAATAAACGATAAGTAAAGGTATTCTTCACATAAAGCAGCAGTAAATTTTTTCTGCTGCTTTTATGTGAATCTGTGAATAACATTATCCACAGAACTGTTGATAATGTGGATAATATCAATAAACCCTATTAATCCAACTATTAAAAAAATCTAATTTCACGTAAGTAATTCGTCGTAAATCTGTGGATAATGTTAATAAACCTGTGGAAACTTTATATAATAACGTTTGAGCTTGTGGATAATTACCACTACTTATTCACAATTTATTCGATTTATTCAGAAAAATAAAAGAAAAGCACACTATTCCATATTGAATCGATGCTTTAAAGAACGAACAATATCCCCTCTGCTTATCATTCCTGTTAAAATTTTATTCTTCACAACAGGTACTTTTTTAATTTTTTTTCTTCCTAAAATTTCTGCAACTTTTTCAATTTCCATATTTTCATCAACGGTAATGACATTTTTTCTTGCCACTTCCATGACATTTTTGCGGATTAGTCTTTTAAATTTATCCTCTAAGCTTTCTTCATCTTCAATCACCGTTGTAAAATAAAAATAATCAATAATAACTGGATCATGTTTTCCTAACCACTTCATAATATCTCCGTCACTTACATAACCAACTAACTCATTTTGCTCATTGACTACTGGTATACCACTAATGCGATACTCTACAAAGCGATCAAGTACATCTTCGATTAACTGATTTTCTTTCACTTTGATGACATTTCTGACCATGATATCTCTGGCCTTCATTCCCCTCACTCCTTTGAACTCGATTATAATTTCATTTTACCCTTCTATTTTCCATTTGTTTATACTCTCATGAAGTTTAGCTGATTATAATTATAGAATACTCCAATTGTGTCATAATTCCTATATGAAAAGGACCTATCCAAAACGATTGATGAAATATGATTATTCATCAAGAATCATTTTCGATAAGCCCTTTCTTTTTTATACTTAAATAAAGCATAAATTGGCATCAATGATGAAAATTCGACGTAGAAGCCAATTTTAGGAATTACGTATAAGCGCAACTACGCCTAATCTTCGCCTGAAGGCTCGCCAATCAGCGAGTTTTCTTTATCCTTCTATTTCTGTGCGCTGATTATTTGCACTTTCATTAGTAGGTAATTCTTCATTTAGAGAATTTTGCTTTGGTTTTTGTAAGAAAAATGATAAAACCGTTGCAACAAATGCTAGAATAGTTGCGATTAAAAAGGCATCATTAATCCCATGTATCGTTGATGTTTTTGCTGCTTGCGCATAAATTAAACTTGTAGAAACTGTATCAGAGGCACCTGATGGTATACCTAGAGCCGCGGAAACCCCTTGACCAATTTGGTTAAAACTATTGGAAAGAATCAAATCTGTTTTCGTTAAGGCATGACCATAATCATCCAAATGATTAGTGGTTTGTTGCGTCATGATCGTTACGAGTAAAGCTGTACCTATTGAACCAGCGACTTGGCGAATCGTGTTTGAGAGAGCCGTTCCATGTGAGATTAATTTCATTGGCAATTGGTTCATCCCAGCTGTCATAATTGGCATCATAATCAAAGACATTCCAAAGGAACGAATGATATAAAACGTCAATATGGTTTTATATGGTGTTTGACCGGTAAGCTTTGTAAATTCATATGTGGCAATCGTCGTAATGGATAAGCCTACAATGGCCAGAACCCTTATACCATGCTTGTCGAAGATTTTCCCTGCAATTGGACCCATAAAGCCCATCACAAGTGAGCCTGGCAATAACAACAGCCCTGATTCAATAGGTGTAAATCCGCGGATATTCTGCAGATAAATCGGTAACAGAAGCATCCCGCCATACATGGCCATCGTAACAATCGAGTTAATAATCAGAGTGAAAGTATAAATATTAAATTTAAAAACATGCAAATCTAATAACGGTTTTTCTATTTTTAATTGTCTCCATGTAAAGATAACTAAAAATATAACCCCAATAATTAATGAAACTATAACTTTTGCACTGCCCCAGCCATCCGTTCCTGCTTCACTAAAACCATAGAGCAGGCTTCCGAATCCTAGACTTGAATAAATAATCCCAAGTATATCAGGGGTAGGCTTTGACAATTGGTTGTATATTTTGAACCATCTAATGGCAAATAAAATATCAATAACGCCAAAAACAACCATTCCATAAAACATGATGTGCCAATCAAAATTTTGCACAATCCATCCGGAAAGGGTTGGCCCAAGAGCTGGTGCCAAAATCATCGCAATCCCCATGGTTCCCATTGCCGCACCACGCTTTTCTGGCGGAAAAACAGTCATAAAGATATTCATTCCGAGTGGCATTAATATCCCAGCACCAATTGCTTGAACAACACGGCCAACCATGATAAGGACAAAGGTCCCAGAGACTGCACAAATCAATGACCCAAGCGTAAAAGAAACCATTGCAGCAATAAAAAGTTTACGAAAACCAAATGTTTCAACCAAAAATGCACTAATCGGAATTAACATCCCATTTACGAGCATAAATCCTGTCAATAGCCATTGTCCTGTTGTTGCACTTACATTTAAATCCGTCATCATGACCGGTAACGCAACATTCAAAACCGTCTGATTTAAAATTGCCACAAACATCCCAAATAGGAGAACAAACATGATTTTTCCAACACTCATCTGTTGTTCTTCAGATGGTTCCTCATTTTCAATCGCTCTTTTAAATTTTGGCTTTTTTATATAAAAATAATTAATCGTTGACAATACAATTATGGCGAATATGATATAACTGACTAGATAGGTTGTGGACATGAAACCACCTTCTTTATTTATGAATTCTTACGGATACATTCATTCCTGGTAAAATATCATATCCTTCAGCATCGTCAATCGAAATTTTTACAGGTACTACTTGAGTGACTTTTGTATAATTGGCGTCAGAATTTCCTGTTGGCAGTAATGAGAATACACTTGCAGAGGTTAAGCCAATCTCATCTACTGTTCCTTTTAGCGTGGCATTTTCATACGCATCCACATAGATGTCAACCTCTTGCCCTTCCTTAATATCCTGTATGGCAGTTTCCTTAATATTGGCGGTTACCCATAAATGTTTAAAATCATAAGCATAGGCAAGTGGAGTTCCGGCTGCCACTAAATTATTCGCAATCGCTTTATTGGCAACAACTGTTAAATTTGTAGGTGCTTTAATATCCACTTTAGTTGTATTCGTTGGATCCTGTGGTGTTGGAGCAGCTACTTGAACCTTTCCAAGAGAACCGTTTTTCGCAAATGAATGATTGGAGAATCCCTTCCAATCCACTAATTTTCCTGTTGCAGGTGCAGAGATGGCAATTTGCTGTCCATCGATTTTCGCATTATCCGTTTTTACATAATTAGATGCCTGATTTATGAAATAAAAGCCTCCAAATCCAGCTCCAACTAAAATAATCAAGGTAATGATATTTAATACGACCATTCTTCTCATATTCATGATTCATCCTCCATTCAAAACTCCAAAGTTTATAGCCTTCACATCACAAATAACTACTTTACTTCCTCCCTAATCCCAAAATAGTCATTCCCAATCTTAAATAAGATTAATAGTTCACTATATTAACTATTAATTTAATGAAGGTAATTTTAACTAGTTTTTTAGATAATGTCAATCAAAAACACCTTAGTTAGGAGATAACTAAGGTGTTTCTATTGGAAATATTTATCATAATTAATGAACCAATATAGCAAGAGTATTTAGGATACCGCTCCAATTCAAAGCATCAAATAGACAAAACATAATTGACGCTTAACTAAACTCCCGTTTTTTATATATAATTAACGAAATAAAGATGGAAATAATCATGAGCACCATGGTTGGCACCATTAATAATAAATAGATTTCATTCGAACTCATACCAGCAACAATCCATTTTTCCAGCCATTGATGGTCCTTCAAATAGCTGACTAAATTTCCTCCTCCAAAGAAAAAGAGAAAATAAAATGCAATACTAACAAATCTTGATTTGACATAGCCATACTTAAAAATAATCGGAAAATTTATGGAAGATAATAAAGCAACAGCTATTATCGATCCCATCACTCCTTCCACTGTAAATGGAACCACCTCAACATGCAATTCTAATGTTTTTACAATATAGTAAACTAGAAAGCTTGCAAGTAAATTTATGACCGTATAAAAAAACATCGCCACATATCTGGATAACACAATCATCGATCTTTTTATAGGGAAGCTATTAAGTAAGATTTCAACCCCATATTTATCTTCAATTGCGCTTGCGCCAAAGGTAATAATGTAAGATAACGCTAAAACACCCGCCGTTAATCCTCCTGGACCTAAAGAATGAAAACTGAATACGAAGAATATAAAGAAAGCAAGTGCGATTAATACCATTCGTTTTTGAATGACGATATCCTTCCAAATTAGTTTAAACACTTTGACCACCTCTTGTATAAAATAGCATAATATCCTCAAGATTCGGTTTTTCTAAAATAATATTAGAACCAAACATCTGCTTACATTGATTTATATCCTGTATGAGCCCTTCAAAACCAAATTCATTCTCCTTAATACCTATGAAAAATGGTCTGGTTTCAGCGGTAAGAAGATCTTTCCTGCCTTTAAATACTCTATATTGCTCAAAAATATCATCCTTTTGCTTACTAAAAATCAATTCGCCATTATGAATGAGTGTAATAAAATCCGCAACTTTATCTAAATCAGAAGTAATATGAGTGGAAAAGAGAATTCCCTTTCGCTCATCCTGAATAAATTCCATCAAAATATCCAATAGTTCATTCCTCACCAGTGGATCTAAGCCTGATGTCGGTTCATCCATGATTAATAATTCAGGATGATAGGATAGAGCAACAGCTAAAGAGAATTTCATTTTCATCCCTTTTGACAAATCCTTAATTTTTTTTGAAGTCGGGAGATTGAATTTTTGAACATATGCATAAAAAACGGTATCATCCCAATTTTTATAAAATAAGCGAACGGTATTTTTCATTTGCTGAATAGTGAGATCCTCATAAAAATGACTGGAATCATAAACGATTCCTATTCTCTCCTTGATTTCCATTTCATGCTTGAGATGATCCATACCAAAAACTTTAATTTCTCCACTATCCTTGGCAATTAAGTTCATAATTAATTTAATCGTAGTACTTTTCCCTGCCCCATTTGGACCAATAAACCCCATAATAAATCCTCGATCTAAGGAAAGATTTAAATTTTTCAAAGAAAAATCCTTATAGTGTTTACTTAAATTGGTGATTTCAAGAATTTTGTCCATTATTCTCCCTCCTCATATAAAAGAATAAGTATGTCCTTTAACTCATCGAGGGTGATTCCAACCAATTTAGCTGTTGAAACTGCCTCGCCCATTTTTTCCTCCACTTCTTTAATCCTTGCTTCACGAAAGAGTTCTTTATTTTGTGCGGCAATAAATGACCCTTTCCCAGGAACCGTCACAATAAACCCTCCCCTTTCAAGCTCATCATAGGCCCTCTTAGTCGTTATGACGCTTATTTGAAGCTCCTTAGCTAAATTTCGAATGGAAGGTAAGGCTTGGTCTGGAGTAAGTTCTCCCCTCATTATTAATTGTTTAATTTGACTCACAATTTGCTCGTAAATAGGTTCTTGTGCCACATTCGAAATAATGATATTCACAAACAAACCATCCCCTAAAATATTTGTTAGATGAACATGATAACAGGAGACTATTTTTCATCACGGTTCATACTGTTCATATACAGTATATACAGTATGAACAGACAAGTCAACCTGGCTTTTTATGTCCATTTTGCAACAAAGTGAAAAATTCAAATTATCACCGAACTTTTCTATTTTCCTTTTTCATAAATAGGATTAAAATGAGTTCATGTTAAGAAATGATTGGTAGGACTAGTAAGAGGAGACTTATAAATTGACAGAACAACCTAATAACTATCAGGAGCAAACTCTTTTTAATATTACTTGGCCTCTTTTTATCGAATTGGCCCTTCATATGGGCTTGGGGATCATCGCCACCTTCATCCTCAGCCATTATTCTGATGATGCGGCAGCAGGAGTGGGGGTTGGGAATCAGTTATTAAATATTTTTATACTTGTGTTTAATGTCACGGCAGTTGGAGCAACGATTTTGATCGGTCAAAATTTAGGAGCGGGGCATTTTCAAAAAGCCAAACAACTAGCTCAGTCTGCAGTTGGCCTTAATTTTTGGTTTGGTCTTATCATTGCTCTTGTTGCTTTTACTTTTGGTAAACCGCTTTTAAGCTTGTTTGATATTCACGGGAAGATTTTAGAATACGGTTTAATCTTTATGCGAATTTGTGGTCTGTCACTCCTCCTTGAATCTCTTTCACTTGCATTAAGCTCAGTGCTTCGAAGCCATGGGTATACAAAGGAATCGATGATTGTCACGGTTCTTATGGATATCATAAGTGTTAGTGGAAATATGATTGCCATATTCGGATTATTTGGTCTGCCTGTCACTGGGGTAACTGGAGTTTCGTGGGCAATCGTCGGAGCAAGAATTTTTGCTGTTGTCAGCCTCTTCTTTTTAGTTCATCGCAAACTTCATTTAAAAATTAGATTCATAGATTTTTTTACGATTAGACGAGAAAATATTCGTGGATTGCTTTCGATTGGCATTCCATCTGCTGGCGAAAATTTATCCTATCAGTTCTCGCAGTTGATTATTACTGGATTTGTTGCCTCAATTGGCGCTGCTTCTCTTGCAGCAAGAGTCTATATTCTTAATATTTCGATGGTGTGCTATTTATTTTCGCTTTCCATTGCGATGGGGACTCAGCTCCTTGTCGCTCGCTATATTGGAGGCCGGCTATTTAGCCGGGCATTCCAACGTGGACTTCGGACATTAAAAATTGCGATACTTGCCTCTTTTGTTACTTCATTAATCATTGCTTTCATTGGAGAACCGGTTTTAGGCTTTTTCACTGACAGTAAGGACATTATTTCGATTGGACTGCCGGTATTATGGGCGATTGTATTTATCGAGCCAGGCAGAGCGATGAATCTTGTCTTAATGAGCTCCTTAAAATCGGCTGGTGATGTTCGCTTTCCTGTAATGATCGGCATTATCTCGATGTGGGGCGTTAGTGTCATCCTTAGCTATTTTTTCGGCATTCATTTCGAGCTTGGCTTACTAGGGATTTGGATTGCTCAAGGACTTGACGAATGGCTAAGAGGATTATTTGCCCTCAGACGTTGGCTGAAAAAGCCTTGGGAAAGAAAAGTAAGGGTAAAGATGGTTTCTTAAAAAATGGGCTCCAGCTATCCCACCTTCCTTGGTGAAATCTGGAGCCCATTTCTTAAACTTTAATTCTTTTCTATCTCTCTTTTCACCTTTTCAAGCCGTTCTTGTATTTCCCGCATTTTTTTAAGCCTTTGCTCATCCTTTTCCAGCTCATTTGTCTCCTCACTCATAAGTTCCATGAGCGCTAATTCTAATAACTGTTGTTCGTTTTTTAAGGACTGAACATAAGGGGATACCTCTGAATGCTGTTCCCATTCCCTATATCCGCCTAAAAATACAGTTGCTTCCCCATTTTCAATATGAATCACCTTATTGGCAATTTTTCTTAATAAGAAAGGATCGTGGGAAACCATAACAACCGATCCAGGATAAGATGCAAGGGCATCTTCTATCCGCTCTCTTGTCATTATATCGAGATAATTGGTTGGCTCATCCAGAACTAATAAATTAGCATCCGAAAAATAGAGTTTCACAAAGGCAACTCGGCATCTTTCCCCCATGCTCAACTGCCCGATTTTCTTAAAAACCTCCTCTTTTCGGAATAAAAAACAGGCTAATATCGTTCTTGCATCCGATTGCTTCATATTGGGAAGGGTTAAAAGCTCATCTAAAATAGAATTTTCATTATTTAAGTTTTCCAATTCTTGAAAAAAGTAGCCCATTCGTAATTGTGGATTATGGATCACTGTACCATGTAATGGAGCCAATTTTCCGGTCATTAGCTTTAATAAAGTGGTTTTTCCACTCCCATTTTTGCCAACAACCGCAACTCGATCACCTCGATTGATTTCAAACTTCACATTTCGAATCACAAGGTTAGTATTTTTTTCATAGGTAAAATCCACTTCCCGCAGCCCCAGCATTCTTCTTCCTTCAAAGTCATTAGTCTCAAAGCCCGCTTGAATCACAGCCTGCTCTTTAGGTTTCTCAATTCTCCCTTTTTCCAAACGCTCCAGTGCCTTTTCCTTCACCTTATATTTTGTCGCTTGCTTGGCTGCTTGCTTTTGTGCATACGGATTTCTTACACTTGCAGTTGCACTCGCCTGCTGATGCCAATTCTTATAGGTTTGAATTGTTTCAAGCAATTTTCTTTTTTCTTGTTCCTGCTTTTCATATAACGCCTGCTCCGTCTTCATTTCAAGTTCCTTTTGCGCTTTATAAAAGCTATAACCTCCAGCATACTTCTTCGTGCCTTTTTCCGTTAATTCATACGTTATATTAGCGACTTTATCGATAAATTCACGCTCATGAGAGATGAATAATACACTTCCTTTAAAACGATTTAACCATTCCTGAAGCCATTCGACCGTTTCAAAATCTAAATGATTGGTTGGTTCATCAAGCACTAACAGCTTGGGTGAATCAATCATCACTTGGGCAAGCTTGACCCGCGTTTTCTGTCCTCCACTTAAGCTTGAAAATGGCTTATCCCATAAATGATTGGGGATGCCAAGCTTGGACAATGTCCGTTCCACCTCAGTTTCCCATTCATAGCCACCAAGATCCAAATATTTTTGTAAAACCTCGTTATATGGGGAAATAAATTCATCGCTCTCATAAATCTTTTTTGTTAGATCACTTAATTGTTTTTTTAATTGATATTTCTCTTGATTATGAGCCTCCACCCATTCACGGGTATTCCAATCATCCCGATTAGTACTTTCCTGTTCCATCCATCCAACTTCATCAGGATTAATTCCAAACATAATATTTCCTTCTATATAAGGTGCTTTTCCAAAGATGGCTTTTAAAAAGGATGTTTTTCCTACACCGTTTTCTCCAATGATGGCAACTCTTTCTTTTGGCTTTATTTCCAATGAAGCTTCCTCAAATAAAATGACGCCGTTATATTCCATTTTTAAGTGTTCCACTTTTAATAAAAACATCTATATCACTCCATTTTTGCATACAAAAAGGGCACAGGAATCAAACCTGTGCCCATAATTGAACCGTAAAAAAGAAAGAAAAAATTCATCTATGCCACAAATTAGGCATAAATGTCTCCAAATTCACATTCATTATTTCAAAATGGCATCATAAAATTAGACACAGGTATCCTGTTCTTTGCATATGCAAAGTTATTTTTTTGCACTCAATTAGCGAAAAAAAATTAGCGGATATCCATTGTGTTATTTATTGATGCCTCCTTAGCTTTATTGATACATATTCTAACAATTATTATGGGAATCTGCAAGTAGGTATCCGATAACGGAATGATGTATTTTGCTGTAAGCAATTGCGTCTTCCCAATTAGATTTTTCCACAGTCTAATTCATATAAATGGCGGTATCTTTCATTTTTCACCAGCAATTCTTGGTGATTTCCCTTCATCACCATTCTTCCCTTTTCCATGAATAGAATGGTATCCATCTTTTCCATGCCAATTAAATGATGGGTAATCCAAATAACCGTTTTATCCTTCAGAGTATGAAATATTGTAGCAATTAAATCATTTTCTGTTAACGGATCGAGTCCAACTGTTGGCTCATCTAAAACAACGATTGGAGTGTTTTTCAATAGTATCCTTGCAAGGGCAATTCTTTGCCTTTCTCCTCCAGAAAATCGCTGTCCGGCTTCTTCCATTTGCGTGGAAAGTCCGTAAGGTAATGAATGGATATATTGATCAAGCTTTACTTGTTTAATTACCCTTTCTATATCTTCCTTCGCAGCATCCTCATTTCCTAGGCGAATATTGTTTTCAAGCGACGTTGCAAATAAATATGGTTTTTGGTTCAGTACTCCCATTAGGGAATAGATCCCTTCCCCCCAATCTTTAGGTGAATGCCCATTAAGAGCAATCTCCCCTTTTAATGGAGTCAACGCTCCTATCATTAATTGGAGAAGAGTTGATTTTCCCGCCCCGCTTTTTCCTAAAAGGGCAACCTTTTGACCTTGGTGTACATGCAAGGTAAGCTCATTAATAGCATCCATCCTTTTATTTGGATAACGAAAAGAAACCTGGTGAATCACAATTTCACCTTTAGATAAAGGTAATGGAGTGCTTTTTATACCGGTGGATGGAATGGGAATGAATTTTTGAATTTGATCAATCCTTTTCCATGATTCTGAATAGGTTGGAATTCTCTCAATCGCTCGGGAAACAGGAATTAACCCTTCTATTATCGGTAAAATCACTAAAGTAAAGGCCGCAATATAAGCAGGAGCAATCCTTCCACTTTGTGCCATCCCTCCTGCCCATACTCCGATGGAAATTAAAATAACACCCGAAAGGAGGCGCATTTGAAACTCACGTGACTGATTCCAATCATGCATCTTTCGTTCAATTTCTATGTTCTTTCTGCTCTCTCTATTAAATTGATGAAGGAAACTGGCGTACTGCCCGCTAATCATCCAATCCCTTATCCCAAAAACCGCATCAGTAAATGTTGAGTACAGATTGCTTCTAATTTTCTTTTGCTCCACTTGTCTTTTCTTTAATAAATAGAGGGAGAGAAGTGGATACATGATCAATATCAAACTTAAGCAAATCACCATCCATAAAGCAAACAAAAAATCAAAATAGGCAATGGATAGGATGGAAGCAACAAAGATACAGAAAGCAACCACTGATGGAAAAATCGTGCGGACATAAACATCCTGCAAATGTTCAATATCATCTGCTAAAGTCCCCAATAAGTCACCCGTTTTAAAGCGGGAACGTATAAATAAGGCTTGCGGTTCAAGCATTTGGTATAGTTGAACACGCATATTAGCCAATATTTTCAACGTTGAATTGTGTCCAATCAATCTCTCTAGATAACGTGTAACTGCCTGGGAGATTCCGAACGTCCGTACCAAAACGATTGGGACATATAGCATCAAAATATTAACTGGCATGAGGGAAGCACTTGAAATTAAATACCCGGAAGTAAAAGTTAACATTGCGCTTGCTGCGACGGTTAATATTCCTAAAAAAATGACTAATAGAATAGAACGATAATATTGCTTTATATAAGGTATTATATGGGTTTGAATAAGCTTCATTCTATCATTTCTCCTCTATTAGCTTGGAATAGATGATAGTAAGCATCCTTCTTAGCGAGGAGCTCCCCATGAGTTCCCATTTCAATAATTCTCCCTTCCTCGAGAAGGAATATGACATCCATTGCTTCCATCCAATGCAAGCGGTGGGTTGCAAAAAAGACAAGCTTATCCTCGAGCACTGGAAGAATCAACTTTTTCAATTCATATTCTGTTTCAATGTCCAAGTGTGCGGTTGGCTCATCAAATAGCATGATGGGACGATTCTGTAATAAAGATCGGGATAAGGCGATTCTTTGTTCTTCCCCACCGCTTAGTTCACGTCCCCCCTGACCAATTTTCTCATCCAACCCATTGGGAAGCTCCTGAATTAATTCTTTCAGCCCGACAATTTGCACCACTCTTTCAATTTCTTCCCTTGTTGAATCGGGAGCGTACCAGCTGATGTTCTCGGCAACACTTCCAGAAAAAATATATGGATGCTGGGGAATATAGGTGATTTGTTCTTGCCACTTTTCATTACATAAGCTTCGCTGCAGAGCCCCATCCATCATAATGGATCCACTTGAAGCTTCTAAAAATCCCGATAATATATCAATTAAAGTAGACTTACCTGAACCAGATGTACCGATAATCCCCACCTTCTGATACCCTTTTACTGAGAAGCTAATATCCCTTAGCATCATGATTTTCTCCGTTTCAGATTGCTTTGATAAATGTTCAATTTGAAGAACGCTCTCCTGATTCCATTTTGGCATTTCAAGCTCCTCTCTCGGAAGGATGAGATCTGCCTGATCTAAAATTTTAGAAATTCGCTTCCCTGCCTCCTTGCCATTCATTGTTGCATGATAGTCATTTCCAAGTGTCCTTACTGGAAGAAAATATTCAGGTGCAAGGATTAAAATGATTAATGCCGCCTCTAAGCCTGTTTTTCCATCCACTAGTCGTAAGCCTAACTCAACTGCTAAAACCGCTACGGAAAGACTAGAGAAGAAATCTAAGGAAAAGGTAGACAAAAATGCCATTTTTAATGTTTTCATAGTGGCGATACGATATTGATTGCTTACCACCTCAATCGCTTTTTGATGAGATTTGCTTTTACCTAAATATTTTAAAGTAACAAGCCCTCTTAAAGAATCAACAAAATGTCTAGAAAGTAAGAGAAAGCTTCCCATTTGTGCATTAATTTGTTTTTGGGCAGCACTACCTAATAATATGAGAAAAATAATCATGATTGGCATCGTGATGATTAATACAATTCCTGATAAAGTATCTGTCATAAAAATATAAGCCAACAAAATAATTGGAATATAGATCATAGTGAGAAAGCGAGGGATAAAAAGCTCTATATAGGTCCGATAACTAGGAATTCCTTCCATACATAAAGTGACAAGATTTCCTGAACCAAGAATCCCTATCCCTCTTGGTCCAATATGAATTATTTTTTCCATTAGCAAGGATTGTAATTGATCAGAGGTTTTCTCCGCAAAACGATAGGAGATTCTCTCTTTTCCCCATTGAAAAAGATACCTTAAAAAAAAGGCGCAAAGAAAACCAAAAAAGAAAGGAAGGACAGCGTTTGATGCTGCCCCGTGAAACATATCTGATATGGCCTTGGCCAAGAAAACAGCTTGAAAAATGATGGCAATCCCTTGCCCAACTGTCAAAATACTGATCAATAGGATTGTCCATTTGCTGCCCTTATATCGAAGAAGATGTTTATCCATTAGTACTCAAGATGCTCCTTATCTGTAACCCGTCTACGAAATACATAGTAACTCCATATCGTATAAGCTAAAACAATCGGAACCATAGTTAGGGCAACAATCGTCATTAATTTTAGAGAATAGTGACCAGATGCAGCATTATAAACCGTAAGATTATTGGTTATATCTGTTGAACTAATCAATACATTCGGGAATAATGCAATAAAGAACGATACTGTTACCATAATCATAATAATACCTGTGGTTGCAAAACTAAATCCTTCCTTACTATTCCGCAAAAATCGAAATAATAGAAGATATAGGAGGATCGCAACAATATATAAAGGAATAAGAATAGTTCCCCTATCTGTATAAGCATCCGTAAAGAAGGCAGTTAATCCGACAAACAAAACAATTACAACAGCGGTCGCGATATACATTTTCATCGCCATTTGTTTAGCTCTATCACGTAGTGAACCGTCTGTTTTTAATGAGATAAACATCAAGCCATGCATAAAGGCTAACATTACAAATGCAAGTCCCCCTACAACTGTGTAAATATTCACAACATCAAAGAAGCCAGCATGCATATTCATATCTGCATCAATCGGCAAGCCTTTAATTAAACTTGAGAACAATACTCCTAATAAGAATGGAGGTAATAGGCTGCCAAGAAAAATGGCCCAATCCCAAACCTTTGTCCATTTTTCCGCTTGAACCTTGCCTCTAAATTCAAAGGATACACCCCGAGCAATCAAACAGAGCAATAAGGCAACAAAAGGAATATAGTAACCGCTAAAAAGAGTCGCATACCAGTGTGGGAATGCCGCAAACATCGCTCCACCTGCCGTTAATAGCCACACTTCATTGGCATCCCAAAATGGTCCAATGGAATTAATCAGCACTCTTTTTTCGGATTCATTCTTAGCGAGAAATTTCGTACTCATGCCTACTCCAAAATCAAATCCTTCTAGTAAAACAAAGACCGCAAATAATACAGCCACTAAAACAAACCATAACTCACTTAATTGCATCTTTTATCCCCCCTACATGGAATGGATCAGATGTGGTTATTTCATCATTCGTCTTTTCATAAGGTCCATGTTTTATGACTCTTATAAACAAATAAACCATCGCAATTGCTAGTAATGTATAGATCAGTGAAAATGCAATAAGAGAAAATAACACAGAACCTGATGAAACATTTGGTGAAATACCATCCTTTGTAGTCATAAGGCCATATACTACCCATGGTTGACGTCCAAATTCAGACATAATCCAACCAAAAGTATTTGCAATATATGGGAAGAAGATGGCTGCAATCATCCATTTTAAATAAGCGGAATGGACCTCAATTTTTCCACGCCACTTCATGATTAAACCGATCAAGGTTAATAAAATCATTAACCCCCCTGCTACTACCATAATACGGAAGCTCCAGAATGTCGTTTTTACTGGTGGAATATAATCTCCTTTTCCATAATCCTTTACATACTGATCTTGAAGAGTATTCATTCCTTGAACCGCACCACTAAATTTTCCATAGGAGAGGTAGCTTAGCAAGCCTGGAATTTCAATCCGTGATGTGGTTTTCTTTTCATCCGTATTAATCTTCGCAACAACTGTCCATGGAGCAGGGTCGCCAGTATCATTCCACAATCCTTCAGCTGCTGCCATCTTCATTGGCTGCGCCTTAATTAAATAAGTAGCCTGTGAATGACCAGTAAAAGCAATACCTAAAGTGGAAATTAATCCAACAATTAAAGGTACCGTCATGGATAGTTTAAATAATTCCACATTTCTCTTCTTCAATAAATTCCAGGCACTGATACCTAAAATTAAAAATGAAGCTGTTGCAAGACTTGCAAAGATCGTATGTGGGAAGGCGACTAAAAGCTTTTGATTTGTAATCACTGCTAAGAAATCATTCATTTCTGCCCTTCCATTGTGAATGGCATATCCCACTGGGTTTTGCATAAATGAATTAGCAGCCAATATCCATAAGGCAGATATGGCGGTTCCCAGAGAAACGAGCCAAATACAAGCTAAGTGCAATTTCTTCGGTAGCTTATCCCAACCGAAAATCCACAATCCAATAAAAGTGGATTCAATAAAGAATGCAAGCAGTGCCTCAATTGCTAATGGAGCGCCAAACACATCTCCAACAAATCGGGAATAATCAGACCAGTTCATTCCAAATTGAAATTCTTGAATAATTCCTGTTACAACTCCAACCGCAAAATTAATAAGGAAAAATTTTCCCCAAAATTTTGTCATGTCCTTATAGATTTCTTTCTTCTTCACGACATACATTGTCTGCATAATCGCGATGAGAAAAGCTAAACCTATTGATAATGGAACAAAAATGAAGTGAAAAATCGTTGTCGAAGCAAACTGTATTCTAGCTAAAATCAGTTCGTTCATTATTAACCCCCCTTACTGTATTTATCATAATTATTATATAAAAATAATAAGAAGATACTGTGAAATCAAAAAGGATAATCCGTTACATTTTTCCTACATCTTTACAAATTGAAAAATGCTGCAATAATTCAAATGTGACTTTGTTCAATAAAAAGTTAAGCGTTATCATTTTCTCTGTCCTTTATAAATCGTAATATTTTCAACAGACCTTCCGAAAAAGCCTGTCAATACAGTATTTTTAAGGGATTTAAATTAAAGCGTTTTCATAAAAATATTCATACTTTGTTCAATATTTCACAATCTATTTCACATAAACCTGTGATATCTTTAAATCAAGAAAGGAACAAGGAGGGATGAACATGATCATCTGTGAATGGCAAACTTTCTCTACTGACTCTGAAACTTATACAAAAAAACTTTTTGAAGAAACTGTTGGTGATGAATTCGAAGCAATGTTGATAAAAGATGGCGAGGAAATTCCACGTTACATCTGGACAACAAATTTTGTTATCATCGTTCAAAAAAATTCAAAACTCTTTACCGATATTTCTTTTGAGAAACTTCCTAGAAATCCTTATTGTGAATAATTTTAAATGAAAGAAAGACACAAAATCAAGAACTACTAAGTTCTACCTTAGTTTGTATATATTTTTTTAAAAAATCATGTGAAATATTTCACATATTATAATCAATGGAGGGTTTAACATGGCTGTAACAGAAAAAACGTTAAACGAAAAAGAATCTGTAACAAAAATGATTGACAAACTTGTTGAAAAAGGTAGACAGGCCTTAAAAGAATTCCGTACTTTCGACCAAGAAGCAATTGATAAAATTGTTAAAGAAGCAGCTCTTGCTGGTCTTGATCAACATATGCAACTTGCTAAACTTGCTCATGAAGAAACAAAAAGAGGAGTTTATGAAGATAAAATTATCAAAAACATGTTCGCAACTGAATATATCTACCATAATATCAAATATGATAAGACAGTAGGAATTATCAGCGAAAATGAACATGAAGGAATGATTGAAATCGCTGAACCAGTTGGTGTTGTTGCTGGGGTTACTCCTGTAACAAACCCAACTTCAACTACAATGTTCAAATCATTAATTTCTCTTAAAACTAGAAACCCAATCATCTTTGCTTTCCATCCATCTGCACAAAAATCTAGTAGTGAAGCAGCAAGAATTTTAAGAGATGCAGCTATCAAAGCTGGGGCACCTGAAAATTGTATCCAATGGGTTGAAACTCCATCAATTGAAGCAACTAAAGCACTTATGGGTCATGACAACATCTCTATTATTCTAGCAACTGGTGGACCTGGAATGGTGAAATCAGCATACAGTTCTGGTAAGCCTGCCCTAGGTGTTGGAGCTGGTAACGTACCTTGCTACATTGAAAAAACAGCTAACATTAAGCGTTCTGTTAATGACTTAATCCTATCAAAAACATTTGATAACGGAATGATTTGTGCATCAGAACAAGCTGTGATCATCGATAAAGAAATTTATAATGAAGTAAAGAACGAATTAATCGCAAACAGCGTTTACTTCTTAAATGAAGAAGAAAAGAAAAAAGTTGAAAAACTAGTAATTAACGAAAAATCTTGTGCAGTAAACCCTGATATCGTTGGGATGCCTGCTTTTAACATCGCTAAATTAGCTGGTGTTTATGTACCTGAAGAAACAAAAATCCTAGTTGCTGAAATCAAGAGTGTTGGACCTCAAGAACCACTTTCAAGAGAAAAACTTAGCCCAGTCCTTGCTTGCTTAAAAGCGAACAGCACAGACGAAGGAATGAAGTTTGCTGAAGAAATGCTTGAATTTGGCGGACTTGGTCACTCAGCAGTTATCCACACAACAAATGAAGATGTAATCAAACGATACGGTCTTCGTATGAAAGCTGGAAGAATTATCGTTAATGCTCCATCTTCTCAAGGGGCTATCGGTGATATCTACAATGCTTACATGCCTTCATTAACTCTTGGTTGTGGAACTTACGGAGGAAACTCAGTTTCAACAAACGTTGGAGCAGTTAATTTAATTAACATTAAAAAGGTTGCGAAAAGGAATGTTAATATGCAATGGTTCAAACTTCCACCAAAAATTTACTTTGAAAAGAATGCTGTTCAATATTTAGCAAAAATGCCTAACATCACAAAAGCTGTTATCGTTACAGACCCTGGCATGGTTAAATTAGGATACGTTGACAAGATTCTTTACTACTTAAGAAAACGTCCAGATTATGTTCATTGCGAAATTTTCTCTGATGTTGAACCAGATCCATCAACAGAAACAGTTCGCCGTGGAGCAGAATTAATGCACCAATTCCAACCAGATGTCATCATTGCTTTAGGTGGAGGTTCTTCTATGGACGCTGCCAAAGGAATGTGGTTGTACTATGAACATCCAGACAGTGAGTTCTTTGGATTAAAACAAAAATTCTTAGATATCAGAAAACGCTTGGTGAAATATAGCCCACTAGGAAACAAAGCGAAATTTGTAGCAATCCCTACAACTTCTGGTACTGGTTCTGAAGTAACACCATTTACAGTTATCACTGATCAACATGCTAACTTGAAATATCCATTAGCAGATTATGAGTTAACTCCAGATGTTGCAATCATTGACCCACAATTTGTTATGACAATACCAAAAGGCATTACTGCTGACACTGGTATGGACGTATTAACACATGCGATTGAAGCCTATGTTTCTTGTATGGCAAATGACTTTACTGATGGTTTAGCAATGAAGGCAATCCAATTAGTATTTGAATACTTGCCAAAAGCTTACCATAACGGCAGCGACCCAGTAGCTCGTGAAAAAATGCATAACGCTTCAACTCTTGCTGGTATGGCATTTGCCAATGCATTCCTTGGAATTGGCCATAGCTTGGCACACAAACTTGGTGCTGAATTCCACATTGCTCACGGACGTGCAAATGCAATTCTATTACCACACGTTGTTCGTTACAATGCAACAAAACCTAAGAAATTTGTTGCATTCCCTAAATATGAACACTTTATTGCTGATGAAAAATATGCTGAAATTGCAAGAACTCTTGGATTAAAAGCAAGCACAACTGAAGAAGGCGTTAATAGCTTAATCAAAGCGATCGAAAAACTTGCAAAAGAACTTAACATTCCAATGAGTATCGAAGCAAACGGTGTATCAAAAGCTGATTTCGAGAAAAAAGTAGATTACTTAGCAGACAAAGCATTTGAAGACCAATGTACAACTGCTAACCCTAAATTACCTTTAGTAACTGAATTAGCTGAAATTTATCGTCAAGCATTCAAAGGAATCTAATTTAGTAATATGAGTAAAAGACCCAAAGGCAGAGGCTTTTGGGTCTTCTTTTGAAAATGCAAACAGCAACTTCATTGGATTCTATCATTCTCTTGTTTTTATAACCTCATCATTGACGTTTATGTTCCGTTAAATAATACAAAAAAACCTTGAACAAAAAGAAGTAATGTTCAAGGTTTTTACTTTTATTCATAAATTTATGGCTCTTTATTATAAATTCATCAAATAATACACTAAAATCCCTGAACCTGACCCAAGAACTGCTCCAGCAAGGACATCAGAAGGATAATGCAATCCCAGATACATTCTGGATACTCCAATGAGCACACCTAAAGGAATTAGCAGATAACCAAGACTTGGCATAAAGAGAATAAAGGGGATCATTACAGAAAAAGCAGCTGTCGTATGGCCGGAAGGAAATGAATGATCCTTTAAGGGATTGGAATGAAATTTCGTATCCTCTAAGATTAAATAAGGTCGTTTTCTTGGATATAGCTTTTTCAAAATTTGAACTGGTAAATGACTAACAGCCAACGATAATGCACTACATAAGGCAATGCTTTTCACAGGCTGCTTGCAAAAAATGAACAAAAGAAGCACGATTCCAATTGCAAAGGTCGCCCCTCCCATCCGGGTGAGGATCCGAAAAAATAGGTTCATATGCTTTTTATCAAAATGACGATTTACCTTTTTAAATATTTTTTGCTCGAATTGATAATAATTTTGCAACAATCTCATCACGATCTGCTCCTTATCATTTTGGCATCTTATCAGATCTGATTTTTTCATGATTGTCTACATAAATGGTGATATTTTCCTTGTTACAGATTAGCTTTATTCATTTAGTTATATACAATATTATACCACTTTAATAATGTTTCCTCTGTGGAAACCTCCACATAAAGTTTGAAATTAAATAATTTGTCAAATTTTTCTAACATTTCGATGAACAATACCTCTTCATCCGTTTACATCATGATATTCCTGCTATACTTATTTAGTGGTAATAATAAATCACATTGGGAGGATGATTCAAATGCCAGCACTTCATGATTTACTACCAAAAAGTTGGGGTAAAAGAGGTCAGGAACTAGAAGAATTCTTTGAAAAGCCATGGTTTTTCAACACAGCTTTCGATGTGGATGTTAAAGAAACCGAAAAATTGATTACTGTGCAAGCTGATTTACCTGGTTTCAAAAAAGAGGAAATCAATGTTGAGTTGGATGACTATTCCTTAAGAATTATTGCAACTCGTAATGTCGACTGGGAAGAAAAGAATGAAAAATATTTTATGCAAGAACGTCAATATGGCAAAGTAGAACGGACCATTCCTTTACCAATTGAAGTAGTACGCTCTACTACTAATGCTAAATATGAAGATGGTGTTTTAACAATCTCATTAGAAAAGAAACACCCTACCCTTCCTTCACGCCAATCTATTACGATTCAATAGCCTATGTGTTACTTCTATACAGCTTATAACCTCAAAAAATTAACAAGGGTATCAGAACGGAAGAGACAAAATCTTTTGCGTTTTGATACCTTTTATTATGGTTTGCTGAAGTCAAGTTTTTGTAGTCAATCCGAATACAGTATGTTATTATTTAGTTAATTAACTAAATATCAAACGGTGATAGGATGAATAACACTTTTAAAGCATTATCGGATCCCACACGCAGGAAAATTCTCGAATTATTAAAGGAAAAAGACTTAACGGCAGGCGAAATTTCTGACCATTTTAAAATGACCAAGCCAAGCATCTCTCAACATTTAAAGCTCTTGAAAAATGCAAATCTTGTCCAAGATGAAAAAAGGGGACAATTTGTTATTTATTCCCTCAATGCTACTGTCTTCCAAGAACTAATCAGCTGGGCTCTGAATTTTACAGATAATAAAAATGAGGAAAACAAGAAGGGAGATTTTTAATGAAGAAGCATATTTTTCCATTAGTTATGATTTTCTTAACCATCATTTTGTGGGTCCTATTTTACCCGCAACTTTCCGAGCAATTACCAACGCACTGGGGTCCAAATGGGAAAGCAAATGACTATTCCCCCAAACTAGGGGCCATGCTTTTATCGATTGGATTGATGGTCCTAGTGTATTTCATTACCGTGTTTATTCCAAAAATGGATCCTAAAAAAGAAAACTATCCACGGTTTACAAAAAGCTATCATATTATCAATATTTCATTAATGATTGTTGCATTTGCCATTAATATCATCATCATCCTTTCCGGATTAGGTTTTGACTTAGATACTGGAATTTATATAAATTTGATACTTGGGGCACTGTTTATTGTGATTGGGAACTATTTACCTCAAGTAAAACCCAATTATTTTATGGGGATTAAAACACCTTGGGCATTAAATGATGAAACCAATTGGAAGAAAACCCACCGATTTGGAGGTAAAACCTTTGTTATTAGCGGTATCATTTTTATGTGCTCTATCTTTCTCCCTAAGACTATTGCAGATTCATTTCTCTTTCCAATTGTTTTGATTATCATCTTATTGCCTATCGGCTATTCTTATTGGCTATTTCGTAAAAATGTATAAAATAAAAATAAGCAAATGGTAAAAGCCGAAGCTTGCTATTACAGCGAATTCCGGCTTTTCCTTTTCATATATGAAATTTTCAGTAACCAAAATGGGTTAGCTTGATTTTCTGCCAAGGTAAGCATCCATAATACGTGGATCACTTAATAAATCATGAGCTTTTCCTTCTGCCACAATCTTCCCCGTTTCCAGTACATATCCATAATCAGAAATCTTCAAAGCTTGTCTAGCATTCTGCTCCACTAATAGCACTGTTGTTCCTGAATCCTTGATTTCCTTAATTATCTTAAAAATATCAGCCACGACTAGAGGGGCAAGTCCCATGGAAGGCTCATCCAATAATAGTAGCTTAGGGCGGCTTAGGATGGCTCTGGCAATCGCCAGCATTTGCTGTTGTCCACCAGAAAGAGTTCCGCCATGCTGCTTCTGTCTTTCTTTTAAGATGGGAAAGCGGTCCATCATTCTTTCGATGTCCTGTTCGACTTCCTTATCCTTGCGGTGGTAGGCACCCATTTCAAGATTTTCCAATACCGTCATTCCGGAGAGAATTTGTCTACCTTCAGGTACAAGTGCCAATCCTTTTCGTAAAAGCTGATCAGATCTAAGCCCTGTTACGTCTTCCCCTAAAAACTCAATTTTCCCTGCTTGCGGCTTAAGAAGCCCTGCCAATGTTTTCATCGTTGTAGTCTTCCCGGCACCATTTGCCCCAAGTATCGTAACAATACTGCCTTCTTCTACATGCAGATTAATATTTTTTAATACTTTAATTTTCCCATAGGATGTTGCAATACCTGATACTTTAAGCATGAGCTTCATCCTCCTCTCTGCCGAGGTAGGCCTCAATCACTTCAGGATTATTTTGGATTTCTTCAGGTGTTCCTTCTGCAATCTTTTCTCCAAAATTTAACACCGCAATACGATCACATAGATTCATGACAAACGGCATATCATGCTCAATTAATAAGACGGTAATTCCACGGGCTTGAATTTTCTTAATGAGTTCAAACAAATCACTGGTTTCTGTTTCATTCATCCCTGCCGCTGGTTCATCAAGAAGAAGAACCTGTGGATTGCTCGCCATTGCTCTTGCAATTTCTAGTCTTCTTTGTTGCCCATAAGATAAATTTTCCGAAGTCACTTCTTCATATCCGGATAAACCGACAAATTCAAGTAATTCAGCCGCATTCTTACGAGCTCTTGCTTCCTCCTGACGTTGAGACTTCGTACGAAAAACACTGCGCAAAACACCAGCCTTTCCTCTGCAATGCTCCCCAACCATGACATTTTCAATCGTCGTCATTTGTTGGAAAAGACGAATATTTTGGAAAGTCCGACAGATTCCCTTTTTAGTAATGATATGAGGCTTTTGATCACTAATTTTCTCACCTGAGAGAAGAATTTCTCCTGAGGATGGTGGAAATATTGATGTAATTAAGTTAAACATCGTCGTTTTACCAGCACCGTTTGGTCCGATTAAGCCAAATATTTCTCCTTTATTGATGGAAAAGGAAACATCCGTTAATGCATTGAGTCCTCCAAAATGCTTACATACTTTTTTGATTTGAAGTACCATGTTTTTGCCCCCTTTTTGTAAATTTCCCTTTGATCCATTGGAGCAGGTAGATGTCTAATAGTCCTTGAGGGCGAACCGCCATCATTATGATAATAATCGCACCATAAATCATATAGCGATAATCACTGATAAACCTTAGTACTTCCGGCATCAGGGTTAAAAAGGATGCTCCCAAAACCGGTCCCCAAATGACTTCACTTCCACCAAACACAGCAAAAATTAATATATCAACCGCCCGATTATAGGAGAAATCTGCAGGGCTAATATAACCTAACACATGGGCAAATAATGCACCGGCAAATCCAGCTAATAAAGCACCTTGGGCAAAAGCAAGCACCTTATAATACGTGATATTAATTCCCATCGCCTCAGCTGCTTGCTCATCCAATTTAATCGCGGAAAACGCCCGACCGACACGGGAATGATTTTGTCTACGGAAAAACCAAATGACGAAAATCGTGATTACGAGCAATAGAAAAAAGATTACAAGAAAAATAAATTGATTGTTTTGAAGGCCTACATCCATTGGATTAAAGCCCATTTCTCTTACTTTTTTTAGAATTTCTCTGCCCATATGAGGAATGCCGGATAACCCAACAGACCCACCTGTCAGTGATTCCAAATTAATAAAGAGAACGCGAATAACTTCACCTAGACCGAGTGTAACAATCGCCAAATATACCCCTTGAAGCCTTAAGGTAGGCAGACCAATAATAATGCCGAGAACTCCCGACATTAAGGCGCCACCAATAATCCCTACATAAATAGGAAGCCCAAAATGAATGGTTAATAAGGCAGACGTGTATGCTCCAATCCCCATAAACCCGGCCCCGGCCAGTGATAATTGACCAGTTGATAGAGTAATATAAATACTAATCCCTAATAGGACATTGATTAAAATAAAGGAACCTACTTGTAAGTAATACGGATTAATATATTCTGCAACCAAAAGGCTCACCTTCTAACCTCTGAAATTTTCTGTCCAAAAAGCCCCTGTGGTCTAATGAGCAGAATGACTATGATGGCAATAAAAGCAATGGCATCACGATAGCCTGAATCGCCATAGGCAACTAAAAATGTTTCAGCCAGTCCAAGAATTAATCCTCCAACCATTGCCCCTTTTACACTTCCCATACCACCAAGGATAATGATTGCCAGTCCCTTCAGTCCGATGGATAGACCCATTTGCGGGGTAACGGAATTAAAGGCCATCCCAACAAGAATGCCCGCAATCCCTCCCATAGCAGAAGCAATTATGACTGTTAGCGTGATAATTTTCTTTGTATCAACCCCAAGAATACTAGCTGTTTCTAAGTTCTCCGCTGTTGCCCTTAACGCTCTTCCAGCCCTGGTCTTTCCTAGCCATGTAGAAAGAGCAATCATTAGGATAACGGCAATGACAAAAATAGCAATTTGGACAATATAAACCGTAATTGAACCTATTTCAAAATGAATATCGGCAAAAGGAGTTCGAAAAGGATGATTTCCTGGTCCGAATAAATGATGAGTTAAGTTTTCTAGAAAAATAGAAACACCGATTGTACTAATAAGTGGGGCAAGATGCGAAACGCCTTGCTTGTTGCGAAGAGGTCGCAAAGCAACTGCCTCTAATAAATATCCTAATAGACCTGTAATAATGATAGCAGCTAAAAATGCGAGCCATAGAGGTGCGCCAAATGTGCTCGTGACCAAAACCCCAATAAAAGCTCCAAACATGAAAATTTCTCCATGAGCCATATTGATGATGCCAAGAACACCAAACACAAGCGTAAAACCTAAAGCAACAATCGCATAAATGCTACCAAGAGTGATTCCATTAATTAACTGTTCAATAAACATGATGCATCACACCTTCTAACATTTTTGTAAAAAGCCCTGATAACGACATTGTTTGATCCCCCTTCTATTAATGAAGGAGTACGGATCTAACAACACTCATTAACAGAGCCTTTATCATTTAATCTTGATTATTCAAAAATTTGGAACTTCCCATCTTTAATCTCAAGAACAGTAGGTTCCATCACAACATCTCCATCTTTATCAAATGAGATATTTCCTAATATTCCATTAAAGTCTTTCGTTTCAGCTAATGCATCACGAAGAGCATCACGATCTGCTTCTCCAGCCCGTTTTAAGGCATCTGCCATTAAATACAGTGCATCATAGGCTTGAGCTGCAAATTGGTCTGGTACATTTCCAAATTTTTCTTTATACGTACTAACGAAGTTTTGAACCTTTTCATCCTCTTTTTCTGCATACCAAGGTGTTGCTACAATGAGTCCGTTAGCAGCGTTCCCTGCAATTTTGATTACCTCTGGAGAATTAAATCCATTACCGCCGACAAACGGAACAGTAATCCCCATTTTACGAGCTTGATCCATAATGACAGCGCCTTCGTTATATAAGGCAGAGCAAAGGATTAAATCTGGTTTCAGTCCTTTAATCTTTGTTAATTGAGCATTATAGTCTGATTGTCCTTTTTGGAAGGTTTCCGTCGCTAATACTTCAAGTCCCATATCCTTGGCAGCCTGCTTCATAGTGTCATAACCTGATTTAGTAAATACATCATCATTTCCATATAAAATGGCGACTTTTTTCGCCTTATATTTATCCACAGCTTTTTTAATAGATGCTGGGATTGCTAATGATTCTGGAATCGAATTACGGAATACATAGTCCCCAATTTGTGGAATTCCTTGAGCTGTCGTAGATGTTCCCATAATAGGTACACCATTTAGATCTGCTTCTGGTCCTACGACATTCATTTCCGTGCTTAACGTTGGTCCAATAATGGCAGTTACGTTTTTGGAGTTCATTAGCTTTTGGGCCGCAGACAAAGCTTGATCCTGCTTACCCGCAGAATCCTCAATTTCGAGGTTGATTTTTACTTCACCTTTTTTATTAATTTCTTCTTGAGCAAGTTTTAGACCATTTGTTATTGCTTCCCCATAAGCTGCACCTGAACCAGATATAAATGAGACGACACCAATATCGGCTGTTATAACACCGCTATTCCCCTTACTATCTTTATCGCCCGATGCTTTTTCTCCTCCACCGCTACAAGCCGATAAAACTAGTAGACTAGAAAGAGCAGAAAACTGAATGATTCTCTTTAAATTTGTTTTCATTCTTTCGGTTAACCCCCTTTGATTTTTAAATGTCCAAATTTTCAAAACTAAATATTATTAAAGTACAAAACTATAAAAATGTAAATACTTTTTAGAATATTTAAAATATATAAATCATTCTGAACGGAAGTAAATTAGATGGCCATTATGACAGCCACCATTTTTTCTCATAGTTCAAAAAATTTTTTTCTAAAACCCGTTGTTGATTGTCAAAATTTTCATTATAATACTCTACTAAATAGATTTACTAGGAGGGTCCTAAATAATGGAGATCACAAATAAAGATGTAAAATCCACCTTTAATCACCACGCATCACAATACGACCATCAAAGAAAAAAACTAATCCCATGCTTTGATGACTTTTATTCTATTCCTATATCCTTAATTGAAGCAAAGCACGATACACCCACCATCTTAGATGTTGGAGCAGGGACGGGTATTTTTTCAGCCTATGTTAAAGAAAAATATCCAAATGCCCAGATTTCCTTAATTGATTTATCTGAAAACATGATTGAAAAAGCGAAGGCCCGTTTCCAAGACGATTCAGCGATCAGTTACATGATTGCTGATTATACAAGCTATGATTTCCAAACAAAATTTGATTTTGTGATTTCCTCTTTATCCATTCACCATTTAACGGATGCGCAAAAAGAAAAATTATATAGGAAAGTTTACAATCTACTAAATGAAGAGGGAATTTTTATTAATGCTGACCAAGTTTTAGGTTCCACACCATTTATTGAAACCATGTATAAAAACGATTGGAATTTGAAAATTGAAAGAAGTGGATTAACTAGTGAAGAACTAAAGGCAGCTCATGAACGGACGAAACTTGATAAGATGGCGACACTAGAAAATCAACTAAAATGGTTAAAAGATGCTGGTTTTAGCGAAGTTGACTGTGTCTATAAATATTTTAATTTTTCTGTACTTTATGCTCGCAAATAGAATCGTTTTTTATTATGAGGAAAAGAGATCACCGCTCCATTTCGAGCATTTTTAGCAGACTGAATTCTTAGTTGAATGGTAATCAGCAAAAGAACAACTGTACACTTTTTTTCTATGTACAGTTGTTCTAATCTCTGACAAAAAATCAAGTTTCAACTATTCAAGTTATTTCGTATAAATCAGAATCGCATCCCGTAAAAATTCCGCTGCCCCTGGTTGGATTTTATCGTAATACGCTTTGAATCGTTCATCATCTGCATACATTTGAGCAAGCCCGGCATGAGCTTCTTTACTGTACTCACTCCAATAAAAAGTGAGCCATTGTTTATGCAGTTCTGCTGCTTTTTGCGCCAACTCGCTTGCTGGATTCCCTGTCTTCATCGCTTCGGCTAAAGTAGAATTTACCTCCTCTGAAAGCTTTGTAACCCTTTCATATTCTGCTTCGGTCATATTCAGCATTTTTGCATTTGATTTATTAATCGTTTCTTCGCCATATTTTTCACGGATTTCTTTGCCATATTTTTTCTCATTATCCTCAATTAGCTTTTTCTTAAATCCTTCAAATTTTTCTTTATTAGACATGGTTCTTCTCCCTTCCATTGAATCAATCGTCTTATTAACATTTTCAATCAGCAAATCAAGCTGTTTTCTTTTTTCAAGGAGCTTTTCACGATGTTCTTTAAGTGCAATTGCTCCATCAAACGATGCTGAAGTGATGACTTCTTTAATGGTCTCTAAATTAACGCCTAGCTCCCGATAGAACAGAACTTGCTGCAGCCTATCGACCTCAGCCTGCCCATAGATTCGATATCCTGATGAATTGATTCTTGCCGGCTTAAGAATCCCGATTTCATCATAATATCTTAATGTTCTGGTGCTTACTCCAGCTAATTTTCCAAGCTTCTGCACGGTATATTCCATCTGATCACCTCCCTACCTCAGAAGATACACCTTTACGCAACGTTAAGGTCAATAGTATTGACAAAAAAATTTTTCCGAATCAATTTCTCCGTATTCAATCTGGATATAAAGTGAAACTTCCATCAGTGGGGGTTTTCGACGCACAGGACGTGAAGTGTGCAGACTTATGTGTTGACGTCGCGCTTTTAGTCTGCCATTCATCCCCCACTGATGGTTAGTCACGCAGAGCCTGATTGATTTTTCTAAGGGCTGAAGCCCAAAGAAAAATCTTATTTCACTTATCACGCTCATAACGCCACATCCTGTGGCTTCGCCTGACTAGGACCTCCTGTCCGTCGTCGGACCTTTACGGACAGTTGATCTCCCACTTATCTTCTTCGTATTCTCAGAATCTTGAAGTGGGAGTCAAAATGTCCGTTAAGAGTGGGATAAAAAAATCCAATGACCTCCTCGTCATTGGATTCTCAAAATCTATATCAACAGATTTTTACAAATCTGATATTTTATTAAATTAATTAATAAGTAAAAATACCAGAAAGCTATAATTCTAACCAAAAGTTTCATGCCGCTTTGCGAGAGCTTATATTCTTCATTCTTTCTCTAATGACAGACACTAGAATAGAGCTGCCAAGCCATAAGAATAATCCTAAGATAATACTAAACATCCAATTGTTCGTTACCTTCAAGACCAAAAGGACCGTTGCTACACATACTACGCCGCCAATCATCCCATAAACGGATCCATTGGCTATCTTTGCTGCCTTTTTTGAGCCTGAAGCTATTCCCACCATCAATACGGCTGTAAGCATCACCGCTGGAAATGCGGCAAAGATCCCTGCTAATAGCTTCCAGGGAGAAATGACTGTCACAATATAGCTGAGCATGACAGCTGTACCACCTAATAAAAAACGAAGAATTAAATCATGCTTATTCAAGAGAATCACCTTTTCTTCATTAGTGAGATGTGACGATTGCAACAACCATTGAAACAACAAACCAACATACGGTCGCTTGAATTAATCCAAGCTTCCAGCCCTGTCTTGGTAAAAGATAGCCAGTGGCAATAGCCACAACAATATTAATGACCATCCCAATGATTGCTCCTTTTGAAAGCAATATCGAATGCGAAATCAGCTCTGCTCCGCTTAAATCTAAATGAGCAGTAAGTAATGCCGCTAAGTATACAGCTGGAAATGCGGCAAAAATACCGCCAGCTCTCTCACCTAAAAGCTTTGCAATCAACGTTGAACCAAGGACTGCGGTTCCACCCAATAAGAATCGTATCACCAAGGCACTTATGGAAATCTCGGCCATTACATACCACCTCTATTAACCATTGGCTCAGCCTGCTTAGAAGATTTAGAACTATCGAGGACTGTATGCTCTTTCTTTTTATAAGCTAGCCAATAGGCCATCGCGATAAATAATGCGCCGCCAACCGCGTTTCCTAAATACACTGGGACGAAGTTTCCTAAATAATCTAACCAAGTAAAATACCCTGCTAGTATTGCAGCAGGAATGACAAACATATTAGCTACTATATGCTGAAAACCAATTGACACGAAGGCCATTGTTGGGAACCAGATTCCCGCAATCTTCCCCATCATATCTTCTGATCCATAAGAAAGCCATACAGCTGCAGCAACAAGCCAGTTACAGCCAATTCCTGAAAAGAACGCTTGAATAAAAGAATCTCCAAGCTTATGCTCAGCAAGGTCTACGGTTTTCGCTAAAAACGGACCCGTTTCTGTTAATCCAATTACATGACCAAAAAAGTAAGCCACAAAAATAGCTCCAATAAAGTTACTAATTGTAACTAGTAACCAGTTTTTTAATAACTGACTCGTTCTCACCCTTTTAGCCATTCTAGAAAGTGCGACGACCATCATATTTCCTGTAAGAAGCTCTCCCCCTGCAATTAAGGTAAGAATAAGTCCAATTGGGAAAACAGCTCCACCTAATAAATTCGTAAATCCTGCTGCAACACCTGTTAATGGAGCGGTAATTCGAATATATAACAAGTAGCCTAATGCAATAAATGCACCTGCTTCAAAACCCAAAATCATGGTTGTTAAGGCAGGATAGGACGTTTTTTTGATTCCGTTTTTAATCGTTACGTCTACTATTTGCTCCGGTTTGTAGAATGATGACATGTTGATCATTTCCTTTCAAAAAACATTCCTTTTCTTTTTTTCTATGGAATATTTTTATTGTGCACTAATTCACAAAACAACATAGTTTATTTTAACCCATTTTCTTACCAATCCATGTGAACATTTCTTTAAGGTTTTCGAAGCGTTTTCATAAATGATAGGACTTATTAAAGAAAGTCTTCCTATCTGTTTCTCTCTATTAGACGATTCTGTTATTCTTATGATAAACCGATCAATGAAGGAGAGATTCCATGTATGACCATCAACAATATATAAGAAAAGTCGAAGTCAAACGGGAGGCTGTTCCCTCCTTTCATACCTATCCTTTTAACCTCCCTTGTATCAAGAATCTTCACGATCTGCCCCTGCATCCAAAGGTAACCTATATTGTTGGAGAAAATGGCATGGGAAAATCCACATTACTTGAAGCCATTGCGATTGCCTATGGCTTTAACTCAGAAGGAGGTAGTTTTAATTTCAACTTTTCAACTTTTGATACTCATTCACAACTAGACCACTATATTAAACTTATTAAGGGAGTTGAAAAACCAAAGGATGGCTTCTTTCTTCGTGCAGAAACCTTCTATAACCTAGCCACAAATATCGAAGAACTGGATAAAGAACCAGGAGGAGGCAGAATCATTGATTCCTTCGGTGGTCTCTCTCTTCACGAGCAATCACATGGGGAATCCTTCTTTGCAGCATTTATGAATCGTTTTTGGGGGAATGGGGTGTATATATTAGATGAACCGGAAGCAGCCATTTCTCCCCTTCGCCAATTATCAATGATTTCAAGAATGCACGAACTAATTCATCATCATTCACAATTTATCATTGCTACCCATTCACCCATTTTGATGGCTTACCCAGATTCCATCATTTATGAATTAACTGAAAATGGAATCCAAGAAACCACACTTGAGGAAACGAATCACTATAAGATTATGAAGCATTTTTTCGAAGATAAGGAACGGCTTCTTTTCCATTTATTTAAATAAGAATAGGATTTACGTTGACGTACGAATTATCTCGATTCACGATAATTGACAGAGTATTGACAATGTGACTTTGTCACTGAATCACGATGCCCTTTTACCTTATTTTTTAATTAGCTAACTAAAAGATTAGACTAAATAATGTGCATTATTTAGTCAGAGAAGTTAATAATTTTTCGCTTGGTTAGCCAAATAAGTACAAAGGGGCTGGTGGTTTGAAGAAAAATATTGGAGCGACCGACAGAACGATTCGATTCCTATTAGGCATAGCATTTATCTCATTGTTTTTCCTATTGGATGGGGGAATGAAATATATTAGTTTAATAGGTGTAGTGTTAATAATTACTGCTTTCCTAAAGTTTTGTCCATTGTATCCACTGTTGCGAGTGAATACGTGTGCAAAAAAGAATTCTCTAAAAATGTAGCATTAATCATCTATCTTTCCCAATTCAGAAAGCCCCTAGTTGTTTCAACTAGGGGCAACTTGTCTTTCCCTGCCATTTACACTTGAACTTGATCCAGTAACTGCTTCACATTTTCCGTTAGTTTATATTGATTTTGAACACTTTCTTCTACTTCTTTAATCGCTAATGATACTTCTGAAACATTATCTAATATTTCTTCCGCACTAGATGCATTTTGCATAGTCGTGGCTGAAATTTCTTGAATGGCCATGTTGACCTCTTTTATCGAACTCGCCATTTCACTTGAGGAATCTGCAATATCAATAGACATTTGATTTATAAAATCAGCATCCTTTTCGTACTGAATTCCTATTTGAATAAATTTTTCATAATCTGGCTTCACTTCCGTATTCATATAATGCAAAATGTCTTTTGAGTTATTGGTTAGGTTGCTAAAGGAACTTTGAACTTTTCCAATGACATTTCGAATGTTTTCCACAGATTTTGAAGATTGTTCAGCCAATTTTCTTATTTCATCAGCTACTACAGAAAATCCTTTTCCTGCTTCACCAGCCCTGGCAGCTTCAATTGAGGCATTTAATGCTAAAAGATTCGTTTGCTCCGCAATACTTCCAATTGTATCAGCCAAAATAGTGATTTCCTGCACTACTTTTGAGTCCTCAATAGCTTTCATTATCTTTTCTTCTTTTTCCACATAGATTTCTTCCGAAGAATCCACAGAATGCTTAGCATCTTCCATGACCTTAGAGGCTCTTTCTTTAATTTGTTCAGCTAAATTTCCTGCATCTTTTGCTTTTTCTGCTAATCTATTAGTAGAGGAATCTATACCTTCAATAGCCGCACTTATTTGCTGAGTTGTAGCACTTAATTCCATCGATCCTTGTGTCATGACATTCATCGTATCAATAACATCTTGAATAATATAAGTAAGCTCTGTTGCTGTTGCAGATAACTCCTCTGAATGACCTCCAACCTCATAAACTCCCACTTTTAAATTAGCAACGAGATTGCGGGTTTTATCGGTTACTTCATTTAGCGCAAGCATTAATTCACCAAGATGTTGATTTTCCTTAGTGGTAATTTCCGTAAAATCACCTGATTTTATTTTCTCTGATACTAATTCAAATTGAGAAAGCTTATTAGCCAAAAGGAGCGCGGACCAAATGCCAAAAATAATAACTGCAATGGAACCAACTATCGCGATCCAAAATTGAATTTCTTTATTGCCCCATAAGGTCCCTCCCATAATGATTACACCAATGATGATAAAGGGAAAGATTTGTTTAATAAAACCCATTCTATAATTCTTCATTTTGACCCACCTAATTTTATGTATTATTTCCCTGCTTATGACTCATCTAATATTTATAAAGCATTGCACAGGCTGTTGAACCTGCTCCAACAGACCAAAAAACAACGTAATCGTCCTTTTTCACTTGACCAACATTAACGGCATGTTCAAATGCCATAAAAGGACTGGCAGCCCCTGTATAACCATACTTCGTTCCGACAATAGGAAACTTTTTAACATCCTCATGAAATGCTTCCTGGACTTTATAAATATTTTTCCTTGAGAGCTGGGAGAAGCAAAAGGCTTGAATATCTGAAGGCGTTAATTGATTCCTATTCAATAACTTTTCAATCAGCTCTACAGTAGTCTTAAAAGCATTGTCATTACTTACATTTTCCCATTTTACACGTTTTTCATAGAGATCTGTTTTATGGTCATATAGTTTAGATAAACCGCATGCTGGCAACGCTATTTTTTCAAGAGATTCTGTATTTACTTTATAGACCGAATCAATAAAACCTCGATCCGTATTATGCTGCTTTTCTAATATGGCAGCTGATGCCCCATCACCAAAGCTAGCATAGGTTAATTCGTCTTCTTTGCTTGCATAACGATGCAACTGTTCTGATCCAACAATTAAAGCCCGTTCCATATTGGGATTAGCCAGCATATTACGGCTAATTTGCTCCACTGCCACAATCATCCCAACACAAGCCGCATTCATATCGTACACGATGGACTCTTCTTTCCCATTTAAAGCATGGTGAATTGCAACGGAGTTTGGAGGTGCAAGATATTCAGGTGTGGCTGAAACAAAAACAATCATATCTAGATCCTCACCTGTTAATCCCGTTTTCTTTAATACGTTTTTAGAGGCCTCAATCGCCATGGTTAGTGTTGTTTCAGTCTGGTAATCAGCTACAAATCGATTCTCTCTCCCAAGTGCTTCAAGCAAACGATCGATTTCCTTACCTTGACGACTAAAATGATCAATATAATAACGATTATTTACTGCTTTTTCTGGATGGTAGACAGCTACATCTCTTAATGTAATACTTGTTGACATTACTAACTTAACCCCTTATCTTTATGTTTTTCTATAATCATAATTTCTTCCTATCCCTAAATACTTGCAGCTACCTCTAAGGCCTCTTGTAAACTAGAAATAAATTCTCCTGTAAATCCAACATTTTTAGCAATTCGTTTACATTGTAGGCGAGGTGTCACTCTTTCTGGATTAACAATAAATACTTTTTTAAAGCCTAAGCTTGTATATAAGGCATAGCTTTTCTCAAGAATCGGCAAAATTTCTGGTTTAAAGGTTTTTAACTGAGCCCCATCTGCAATCAAGGTGTACTCACTTGGATTTAGCTTTGAAACTTCATTCTTTAAATTTCCCACAAAATTTGCCGCACTTTCTGCACCAGCAAAACCATTAATGGTAATAATAAATGCCCTATGTCTTGTGTCTGTTTGAAAATCTGTAATTGAAGACATTTCCATCCTCCCTTTCCTTAACACTGTTTCTTTAAATAATTGGTCCTAGTTATTTTTTCATACAAACCTTATATCGGAATATTTCTTCTAATCTTTTATAAATCTTAACAATTGATTCATTTTTTCTCAAAAATAGATGTGCGATTATCCAAGCGATAGATTAAAAATCTCTCATATGGATTATGATCGTATATTCTAGGCAAAATGATTTCTTGTTTCAGCTCAAACAATGTTTGATTTTCTAGAAAATAGAGATAATCATCTGAACAATAATATAAAATCAATTCTACCTCTCGCTCAGATTGTTCCATTGAAATCAGAATATTTTTGACAATATTCATAAAGATTTGAATAGAAAAGGGATTAAAGAAATAAAATCGATTGTCTAACGGATCGATTGGATACTCTTCCGCAATACCATGAAAAAATCGGATTCCTTCCCCACCCTTTCTCATTTTCTTAAGATACCCTTTACGATTCTCAAGCGCTTGTTGATACAAATCTCCGCTCATTTCAACGCCAACAGTGGAGCAGTTAGATAAATAATGAAGGTAAAAAACTAATCTGCCTTTCCCACAACCAAAATCAACAATATGATCATGGCTCTTTAATTCATATTGTTTAAACAATACCTCTAAGGCACTATATGGAGTTGGCTCATACCGATAATAGTGAAAGGAATGATGAGTTTCTTCCTGTTCCCCTCTTGTCCGAATGTTTAGAAGGTCGTCGTAATAATGTTCTTTCATGAAATCTCACCTTTTCTAAATAGTAATCACATGAGCATAATTACCATATAATTTTGTAAGCATAATTTTTCTACAATAATTTTTATAAAAAAGCGTAAAAGACTACTACTACTTATCCTATCTTTTCACATTGAACAAGAAAAGAGTAAATCATTCGAAATGATTTACTCTCAGAAAACTGAATCTTCCACCTACAATCAAATAATTGGGGTGATGGAATAATCGCCATAAAAATACTTACATTTAATGAATAAACAGGGCCTGAAGAAAGCGCTTTATTTTTTGAGATAATTTTATTGACATCAACATTTAATTCGTGATAATATAAATATTTTTAATATTTTTTCAAACTTATGATATACTATTATATGTAAGTAATTTTGGAGGTGAAAGGGTTGTTTCAAGTCGGTGATAAAGTTTTTTATCCAATGAATGGAGCAGGTATCATTAAGGCGATCGAACAAAAGGAAATTTTGGGAGAAAAGCAGGAATATTGTGTGATTACCATCCCCATTAATAATATGGATGTGATGATTCCCCTAAAAAAAATGGATCAATTAGGTGTTAGATCAATAGTTGATCCGAAAACATTAAACCATATCTTATTTGATTTTCACCATAAAAAACCAAATGCTTTCCTTCCCTGGAAGGAAAGATATAATGTAAATATGCAGAAGATAAAAACAGGAAGCATGCATGATTCCACGGAAGTGATCCGTGATTTATTATATCGCAGTATGGAAAAATCACTTAATTCAACAGAAAAACAAATGTTGCACCAAGCCCAAAAAAATGTCATCAGTGAAATGATTCTTATTAAGGATATTACAGAGAACCAAGCTGCTGAACTTTTAAAACTAACTAGCTGAGTATGATCTGCCACCATTCTTTCATCAGGTGGTTTTTTCATTTTCCCACAAATCAGCCCTCATATATGCAGGAAAGCGTTCTGCTGCATGGGCAGCAAAACGCCATCCTCTTTGATTCTTTCATAATGATTATGCGACATTCTATTTAATCGCACCATTTGTAACGCCACTGATTATTCCTTGCAATCTCTAAAGGCAGCCATTGAGTTCGTTAATAGCGTTAATATAACCACACTTATCGTAATAAAAGCACTATTTCTTAATGTTGCAAAAAAAGTTTTTCCGTCTGATGCCTTTTTATCATCACCATTTTCACAACCTGCTAATAAAGAAGCACCAAGAGTCAAAGCCATTTACTCCGCTAACTATTTTTTTGTCGTATTCTTCATCATGAATTTCTCCAAACAAATGGTTATTTAGTAAGTTTATAAACGCGAGTTTCATAAGGCTTTAAAGAAAATTTATTCAAATCATCCTCATTTGAAGGGTAATTGTGAATCAATAATTTTTTCTCAGCAAAGTGGATATCCTCAGGTAAAACAAAATCCGGTTGATTTTCTGAAAAATTGCAGATGACCAAGAGCTGCTCCTGCCCCAAAGTTCGGATATAGGCGTATATTTCTTCATGCTCATCTAATATGAGATCGTAGCTACCATGAACAACGATGTCATTTTCTTTTCTTAATTGAATCAGCCTTTTATAAAAGTGAAATATTGAATCTGGATTTTGAAGGGCATTCTTAACATTCACTTCTTTGTAATTTGGATTCACCGATAGCCAAGACTCTGCCGTTGAAAACCCAGCCTGTTCAGAATCGTCCCATTGCATCGGGGTTCTTGCATTATCCCTGCTTCTTGCATGAAGGGCCTTCATCATCTCTTCAGGCTTTTTCCCATTTTCCAAGACGAATTCATTATATGCATTGATAGATTCAATATCACGATAATCTGCAATGCTATCAAATTTTACATTGGTCATTCCAATTTCCTGACCTTGATAAATAAAAGGAGTCCCTTCCATCATATGAAGACAAGTGGCAAGCATTTTGGCACTTTGTTCTCGATATTCTTGATCATTTCCAAAACGCGAAACACTTCTTGGCTGATCATGATTTTCCCAGTAAAGACTGTTCCAGCCTTCAGATTCAAGGCCCTTCTGCCATCTTGACATGATTTGCTTTAATTCTGTTAGCTTCCAAGGTAAATTACTCCATTTCCCCTCAGGACCGCTGCCAACATCCATATGTTCAAATTGGAAAACCATATTCAATTCATGGCGATCCTCACTTGTATAAAGCTTTGCTTCCTCTGGAGTAACACCAGGCGTTTCCCCGACGGTCATAATATCATAATACTGTGAGAGCACTTTCTTATTCATTTCTTGTAAAAATGCATGAACTTTTGGGCCATTCATATAGTTCTTTGCCCCATCACCATATTTCTTTCCTGGATTTACTTCTCCCTGTAAATACCGCTGGTCCTTTGAAATAAGATTAATAACATCCATACGGAAGCCATCTATTCCTTTATCAAGCCACCATTTCATCATGCAATACACTTCTTGCCGAAGTTTTGGATTTTCCCAATTCAAATCCGGTTGCTTTTTGCTAAATAAATGCAAATAGTATTCCCCGGTATTTTCGTCATATTGCCATACCGATCCACTGAAGAAGGATTCCCAATTAGTGGGCTCTTTCCCATTTACTCCCGGTTTCCAAATATAATAATCACGCTTATCATTATCTTTTGAGGACTTGGACTTAACAAACCAAGCATGTTCATCAGAAGAATGGTTAACCACTAAATCCATAATAATTTTGATTCCTTTTTGATGTGCTTTTGCAAGGAGTTCATCAAAATCTTCCATTGTTCCAAACTCATCCATAATGTCTTGATAATCACTAATATCATATCCATTATCGTCATTTGGAGATTTATAGACGGGAGATAGCCATATTACATCAATCCCAAGCTCCTTTAAATAATCAAGCTTTGAAGTAATTCCTTTTAAATCACCAATTCCATCTCCATTACTATCTTTAAAGCTGCGCGGATAAATCTGGTAAATGACACTATTTTTCCACCAATTATTCATCTTTTACCTCCGATTAGTAAACGTTTACTTTTTTGTAAAAAAAATAAATTCTACTTTTTTTTCTATTTTTAAAGGCTTTTATAAAATTCACAAGGAGTAAAGCACCATATTTCAAGTTAAACATTTAAAACAAAGGACTTATTATTTTCCTATGTTTTTTACTGTTTTTCTTTCTATTATGTTATGCTGCAAAATTCTACTGCTAACCATTTTTCCTGTTTGCAGCATTTCATACAGCATTTCAGCTCCCTCACACCCCATATCATATAAAGGCTGTGCCAATGTGGTTAGTGGAGGGTTTATCATTTTTGCTAACTTCGTATTATCATAACCAATTATGGATAATTGATCAGGAACCTTAATCCCTAATTCATAAGCTCTTGATAATACTCCAGCGGCCAATTCATCACTACTTGCAAAAATGGCTGTCACATCTATGGCTCTATTGAATATCTCAGACACGCCTTTGTAACCGCTATCAAAATCGAAATTAAGATAGCTAATAAACCATTCTTCCTTAAAGTGAATACCATGATTTTGAAGAGCTTTTTTATAACCTGAAATTCTGGGAATCCCTGCAATCGGATCTTCTTTATTCCCGCTAATCATTGCAATGCGCTCATGCCCATTATTAATCAAATACTGAGTTGCATTGAAGGCTGCTTGAAAATCATCCACCTTAATATAAGGAATTTGAAAATCAGTCGATAAGGTAGAAAGTAAAACTACCGGAACCTTCATTTCAGCAAGAGTTTTATAATATTCTTCTTTTAAAACTTCACTAGCAAAAATAATGCCGTCTACTCTCTTCTCCGATAATAGCTTTAAATAGTCCATCGTCCGTTTTCCGTTGCAGTCCGTATTGCAGACAATTACGCTAGAACCTTGCTGATGAGATACATCCTCTATCCCTTTTATCACCTCTGAGGCAACCATGGATGAAAGCTCTGGAAACAACACCCCAATCGTTTGGGTTCTTTTGTTAATTAATCCTCTTGCAACACCATTTGGTTGGTATCCTAATTCTGCGATTGCCTTTAGAACACGATCCTTCGTTTCCTCAGAATATCCAGGTTTATTATTCAAAATCCGCGAAACGGTTGCAATCGACACATTAGACTGTCTAGCAACATCTTTAATTGTAGGATTCATCTCATCACCTCATTTTCCAAGAAAACTCTTTCTACACAATAGGACCAAAATCATTTCATTGGCTTCTACTCATTTTCAACTTAGAATACCTTACGCAAAACGTAAACGTTTACGTTTCGAATGCGTTTTCATAATAATTTATTTTTAGTCTTCTGTCAATTATATATATAAAAAGATCCGACCTTACTACTCTAGTAAACAGCCGAATCTTATTTTAGCACACAAGGAATTAAACATTTTTTAAAACATACTAGCCAATCGATTCCACTACGATAACAGACCAGCCTTTTCCTTTATAGGCATTATAACCTTCTGTTAAACAATAAGCATATATCTGATTGTTTTCTACAATATAACCTCGCTTATCCTTTCCTGATAAGACATTTTCTACAGCCTGCAAATGGTTAAGCTTAGTATCAAGAATTTCTGAGCGATCTTTAGAAGCGATCACATAGCCTTCTGAATTGATCACATAAAGCTTACTCTTTTCATCAATTTTCACTCTTTCAATAATATCAAAGATATATTCCCAATTAAATCTCGTTGTGAAAACACCAATCATCTCACCCGCATCATTTCGCACAGGGCAGGAAAAACCGATTGTATATCCTCCAACCACAGAAGAATTATACATATCTGTCACATAGACTTGATTAGTCCTAATGGTTTCTTGGAACCATTTTCGATCGGACATATCCTTTCCTACTTGATATTGATTTTGTGATGCAACAAGAATTTCTCCTGATAAATCAACAACAAATAAATCAAAATACACTTCATAAATCTGATAAATATTTTGAAGAAGTTCTTGAGCAGCCTTTCTCGATTCTTCTGTTGGATTCAGTAAACATTCTTTAATCGCATCAAAAGTTGCCCACGCCTGCACATCACAATTTCTTTCAAATAAGTTCCGGTCAATTTTATCAATCGTATCATAAGCCACATCAACTGTCCGAACGGCAATTACTTCATTTGCCTTATTTTGAATGCTTTTAATAAGCAATTCACTTTCTTTACTAGCTTTTAAACTTTCCTCTGCAAATTTCTTTATTTCTGTTGCAACCACCGAAAAGCCCCTGCCTGCCTCCCCAGCTCGGGCCGCTTCAATACCGGAATTCAATGCCAGTATATTAGATTTCATTGATATATCGCGAATTTTCTTCATGACCCCTTGCATTTCATGATTCTCGCGCTTTAAATCATTCATTAATAGCGAGACATTTAGATTATTTTCTATTGCATTTTTCAATGAGATTACCCCTTCAATTGTAATATGAATTCCCCAAGTTTTTTTTCCTATTAGATCCATTCTATCAAATTATCAAATCGGTTTAAATCATATGTGTTTCATAAATTTTGAAAATTCAGCAAATAACCCATATAAAGTTCAACTAACCATCAGTGGGGGGTTCGACGCACAGGACGTGCTAGTGCAGACGTTGTGATTGACGTCGAGCTTTTAGTCTGTCATTCATCCCCCACTGATGGTTAGTCACGCAGAGCCTGATTGATTTTTCTAAGGGCTGAAGCCCAAAGAAAAAATCTTATTTCACTTATCACGCTCATAACGCCACGTCCTGTGGCTTCGCCTGACTAGGACCTTAATCCCTCGTCGGACCTTTACGGACAGTTGATCTCCCACTTATCTTCTTCGTATTCTCAGAATCTTGAAGTGGGAGTCAAAATGTCCGTTAAGAGTGGGATAAGCAAAAGCAGGATATTCCTCTATAATCATAAAATCAATATCAAAAAATAGGTATAGAATGAATAACCATTCTATACCTATTCTTATCGAACGATTTATTAATTTTCCGCTAATTTATTTACTACTTGGTGTTGTTCAGAACGACTCCCCACTGAAGGATCCTCTGCTTGCTTTGCTCTTTTAATGAAGAAGGATAAGACTAGAGCCACGATGGAAATACCTACTGTAACAAGAAAAGCATCATTAATTCCTTCAAGCATTGCTTTCATGGCAATATGCTGTTTCATTTCTGCTAATGCCGCCGCAGTTGGTTGACCCGTTAGATGTTTCATTGCACTCGCTGCAAGCTCTGTTGCATGGGTTTTCGTACGATTTGTCATCACTGTCACTAATAAAGCTGTACCGATGGCTCCAGATACTTGAGACATCGTATTATTCATCGCTGTTCCATGTGGATAAAATCTTGAAGGTAGTTGATTTAATCCATTTGTTGTAATTGGCATATTAACCATGGACATACCAAACATCCGTACTGAATATAAAATAATTAACTGAGTATAGGTGGTATCAAGTGATAATTTACTGAAATAGTAACTCGTAACAGCTGTAATCGTTAATCCAATAATCGCGAGCACCCTTCCGCCAAATTTATCAAATAGCCTTCCTGTTATCGGCATCATGATTGCCATAACAATTGCACCAGGGAGCATCATTAAACCGGCATCTAAAGGCGAAATTCCTCTGATCGTTTGAACGTAAATTGGTGTAAGGATCATACCTGAGAACATTGCCATCGTGACAATCATTGAAATTGCAGATGATAAGGCAAACATTGGATATTTATAGATTCTGAAATTCAGCATTGGCGAATTCTGATTTAACTGACGGAAAATGAAAGAAATCAGAGAGATTACCCCAACAGCTAAACTCCCATATACCTCCGGGCTATCCCATCCTTTATCACCAGCAGAGCTAAAGCCATATAAAATTCCGCCAAAGCCAATGCTTGATAGTATCAGAGATAATATGTCAAGACGTATTTTTACTTTATCCTTCTTATCTTTAAGGAGGAAGAAGCCAATTAATACGACAAGAATGGCAATCGGTGAAACAAAATGGAAAAGCATTCTCCAATCATAATGTTGAATTAACCAACCGGATAGAGTTGGACCGATCGCAGGAGCGAACATCAATACTAGACCAAAAACTCCCATTGCCGTTCCCCTTTTTTCAACTGGAAAGCTAGTTAGCATCACATTCATTAATAATGGCATTAAAATTGCAGAACCAGAAGCCTGAATCATCCTGCCTGCTAATAATAGTGGGAAAACATAAGCAAATCCTGCTAATAGAGTCCCAAGTGTGAATAAAATCATCGCTGTTAAAAACAAGCGTCGAACAGAATACTTTTGGATTAGAAAGGCTGTAGCCGGCACTAATATACCATTGACCAGCATATATCCCGTGGTCATCCACTGAACAGTCGAAGCTCCAACGTCTAAATCCTTCATAATGGACGGAAGTGCAATATTAAGTAACGTATTATTTAACATTGCTATAAATGCCCCTACCATTAAGACAGCAATAATGCCATACGGTGGGCGTTTATTTGTATTCACAGCCTTATCCATTTTACCCCTCCTAAAATTATAGTCCATTTTTTTATACTGCTATTTCATATAGACAGTATAATATACCAATGGTTCAAATTTTGCAAATAAAAAATCCCTTATTTTACCCAACTTGAATAATGCAGAAAAATTTTGTACTATAATATTAGACAGGAAGTCCAATAAAAATTATAAGGTGAAAATAAAATGAACGACAGAAAACAGCATGTCATTAATATAGCCCATCAGCTATTTATCAATAAAGGGTTCCAATCCACGTCTATTCAAGACATTTTAGAGTATAGCGGAATCTCTAAAGGGACCTTTTATAATTACTTTCCGTCAAAAAATGAATTGTTGAAGGAAATTTTTAAAACTATATTTGAAGAATTTGAAATGGAAAGAAATCAATTATTAATCGGACAGGATCCATCAGATATAGAGATTTTTATCAACCAAGTAGAGCTTCAAATGAAAACGAATCATAAGAAAATGCTCATTCCTCTATTTGAGGAACTCATCGTTTCAAACGATGAGGATTTAAAGGGATTTATGAAACAGGGACAGTTGAAAATGTTACGTTGGGTTTATAATCGCTTTATTGATATTTATGGTGAAGAATATGAACCTTATTTATTTGACATGGCCATCATGTTTATGGCTACCCTCCAACATAATCTTAAATTTTATGCAATGGCACATCCATCAAATTCAAATATTAAACCTGTCATTCGCTATTGTGTAAATCGAATTAAAAAAATAGTTAAGGAAGTATCGGAAGAAAAAGTTCAATTAATCCAACCGGAGTTTTTAGCTGATTGGTTGCCAGGTTGTAAGAGAAAGACAGATTCACTTAAAGAAAGCATTTCTCAATCCGTCATTATTCTTAAAAGAACGATTAAAGAAAAGGATGACCAATTTAAGTTTTTTGAGCTGTTGGATTTTCTTGAGTACGAACTTGTTAATTCAAAAATTCCCCGTAGATTTTTGATTGAAAGTACATTGGAAACTTTAAGATCAAATATCTTTTCTCCAAGCTGGAATAAAGAGCTCAAATCACTGGAACAGCTAATTGCTGAATATTATGTGCAAATTAATGAATAGGGATTAAAATTTGCTTATTTGAAAAATATCGTGTACGATTTAATCGTACACGATATTTTTATGTATTTTAACTTACAGGAAAAAATCAGAATCCAAGGAGGAGAAACAGGAATGACAACCGTTTATGATTTCACCGTAAAAATGACAAATGGGGAGCAAAAAGCATTATCTGAATATAAAGGAAAGCCTCTCATCATTGTCAATACGGCTAGCAAATGTGGTCTTACCCCTCAATTCAAAGGTCTTCAGGAATTATATGATAAGTACAAGGATCGCGGATTGGAAATCCTCGGTTTTCCTTGCAGCCAATTTAATAATCAGGAATTTGCAGACATAGAAGAAACCACACAATTTTGCCAGCTGAACTACGGTGTTTCCTTTCCTATTTTTGCAAAAATCGATGTCAACGGAGAAAATGCAGATCCTCTTTTTACTTTTTTAAAGGAGCAAAAGAAAGGAATACTTTCTAAAAATATTAAATGGAATTTCACTAAATTTCTTATCAACGGAAATGGAGCAGTAGTAGAACGCTATGCCCCTACCACTGAACCAAATAAAATAGAAGAAGATCTCTTGAAATTATTATCATAGAAACGGCCACACGCTATCAATGTCATTCCACAGGAGGTTGTCGTGAAAGAACCATTACAATTAGAGAAACAACTATGCTTTGCAGTCTATGAAACAGCAAGCGAATTCAATAAGCTTTATACAAGTGTCCTTCAACCATTCGGTTTAACCTATCCGCAATACCTCGTTCTTCTTGCTCTTTGGGAGCAGGATGGCCTCACTTCAAAGGAATTAGGTGAGAAGGTCAATCTCGGAACTGGAACATTAACACCAATGATAACAAGAATGGAAGCAAACGGATGGCTACAAAAGATGCGAGCAAAAGAAGATGAAAGAAAGGTATATATTTTTCTTCAAGAGAAGGCGGAGAATGAAAAAGCTGCCATCGTAGAAAAGGTTAGCGAAAAAATAAGATCCTGCCAAATCGAACTGGAGGAATATCAAATCCTGATGGCAAATTTGAAAAGCTTGCGGGGAAAATTGAGGAAACGATAAATTGAAAACAAATGATGTTGAAATTCCTAAAAAGGTTTAGTAAAGCAAAAGAGACAGGGAATAATTTTCTGTCTCTTTTTGCATCTATTAGGTTTAAAAAACCTGAGACCTTACTTAAAACCACTCGTGCTATTTAAAAATATCCGGATAAAAACCATTTATTCGTGAAAAATGATAATCACTGGCGATTCTTTAATAATGTACATAATCCTTTCCAGTTGTTCGCATTATTTTATCCTTATCCGCGAACAAATGCGATTTAACCGCTATTCTCTTAATGATTTCAATATCTTTCATTAGATCATGATATATTTTGCATGTATTCTCAAAATCTATGTAAAATCCCAAAAATCTTCTAAACTATTCAAAAAAAACTCCACCAACTAACACCATTCAAAAATCACTACCCAGTATCTTGGCTAAATTTCCATCCCCACGTCAGCAAAGGTCGCCATGTTTTTCATCATGCTGCATGCCGCCTCTACGATTGGGAATGCTAGAGCTGCACCTGATCCTTCCCCTAGGCACATATTCATATAGAGCATCGGTTCAATTCCCAGTAATTCACTCGCTCTTTTCCCACCTGGCTCCGCGGAGGCATGAGAGGAAATAAGATAATGTTTCACTTTTGGCTCAATGGTCACAGCAATTAATGCCGCTACTGTTGATATATACCCATCAACAATGACTGGTACTCTTGCTGCCGCAGCTCCAAGCATAACGCCGGCCATTCCGCCAATTTCCAATCCTCCCACTTTAGCTAAAACATCAATTCCATCCTTTGCGTTAGGTTGGTTTATTTTAATCGCCTTTTTAATGACATTTGCTTTATGCTCTTTTCCACCTGTCCCAAGACCGGCTCCCCTTCCTGTTACCTCCAAAGCATCAATATTTCCGAGTACCGAAAGAATAGCTGTACTTGGTGTTGTATTGCCAATCCCCATTTCTCCAGTTGCTAAAATATGGGCTCCCTGATTAATTTCCCTATTCGCCAATTCAATACCAATTTCAATTGCTTTAATGGCTTCTTCCCGACTCATTGCAGGACCTTTTGCCATATTGTCTGTCCCATATTTCACTTTTTTAATCAGAACACCAGCATCACTTGGTAAATCCACCTTAATGCCAATATCTACTGGGACAATTTTTGCACCAAAGGCATGACCAATCGTGCATACACCAGTTAGGCCCTTGGCAAAAAGAAGAGTCTGTGCAAATGTGACCTCTTGAGGATTACTCGTCACCCCTTCTTCATATACACCATGATCACCAGCCATGACGATCACTACTTTATTATCCATAACCGGATATAGTTTTCCCGTAATACCCGCTAACTGAATGGCTATATCCTCTAATTTTCCCAAACTTTTTGGCGGCTTAATCAGACTATCCACCCGCGTCTTTGCCACTGTCATGATTTCCTCATTCAACCCTTCAATACAACGAATCGTGTCCTTCAATAATTCCATTTGATCCACTCCCTTTAAAATTCAAAAAGAAAAGCCTACAGTTTATTTCAGACAGGCACATGAAATAAACCGCAGACTTTTCCATCATCTACAATAATAAAGCTAATAGGCAGGTCTCCTGGCTCTGGTTCATTGTTCCATCATCCCTTCCCGGATTTCACCAGTGGCATCTATAATGAAACTCCCCATTACAGTGGCGGGACCGCTGAAGACTCTCACTTCATTCCCTATTCTCCCAAAAAAATTGGGCACCTACTGCTTTTATTCACATTTTAATAGTTTTATCGTACAGCAAATACAATTTTTAGGCAATGAGGTTTTTCTAATAGATTTACAAATGAAGAATATCCTAAATTGCAGGAAATCTACTGCAGACTGCAACACGGATTATTAAAATGTCAAAAAATTCCTATTTTCAAAACAATTCATCTTGAAAGTCAATCGAAAGCTCAAAAATTAAGTGCTAAGGAGGAGGGATTGCTACAAAGCAGATCCTGCTCACGGTGAAGGAGTAGCAAAGGGCCCTTAAGATCCCACTCGATGAAATAGAAGCTGCAAGCAGTAAAGAATAAGGCCTTAAAGATTCCCTTGGCTACAAAGTTCCATAAAAAAAAGGTCAGTTCCCGCTGCCACAAAACGGGACTGACCTTTTCCTATCCATTTATTCTTTTGTTAAAATCGCCATAAACTCTTCTCCGGTAATAGTCTCTTTCTCAAGTAAATATTTTGCTAATTCATGGAGCTTATCTTTATTTTCCCCCAAAATTTGAATCGCCTTTTGATGGCATGTTTTTATAATTGTTAGAATTTCTGTATCAATTTTAGCAGCCGTTTCTGATGAAACTAAAAGGGATGCATCCTCCCCTAAATATGGATTATTTACTGTTTCAAGTGCCATCATATCAAATTCCTGACTCATACCAAATCGGGTCACCATGCTTCGGGCAATCTTTGTTGCTTGCTCAATATCATTGGACGCACCTGAGGTTACGGATTGGAAAATGATTTCCTCAGCAGCGCGTCCTCCCATAAATGTTGTGATTTTATCTAATGCCTGCTCCTTCGTCATCAGTACTTGTTCGCCTTGCTCCACCTGCATCGTATATCCTAAAGATCCTGATGTTCTTGGAATGATCGTAATTTTATGCACAGGAGCCGAATGACTTTGCTTTGCCGCAACTAAAGCATGTCCAATTTCATGATAGGCAATTTTTAGCTTATCCTTCATTGGAATAACTGCATTCTTTCTTTGATATCCTGCGATAACCACTTCTACTGATTCCTCAATATCATTATGACTAATCTGTTGATGGCCAAGTCTAACTGCCCGAAGAGCCCCTTCATTGATAATATTGGCTAAATCGGCACCACTTGCCCCAGGAGTCGTCTGGGCTATCGCATGTAAATTAACATCATCGCCAAGCTTTACATTTTTAGCATGAACTGCTAAAATTGCCTCCCGTCCTAATAAATCAGGAAGCTCCACTGGGATTCTGCGGTCAAATCTTCCTGGTCTCAACAAAGCTTTATCCAGTGTTTCCGGCCTATTGGTTGCAGCAAGAATCACTACACTTTTATCGGCATCAAAGCCATCCATTTCAGAAAGAAGCTGGTTTAATGTTTGCTCTCTTTCATCATTTCCACCCATGACGCCAGAATTTCTGCTTTTTCCAATCGCATCAATTTCATCAATAAAGACAATACACGGGGCTTTTTCCTGGGCTTGCTTAAATAAATCTCTTACTCTAGCAGCCCCCATCCCGACAAACATCTCAACAAACTCTGAACCGGAGATTGAAAAGAATGGAACCTTAGATTCCCCTGCTACTGCTTTTGCTAGCAAGGTCTTCCCTGTTCCTGGAGGTCCAACAAGCAGAACCCCTTTTGGAATTTTCGCGCCTACTGCCTTATATTTATCAGAGTTATGAAGGTAATCGACTATTTCTAATAAAGCCTCCTTCGCTTCCTCCTGTCCGGCAACATCAGTGAATGACTTTCCAGTTACTGCTTCAACGTAAATTTTCGCATTGCTTTTTCCAAAGGAAAGAGCGTTGCCTGGTCCTCCCATTCCTCTGGTCATTCTCTTTGTTAAAAAACTTCCAATCCAAATAAATAGAAGTATCGGAACAACCCAGGTTAATATGAAGCTCATAATCGGCGAATTTTCCTTTGGAATCACCTTTGTAAATTTGACATTGGCTTCATGCAAGCGATCAACTAATTTTGGATCATCGACCACTCCTGTTTTATAGGTAGTATCCTTGCTTTTATCCTTCCGAATGAACGCAATATAATTATCTTGAATCTCAACCTCTTCTATTTTCCCTTTGTCGACTAAACTCAAAAACGTCCCATAGTCCACCTCTTTTTCCGATCGACTATTCAGGCTCGGAAAAATAAAGGCATTTAATAGCACCACTAGCAGTGCGATTAATAGATAGGAATAAATCCGCGGCTTTTTCTCTGGTTCTGGCTCTTTCATAGCAGTTCCTCCAAAAATCAATAAAATTTAACGACCTGATTGTTTTATTATATTTTATTTAATCATTTATGAATAGGAATAACACTCCCCCATCCTTATTCTCGTAACAGATATTGACAATTTCCCGACATTTTTTTTGCGGAATTTAAGCAATTGATTCCCCTTCTTATAATTGTTATGGTTATTAGCGAAGATAGTTCTATAGAGAAAGAAGCTGAAAATCCGTGAGCATAAATATTCTTCTTGTAGATGATGAACATGAAATTGCTGACTTAGTTGAGGTTTATTTAAGAAATGAGAATTACCATGTCTACAAGTGCTATACATCAAAGGAAGCCCTCGATTATATTGATTCAGTAAAGCTAGACCTAGCTATCCTAGATGTTATGCTGCCAGAAATCGATGGATTTACACTTTGTCAAAAAATCCGTAAAAACCATACCTTTCCAATTATTATGCTAACGGCGAAGGATTCTGAAATTGATAAAATATCAGGATTAACATTAGGTGCTGATGATTATATCACAAAACCCTTTCGCCCATTAGAACTGATTGCCCGCGTTAAGGCTCAGCTTAGGAGATTCATGCAATATAATCAACTTGAATTGGAGCAACGGGAAGGAATGATTTCATTTTCTGGTCTTGTTCTTGATCAAAACACACATAAGTTTAGTTTAAATGAAAAAACGATTTCCTTAACACCAATCGAATTCTCCATCCTCTGGTACCTATGCTCCAATCGTGGACGTGTTGTCAGCTCGGAGGAGTTATTTCAAGAAGTGTGGGGGAATAAATATTTCAGCAATAATAACACGGTTATGGTCCATATTAGACATTTGCGCGAAAAAATGCATGAATCAGCGGAGCATCCTAAATATATCAAAACCGTATGGGGAGTAGGTTATATCATTGAATAAGGAATTTAGTAGACTAAAAAGAAAGATTCTATGGCAGATTGTTTTCATCTTAATAATCGCTGCCATCATTGGGATTATCATCAATTTCACTTTAATCGATGGTGTTCTTCAAGCACCTTTTGCTGATCTTTTTATTAGCTTCTTTACTAAAGTGATTCCACTTGATTATCAAAACGCACAATTAATCTATATGACTCTCTTTCAATACAATAAAAGCTTGTGGCTCGCAATCGGCTTTATGATTCTACTTATCATTATTTTTTACATCGCCCTTTCTCGCTTTACTCGTTACTTTTATGAAATAAGCAAGGGAATTGATATGCTTGCCAAAGAATCAAAAGAAGAGATTTCTCTTCCCGAGGAGCTTGATTTTGTTGAAAAAAAGCTAAATTCTGTGAAAAGCACGTTAGAAAAACGTGCAAGAGAAGCACAAGATGCAGAACAAAGAAAAAATGATCTTGTCGTCTATTTAGCACATGATATTAAAACACCACTCACCTCCGTCATTGGATACTTAAGCTTACTTGACGAGGCGCCTGACATGCCTGCTCCTCAGAAGGAGAAGTATGTTCGAATCACATTAGAGAAGACATATCGCCTAGAGGAACTGATTAATGAATTTTTTGAAATTACACGATTTAACCTCCAAACAATTATGCTTGATAAAAAAGAGATCAATCTCTCTTATATGCTTTTGCAAATGGCTGATGAATTCTATCCATTACTAAGCCCTCAAAAAAAGCAAGCTGTTGTACATGCCGGAGAAAATTTAAAAATCTTTGGTGATCCGAATAAGTTGGCAAGGGTCTTTAATAATATCTTTAAAAATGCAATCAACTATAGTTATAAAAAAAGCTCTATCATCATTGAAGCAAAGCAACAAGATGGAAAAACTATTATTACCTTCACCAATCATGGTGACACGATTCCGCCGCATAAATTAAATACGATTTTTGAGAAATTCTACCGCCTCGATGTCTCCCGCTCAAGTCAAACAGGTGGAGCTGGTCTTGGACTGGCAATAGCAAAAGAAATCGTGAAAGCACATGGAGGAGAGATCTCAGCTGAAAGTCATGATACCTATACTATCTTTACTGTTACTCTTCCAATAGAATCTTAAGAAAATCTTAAGGTTTTAATAATAGAAAGTTAAAAATAAACTCCTTTCAATATGTTTCAATAGAAGCATATTGAAAGGAGTTTTTTATTATGAGAAAGAAAAGAAAAAAGAATAGAGGCATTTTAATTATCTCTTTTTTCATCGCCATTTTTGCTTTTTATTTTTTCATCCCAAGTCATAAAAATTTCATATCATTTCATGAAGATCACAATCCATCTCTCTCAGAGCTTTTCCAACAAACAAAAAATAAACTGAGTCCAATAAATCGATTTCGTAACCATTTATATAGCTCTAATGCCATTCTGCTTAATAATACGACCGGAAAAATCCTAATGGAAAAAAAGAGTGAGGAAAAAATCTACCCTGCCTCCCTGACAAAAATAATGTCAGCTATAGTCGTTATTGAACACATCACAGATTTACAAAAGACCATTGTCCTGCAACCGGAAATGTTCCATTCACTTTATGCTGAAGATGCTTCAATGGCAGGATTTCAGCCAAATGAAAAAGTCAGCGTTATGGATTTGCTGTACGGAGCATTACTCCCTTCTGGAGCAGAAGCCACGATTGGACTTGCCAACTACGTCTCCAGTTCAGAAACAGAATTTGTTCAATTAATGAACGATAAAGCTCGTGAGCTTGGAATGAAGCATACCCATTTTACCAATGCAACAGGACTTCATGATGTAAACCACTATTCTAGTGTCAGGGATATCGCAAAGCTTTTACAGTATTCCCTTAATAATGAAGTATTTCGGAAAATATTTACCACAGAAAGATATTCCGTTTCACCCACTAATCAGCACCCAAATGGATTTACCTTTGAAAATAGCATGTTTAAAAACATTGAAAGCAATGAATTTAGTAGCAGAGAAATTATTGGGGGAAAGACGGGATATACCGAAGAAGCTGGATTATGCTTAGCAAGTCTTGCAAAAAAAGAAGGTGAAGAATATATCCTTGTTACAGCAGGTGCAAGAGGCGATCATAAGACAAAACAATTTAATCTATTAGATGCTCTCACAGTCTATAATGACTTATAACGAACGAGCAGAAAGAGATTATGGAAAGATTTCTCCTTCCATAATCTCTTTCTATCAGTTTTTCGCTAATTCAGGCTTAACTTGATTCGCCATTTTTTTTTCACCAATCGTGGTTTCATCACTTTGCCTTGCACGTTTAATAAAGAAGGCAAGGATGAATGCTACAAGTGCAATCCCTGTTGCAACTAAGAAAGCATCATTGATTCCTTCAAGCATTGCTTTCATCGCAATTTGTTGTTTCATCGCTGCTATGGTTTCAGCAGTTGGTTGTCCAGTTAAATGCTTCATCGCTTCTTTACCCAGTTCAGTAGCATGAGTTTCGGTCCGAGTGGTCATAACGGTAACCAAAAGAGCTGTCCCAATGGCGCCTGCCACTTGGTTCATAGTATTGTTCATCGCTGTACCATGTGGATAAAGACGTTTTGGCAATTGATTCAATCCATTCGTTGACACAGGCATCATAACCATGGACATTCCAAAACTACGAATAGAATAAATTAATATTAATGTCACATAGCTTGTATCAAGCTTTAATTGACTAAATAAATACGTTGTAATCGTGATAATCGCTAAACCAATAACGGCTAATATCCGACCGCCAACACGGTCAAATAATTTACCTGTAACAGGTGACATCCCGGCCATGATTACTGCACCCGGTAAAAGCAATAATCCTGCATCCATTGGAGAGATTCCACGGATATTTTGTACATAAATTGGTAATAATAACATCCCTGCATATAATGCCATATTCACCACCATCGTGATGGCTGATGAAAGAGCAAACATAGGATACGTATATACCTTGAAATTGAGCAATGGTTCCTTTTGCTTTAATTGACGCAAAATAAACCAGAATAAGGATAACACGCCAACGATAATGGTTACGTAAACATGCGGGCTACCCCAGCCTTTATTTCCAGCTGAGCTAAATCCATATAGGATGCCGCCAAAACCGATGCTTGACAACACAAGTGAAAATAAATCCATCCGCATCATGACTTTTTCTTTCTTATCTTTCAATAAGAAGAAGCCAATGATCACTACAACCATTGCAATTGGTGTGATGAAATGGAATAGCATTCTCCAATCATAATGTTCAATAATCCAGCCGGATAAAGTTGGTCCAATTGCAGGGGCAAACATGAGAATTAATCCAAATACTCCCATGGCAGCTCCACGTTTTTCAATAGGAAAGCTTACAAGCATAACGTTCATTAATAGAGGCATTAAGATGGCAGAGCCGGAAGCTTGAAGCATGCGTCCTGCTAATAGAATAGGAAATATGTGAGCAGTACCTGCTAAGATGGTACCCACTGTGAATAAACTCATCGCCACTAAGAAAAGCCTGCGAACAGTGTATTTTTGAATTAAGAAAGCTGTTGCCGGAATTAGAATTCCATTTACTAGCATGAAGCCAGTTGACAACCATTGAACAGTGGATGCATTAACATCCAAGTCCCTCATAATCGAGGGCAATGCAATATTTAATAAGGTATTATTTAAAAATGCAATAAAAGCCCCAATCATGAGGACCGCAATAATACCATATGGTGGACGATTATTCTTTGTTTTTAAATGGTCCATTGTTGTTCCTCCTAGACGTATAGTTCATTATTTTATACTATCGTTTTTTTTTAGCACAAAAACCATCATATACCCCTAATTTAAATATTGCAACGAAAAAGTATGTGAATAGCCCTATTTTTTTTTCCTCTGCTAGAGGCATATGTCTATTTTTCCTGATTTTCATCTATTTTGGTTTTATCTTCCTTTTTCCTTAAGATCTAGTTATTCATTAGTATGGACTACTTATAAAGTAATATGAGAAGGTTTTAGAGAAAGGGAAAAGCCAATGCAACCTTTTTACGTGGCACTGGCTTTATTGATCGTTATTTAATTTCAGAAGAAACAAAAATACTAATCGATTCATTTTTAATGCGAAGTTCACGATAATAATAGGTACCCGTCTCAGTTTCGGCAAGGCCCGTTTTTCTGAGGAGTAAGATGACATTTTGGGGATCCTTTATTCTTAATGGAATCGTTCCATTATCTTTAATCAGAAAAAAATTAATTGTCTGCTCCATATTTTCTCTACCCTTTTATACACTTTTCGACATTCTTTCCATTGCTGAGTATATTATTGAAATAAAACTGAGCTAAACTAGAAAGCTGGAAAGCACTTGTAGCCTGATTAATATCCCATTTCTTTCAGGATTCGTGACAATGTCCGTAATCGTTCTCCAAGTAGCTCATCGTCATTACTTAATTCTTGATTGAACAGTTGAATATCCTCATCGATTTTTTCATTATCTGTACAAACAGCAACTGTCATTGCGTCCCCTTGCAAGCCCACTCGATCAATCACTGGATTTTCCGGATTATACAATTTTTCATATTGATACGCTTCTCGAAAATGAAGCTTAGCTCGGCAAACAAGAATGGCAAGATCTAAGACGCGATGAAGCGGCAATTCTTCAGACTGTCTCGACCATTTTTCGCCTGTATATCTCCAAACCTTTGCCGAAATATCAACTTTTCCCCGATCGTTCCACTGAGCAAGTCCTAAAGAAAGCCCTTTAGCATCTGTATGGTATGCATTTCTTCCATCGACATTTTCGTAGTTTTCAGAGACGATAACTGGTTTATGTTTTAGATTGGTTGGGATTTTCATCAATAAACCTCCATTACTGCATATTACTGAATTACTTATGTACTAATTACTCGAAATCAGTATAATTGTTCTATTCAGGAATAGCAATAACTCCTTAGGAAATCATTAACTTAAAAGCTCATTTTAAGAAAGGACGTTGTAAAAAGAGGACACTACCATTCAAAGTATACCACTCTCTTTAACTAGGCTCCCTTCTATTTTTCTTAAAAAATTACCATTTCCTTTTAAAACTTTTAACAGATTCTTCATATTTCTAAAATATAATGAAAATATCAAAAGATTCATCCACACAATTTTTTGATCAAAACAAAGGAGGGATGCAAAATATGAAAAAAATCATGTATGTGAAATTCATACTAGACCTCCTCATGGGGACCACCTTCGCACTTTTTTATAACAAAAATGTCCTAGGGGGTCTTCCCTTTCATGAAATTGCAGGGTTAGTGATTTCTGGTGCTTTTTTAACTCATATCCTATTGAATATGAAATGGATTAAAAATGTCACCTTAAAGCTATTTAATCGTGAGCTGCCACGGAGAACTAGATTTAGCTTTCTATTAAACTTATTATTACTCGTCACCATGACAACCATCATCCTGACAGGAATTTTTATATCAAGAGTGGTATTTCCTAATCTAAATATTGGTAATGAGCGTTGGCTTCGGGGTCTACACTTAATTGCCTCCTATTTCACTCTAATTATTTTGGCTATCCATATTGGAGTCCATTGGAATTGGGTAATCAATGTTTGCAAAAGACTATTCAAGATAAATACTCAAAAGCCTGTGTTTAGCTATATCACGAAAATAGCGACCATTATTATCTTAATATTCGGAGTTTACGAAATCTACTCATCCGGTTTTGGTTCAAAACTAATTCGTTCGGCTAATATGTTTACAAGCGGAAATCAGCAAGAACCTTTTGATCGATCTGCTGAAGGATTTAAGCAGCATTCATTTGACCAAGATGAACAGCCACTTGAGGACTTTAATAGGGGAAAATTTAATCAAGACCAATTTCAAAATGGCAAAAGTCCTGCTCCTCCTAGTGATAATTATCAAAATAAAGGGGATTTTCCAAACCATCTAAACGGGGGAGGATTTGGTGAGCACGGTGAACAAGCTGGTGTCATGAAAGCACTTTTAACTAACCTTGGGATTATGTCAGTGTTTATTGTAGTTACTTATTATTTAGGGAAAATTAAGCGAAGGATTATTATTTCAAAATAATTATTTTAATAACTCAAAAAACTTTTGAATGACAGTACTTTTGAGTTATTTTTTCTTTTATAGGGGTTATAATCCCTATTCAATCACAAGATTTTTTAAGAAAGATTTTGAAATTTAAGTTATATCAATCCACCATCCATAGACTTCGGGCAATGACAATGCACCGAAGCTATGGGGGATATAATTAAATATTATTCATTATCATCCTCTTCACTTGCCCTTGTTGTTTGCGTAGGAAGAGTATCCCAGAAGCTTGTATCTGCTGATTCAATTGATCCATCTGAAATCGCTCTTACTGTTGCATCTAATGTAGTAATCGTTTGCTTAATTAAATATCCATTACTTTTTTGACCTATGGCATATGACTCAATATAGTGATCGGACATTCCACGCATTTCAAAAAGAAGTGTTGAAATATCATAACGAATGGCAGCACCATTACGTCCAATATTTGCACCATTTCCTCCATTATATTTACCTACATGGCCCCAACCTGTATTTTCAAGTGTGCCATATACAACGGCCCCAAGCTTTTTTGATCCTTCTAAAACTTCAGGTTTTACTTCGGAATTTGTTGGATAAAGGATGGATCCAGAAACAAGTTCACCTTCCGTCTGGCTCATTGCTCCTTGATGATGTAAATCAATCATGTAATCAATATCGTATTTTTCAAAAACATTTTCATGCAATGCTTTCACTTCAACTTCCATTTTCTCAGTTGGTTTATCATGTTCACGGTTTAAGTCAACCTCATTTGCATTGTAACGTGTTAGATGGCGATCCCCATCTGCTAAGTAGTTATCGAGTGAAAAATTTACATCTCCCATTGCACCGTCGGCATTTAGCATTGGAATCACAAGTACGTTTACATTTTCCAAAACACCTTTTGTTTTGTTGGTACCTAAGTGTTTGATAAATTCAAGAGCTCCTTCAGTAGTAAGCTGTTCGTTTCCATGCTGTTGAGTTAAAAATAAAATAGTTGGATTTTCTGGATTAGAAATGTATTTTGCTAGATAGATATCTCGTCCTTTTACAGTTTGTCCAATGACTTCAAGTTCCAATGCTTCTTGCTTCGCATCTTGAGTTTTGAGGTAGTCTACCATGCCTTCATACGTATGTAGGATCGATGTTTGGATGGAACCATGACCAGGTTCTGGACCATTTCCAACTGCACCTACTGGAAGAGCAACAGCGGTAACAGTTCCTAATGCCATTAAACCAGATAAAGAAACGGATAAGACTTTCTTTTTCAAACTCATCAAATATCCCTCCACCTTATTTTTATTTTCAAAAAATAACCTAATATTATTATATAGTTTATTTTCAATGATATTAATAGAATATTCTTACTATTAATTAGACATATTTCGATAAACGAAATATAGGAAAATAGGCATATATATTTCGTTTTATAGCAGTCAAATGGGTATTCAGTTATAAGTTATAATTGGAATTTAATTTCTAATAATTGTAATACTATATTTAATATGCGAAAATTTACCAATCCAAATCTATTAAAACTAACATTCCACTAAAAAAGATAGGCATTTTTACATTATGGTGTGCAATTTCAATCCACGCATCCATATAGGATGCGACTCGGTTCAAGGTCACTAAACACCTCCTGGACAAAATTTCAATCCACGCATCCATATAGGATGCGACTGATGGCGATGGCCGTTCATCTAAATGGGGATTAATTTCAATCCACGCATCCATATAGGATGCGACAATGATAATATTTCTTTCTCTTGTTTAGTCAATATTTCAATCCACGCATCCATATAGGATGCGACAGTTTTCTGTTCTATCGTAAAATGCTACTTGATAATTTCAATCCACGCATCCATATAGGATGCGACAGTTTGTTCGCCAAAAACATTCTTTATATTAATAGATTTCAATCCACGCATCCATATAGGATGCGACTTTAGAAACAGGATTTCCATCTATTTTCACTATTATTTCAATCCACGCATCCATATAGGATGCGACTCAATTTACATGGAGTCAGAAACGAATCATGGAGAATTTCAATCCACGCATCCATATAGGATGCGACTTAATGGCATTAGAAAATAAATGTATCACGATGATTTCAATCCACGCATCCATATAGGATGCGACCCAATCATTAGGCGATATGTCTAAGTCGTTTTTTATTTCAATCCACGCATCCATATAGGATGCGACCAAGCGGTCCAGGAGCTTACTGGGTTGGTGAAGGTATTTCAATCCACGCATCCATATAGGATGCGACGTGGTTTTTATTTTTGGGTCAGGAATTTATCGAGATTTCAATCCACGCATCCATATAGGATGCGACGCTGAACACATATGGTCATATGTCAAAGCGTTCTATTTCAATCCACGCATCCATATAGGATGCGACAAAGAGAAGCTGAACAAGCTATTTCAGACCTTGAATTTCAATCCACGCATCCATATAGGATGCGACAAAGCTAAGGACAAGGTGGACAAGTCGCCGAACATATTTCAATCCACGCATCCATATAGGATGCGACTATGAATTACGTCGAAAATGCTGCAAGCGCTGCCGATTTCAATCCACGCATCCATATAGGATGCGACTGTCTTCCAACTAATTGTTCATGTTCTTTGTGTATTTCAATCCACGCATCCATATAGGATGCGACGTGACTTTTAATTGGACTGTATGCTGACCAACAGATTTCAATCCACGCATCCATATAGGATGCGACAAATTCATCCGGATTTAAAAATGCCTCCAAATCAATTTCAATCCACGCATCCATATAGGATGCGACATTATTTTGGTCAAGAACATATCTTGATGGAAGGATTTCAATCCACGCATCCATATAGGATGCGACTGTTGGTCTTGCCAACTAACCCCTTTTGTATCAAATTTCAATCCACGCATCCATATAGGATGCGACTCATTGGACATAATGAGTCTATAAGTCTATTATACATTTCAATCCACGCATCCATATAGGATGCGACCGTTAGCGGACGAATTGAAACACGATCATTTGAGGATTTCAATCCACGCATCCATATAGGATGCGACGGTTTATAGAGTGTCAAATATATGTGCCTGAAAATATATTTCAATCCACGCATCCATATAGGATGCGACTTTAAAGCGTCAATATTGGAGGGGCAGGAAACAATTTCAATCCACGCATCCATATAGGATGCGACGATACTGAATTTAAAATAAGGAGGGAAATAAAATATTTCAATCCACGCATCCATATAGGATGCGACCTACCTCCTATGCAAGACCAAGAGCAAGCACGGGAATTTCAATCCACGCATCCATATAGGATGCGACAAATGTATTGACATGTCATGACAAAATGATATAATATTTCAATCCACGCATCCATATAGGATGCGACCATACACCCCCACAACAACAGCATCATTATCGATTTCAATCCACGCATCCATATAGGATGCGACATCATTTGATTTATCCTAACAAATGGTATAACCAATTTCAATCCACGCATCCATATAGGATGCGACTCGGAACTCGTATATTCCTTTCCTAATTTCTTTATTTCAATCCACGCATCCATATAGGATGCGACCAGGTGCTATTAATGCCTCAACTGCATCAGGAGATTTCAATCCACGCATCCATATAGGATGCGACATTTGAAATCGCAGCTGAAACACTTGGAGTTCTAATTTCAATCCACGCATCCATATAGGATGCGACAGCGAAAATTGATAAAAAATAACATAAATCAGCTTATTTTTTAGTAAATATCGCTATTTTCTTTGTTTAAACAAAGAACCACATACCAAAAAAAATCAATTTTGTCAAAAAAGTGCAAAATATACGGTGCGAATCTATCTGAAAAATCATGTTCACATCACATTCGCACTAAATAATTAATGGACCCTCAACATCAATAGATTCCTTAACACCTACATGTTCCACTTTAGTTTTGTAATTATTACCTAATCGGTAATATCTTAAACTATCCTGCTTTTTATCAATTATTTCTAATAGTTCAATTTTTAATGAAGCAAATTGAGTGGAGTCTACCACACATTCAAAAACTGAATTTTGAACTCGCTGACCATATTTTTGGCACACTTTTGCGACTTTTCGCAACCTTTTCTGCCCTCCAATACTTGAAGTGCTTACATCATAGGTAATTAAAATCAGCAAATGATTCACCTACTTCCACAAAAATGGTGGGTATTCGTCTAGGTCATTTCGCAGGAATCTAGCTAATAATAATGCCTGAACATGGGGAACTAAGCCCCAAGGTATTTTTTCTCCAAGAAAAGGATGGGTGATCTTTTCCTGCTTTTTATTTTGCCAGGCGGTTAAAAAGCTTTTTCTTGCTTCGTCTGTCATAATGACTGCACCGTTTTCTTTTTTTAGAAAATCATCTTTATTGAGGACTTTCTTATTAATTAAGGACAGGACAAATCTATCAGCATAAACTCCCCTTAATTCTTCCATCACATCTAACGCTAATGAAACCCTTCCTGGGCGGTCACGGTGCATAAAGCCGACATATGCATCCAATCCCACCCCTTCTAGTGCAGCTGCCATATCATTTGCCAATAAAGTATATGCAAATGATAACATCGCATTTACATTATCCAATGGTGGTCTTCTAGATCTTGAATGAAAGGAAAAACTATCTTTTTGTTGTAAAATCATTTGATCAAACAAGCTATTGTAATGAATATCAGCATGGCCTTCTAACCCTCTTAATCTTCCTAAATCCTCACATATACGAACATCCTTGATAATAGAGGATAAAAGTTGGGAGACTTCCTTAAATTGAGAGACATCCACTCTTAATGGATAATCTCTGGTCATTCTTTCAATCATCCATTTTTTATTATATATTTTCCCTATAATAAAATTACGAGCTATTTGGGCTGACATCTCAACATCGTCCGACACACGATATTGTTTCTTTCTAAGAACAACATTTCCTTTACTTTTCCCAATCACTCTTGCAAGAAATCTGCCGTTCATTGTCAAGAAAACTAATGAAATATTTCGTTCCGCACAGAATCCCATCAGCGCCGGACTGGCTCCTGTATAACCAAAGCTAACGATTGATTCAAGATTATGAAGAGGCAATCTCCCCACCTTTTCCTGATTCTTAAGAAGAACGATATTCTCCCCATCCAACGATAAATACAAATCAGGCTGAGTTATAAATAGTGTATTTAGAAGTTTTTTCATTCCCGAATCTTCCCATCAATATAACTTTTTACCGATTGCTTATTCATTAACTTAGGTAAACAAATATTTTGCAGGGAGCAATTGGTACAATAAGTACCTGTTTTCACCTTTGGTGTGTGTCTTCTCAGATAAAAATCATACATTTCCGTAACAATTTGTTTTACTTTACTTTTTTCGATTTCTGTTATAGGGACTTCTATTCGATGTTTTATTTCATTGTAAAATAAATATCCTAAATCTATTCTACAAAGCAACATCTCCTCAAGACACATCGCTTGTGCAGTTAATTGCAAGACATCAATATCGTTCACCTTAGGCTTCCCTCGTTTATATTCTACTGGATAAGCCATATATTTCCCTTCAAGACCATTTATCTCAACACCGCTTGCATCCTTCATAAATTCTACAACGTCACATATTCCCGTTATTCTTAATTCTCTTGATTTGATTGGCATGGCACGAACAATCAATTTATTGCCACGTTTCTCCCGAATAAATGGCGTATCAGCTTTCTGATGAAGAAATTGTCCTTCGACTGTCCTTACATTTTCTTCCCATTGCTGCTCTATATGTATTAGAGCCCATTGCCGTTTGCAAAACTGAAAATGTTGAATTCCAGACAGCATTAGATATTCTTCTTCATCACTTTCCATCAATGACTTCAACGCTAAGACCTTCTAACTCATCTAATGTGATCTTATAATCCTCAAATGTCCTTGGATTTTCCACTTTTGGTGCTAGTGCTACATTTAATAATCGATGTACTTTTGCAGATGAGTATTGACCAAGTTTGGTGTTATGTTCCCACCAATAAACCTTGTGCACTTCCATACTCCCTTCTGGTCTAGCAGATGATGTATCATTTTCAAATAAGGTGACAAGAGCTTGTTTCATTTTTTCAGCATCTTCATTCGTAAATCCCGTTTTTTCAGCTAATTGTGTATTAATGCTGCCGTAAAAAACATAGACTCCAAAATCAACGCGGTGTTTCATCCCCATCGTGTCAGAGCCTTTATCCTTTCCAGGTTCCGAATTGACACTTTTAGTAATTTGCATACTTGTAATATCAATTGGGTCTACACTGGTTGCTGTATGAATGGAAACGGGTCCTCTTACGCCAACGGAAACACCAGACCCTGCACCTGAACTTTTAAATGCAAAAACTTGACCAAAACTACGCACATCCATCCATTCTTGACAAGCGATGCTTGCAAATTCATCGTTGGAACTATTTTTGGACTTAAATATTTTCACAAGTTCTGGTTTTGCCTCTGCTCTTTCTCTTAAACTATGGTATTCATCTACTTTTCTATCATTAGATTGCACAAAAATAGATTCCCCCATATCCTGAAGGCGATTTCTAATTTTCCGTTTTATCGCAACATCAGAGATTTCTCCATAACCTTCGTAATTTTGTCTAGGCCGATTTCCATTCAATGGATCCCCATTTGGATTAGCCTTCGTTACAGATAAAACAACAGCAAAATCAATCTTATGATCTAAAGTATTCATTTTAATTTCCCCTTCCTATTTTTATAATTCATCTTTCACATCAGTTTTTTCTTTCTTTTGATACAACTCATGCCGTTGACTATAAAATCCCAATAAATACTTTCCAGACAAAGGTCTATTATTAAAATTCTCAAATGAGATTCTTGAAGCCACTTCATCAATTAATCCTGATAAGAAGGAGCCTTTTTTTCCAAGTTTAACTTGATATGGCTGTAAACTGTCCTGAATCGTGATCCATGTCCTTTCAGGATGCTTGGAAAATGCATTCATATAACGAATGGCATTGGTCGACCTTGATTCCTCTGGTCCTAAAGCTCGTCTCTCTAATACATCGGCTATTGCCAATAAACGGCCAAATAAATAATCACGATCATTATTTTCTAAATCTAATGCCACTTTGTATTCCTCCTTTTTGTTAATTAATGCACATGTAATGCTCAAAGTTTTTTCCCATTCCCATCTTTCCATAGAGACGGGATTTGAAGCACGATACAAAGCACTTCTAATAATATCTAAAGGGATTTTACGCTGATCAATTACACAAGGAAACATCCGTTCCATTAACCCTTTTACGATTTTATCGCTTGCATTTGGTCCATAGGCCGCAAAAGCAATGTCTTTCATAGATGGAGCACCATAAAATTGGACCCGCTCCCCTTCCCTGTTTTTTCGATAACGGTGCAGCCAAACACAAGTTGAATGCCAATTTACAAGTCTATCTAAGTAAAGCTCTTTCTGGATATTGCGATAGTAAAGAACAGCCAGCCTTCCTGTTGTTGCTGAATCTAGGATTAATATATTGATTTTAGACTTAGTAGATAAATTGTTGCGGTACCCAGCTAATGCCTTTGCAAATTCAAAAGCAAATTCTTGGTTGGTAAATGATTGAGTTTCCCCTGCATCACTTACATTTTCATTAAACATAAAAGTGTCATAAGCATCTTCTGTTAGATCAGGCACCTTGTGGCCATCAATGCTCCACACTAGGAACACTCTTTGGTCAATGATTTTTGCTTGACGGTTAATTAGCCACTTTAAAGCATTATGTGCTTTTTGTGAAACATCATAACTGATGCTTGCCACTTCATTGCTTTTATTAAAGCGTCCTCTAAAAGTAAAACCGCTTGTATCATTAGCCGAAATTAATTTAGCTTTGTCAGCAGCATTTCGAATTTTATTAGCATGTCTTTCTGTACCTGGCAATCTTTCCCCTGTTACATAGCAAAAGTCTTCTTCGCCTAATGAATCATTATAATAATGAATAAAGGATTCATACATGTCTTGATCCTTCCAAACATTAGTTAAAATTTCATTAGGGGAATAGACATCAAATCGAACGAAAGCGCTTTCTTGGCTGCCGTTAATAACTGAAAATATTTGTGGCTTTTCCCCATATAGAGCCTCTGCCTTTTTGTCCCATTTATCTAATAATTGTCCTTCTTCATCAAGCCATAAGATGTTAGATGCCACTAAATCCTGAATTAATTGCCTTTTGCTTAAATATTTGTAGATACTATTTACCTTAGGTGTACTATAAGAAGATTTGGCCCAATCCTCTAATTGCTTAATATAATAGGAAAAGGGTTCTTCCTTTTTAATTTTCCCACCATATTTTACAAAATCTCCTGCAACATAGCTCAATTTATCATGAAGGGGATAAGGGGCTATTTTGGAACCCGCACGGCTTGATGAATCCTCTGTACAAGGAATTAGTGTGCTTGCACTGCTTTTATCAATCACTTGTGCTGAATGGAAATCACCATTTTCCGTTACTAATACTTCTATATGGGCATTTTGCGTCGTATGAGAAATAGGTAATAGAGTAAATTCTTGGTCATTTGTTTTCTTCTCTATCTTGCCTACTTGCTCCAAATTCTCCTCATATGTTTCATATAAATCTAGTAACCAGCTCATTCATTCCCTCCCTCCTCTAATTGGTCGAATAAATCATCTACATTTTCTACATTTTGATTGCTAAAATATTTGGGTTCCATGGCTGCTACTTTCCTTACTTGCGTACATTCATCAGGTCTTATAAATTGAATAATCCCATCCTTCATCACTGGGTTCCAGAGACGTACTTCCATTTCATTTCTTCCTGTTTCGTCGGGATAATTAATGCCATGAACCATCGTTCCTAAATGAAGTTCACCATAATGATCATAGAATCCATCTCCAGACCCAAATTCACATGGTTCAACATAGCCCTGGCATTCTCTCGTACCAAGAAAAATGTCCCTTCGCCCACCAGCATTAAGCGAACGTTTTAGGATATTATGGTGCTTATTTTCATTGCGATCAAAAGCCAAATCTGGTCGATTAGGGTTAAATATAAAATGAGCCCTGACCTGATATTTCACATCCTTTAAATACGTGTAATTGGCTAGCGTATTTCCTCCGCCATATTCAATGGGTCGGATTCCTTTTGATTCCATCTGAATGGCTTTCATCACACGGACCTCATCTACAATCATTAGCAGAGCAGGCTTCCAATAAATGGATTCTACTATTCCTTTGAGAGACTGATAGGTCGGTACATTATAGGTCATTTTTTCTCCGCCCATTTTTGTCAATGGATCCGTAAACAGTGCATACTTCCCATACACTTGAAATTCAATCGCATTTCTCATAGTATCTCCTCCCTTCTCAAGAGTTTTTCATTATAATTTCACTGTACTCCTTTCGAAATTTTCATTCAATATTTGAAATATATCCCTTTCATTTTGATAAAATAAATTGTCGCCTATTTTTTTAGGTGTGGATTGAAATAAATATACATTATATTATTTGGGAACCTATCTTTCTCGAAAGATAGGTTTTAAAATATATTGGTATCCAGCCCACTTTCATTATCAAGATCAAAACCAAACTCCTTACTATAAGCTCCTTCCCTTAGTGCCAAAATATTGCCATCCAAAAATTGAACGAGTCCCTCATTTTTTTCTAACTGTTTTAATTCATGGGAATAGACATTAATGGTATATTGCTGAGACTTCCTTAAAAATTCTGAAAGATCCTGAATGGAACGATCGCTACTTAAATCAGCAATGATTTCTTTTCCCTCCTCAAATGGAACAATAATGGAGGTCGTAATATTATCAATTACCTTAAAGTTTTCAGCGCAAGTATAGTAACTATTTGCCAAAAGCAAGGGGAGTTTTTCTCCCTTATTATGAGAATAAGCTTTGAGGAGTTTGTTATTCCCTCTCGATACCATAAGAAGTTCAATTATATTTTTTCTAATTTTTGGAATTTCATAGTTTAAGTCTGATTTAAATTCGATAAAATACTCTTGAAAATATCTTTCCATTGCTTGTCTAGACAAAATATTGCCGCCATGATTTTTAGGATTATCATGAATATCAATCAGAATTCTTTTTGAAATCTTTTTTCCCTCGCTAATTTCTTTTAAATGATTAAGGTTTTCTTCGGCATGATCAATGACATAAACATTCTGTATTTCATTTTCCCCATGTCGATTGCATCTCCCCGCAGCTTGGGCAATAGAGTCTAAGCCGGCAAGTGAACGAATCACACATTGAAAGCTGACGTCCACCCCCGCTTCTATTAATTGTGTACTAATACATATTATTTTCTCTCCTGCAGATAAATGGTGTCTTATTTCCTCCAGTATTTGATTACGATGAGCAGCGCACATTGACGTACTTAAATGATAAATTGGAATACTAGTAAATTGATCTTTTAATAGCTTGTATAGGTTCTTAACTACTTGCTTCGTATTTAAAATCACCAGGATACTTTGAAGGTCTCCCAACCGATCCGAAATAAAATCAGACAATTTCTCATTATCAAAGGTTTCAGTGGTTGCCCGGTCGATTATTTGGACTCGTGTAAATGCTTCAATTACTTCATCAAGATTCTTTATCATTTCTCCATCTGTATTGATTTCTAATTTATGCTCAACGAAATCCAATGCCGGCTGTGTTGCCGTACATAAGACAATGCTCGCATGACAATAGGTTTTCAAGTAATTTAACGCATGGTTAAATAAGGATACACAATGAATAGGAACTTTTTGAACCTCATCAAAAATAATTACAGACTCACTTAAATTATGAAGCCTTCTTATATTTCTGCTTCCTTTTGCATAAAATACATTTAAAAACTGCACCATTGTTGTGAAAATAATCGGAGCATCCCAATTATCTTTGGCTAATTTTAATTTTTGCTTTAGATTCATCATTCCGGATTGTTTCTCATCATCTTCATTTACATCATTAATCACATTGGAATGATGTTCTAAAATATTTTCCCGATCATGTAATATATTTCGCACTTCTTCAGCATTTTGTTCAATTATAGTAGTATATGGAACAACATAAATAATTCTATTTTTATTAAAATATCTTGCATGCTTCAGAGCATATCTTAAACTAGCAAGCGTTTTCCCGCCCCCTGTAGGAATTGATAAAGTATAGATTCCCGATGGCTGTTCAGCAAATTTTTTACACTGTTCCGACATTTCGGAACGCAATTTATTAATCGGATTTTGAGCATTGGTCATATCTTTAAAGGAATTAATTTTCCTCTCAAGGCTTTCATCATATTGATGAAATAACTCCTGATTTCGATTGGGTATCTCATTCTTCTTATTTTCCTCAAATAATCTTGTATTTGTTCGATCTGCATCAATCAAGCAACTAAAAACAAATTTCGTTAAAAACATGGCTTTTTCTTCTATATTCTTTGTAGGATCCTTAGCTATATATGATTCTAATTCAGAAGCAGCCAGATCGATATATTGATTAAATTCCTTTTCACTCATGACTTCGGAAAAAAACTGTTTCTTACTTAGACTAAATTCTTCTATTACTTTTTCTCGGACTCTCTGTAAATATTTTGATTCTAAATCGGGGGTTAAAAAATCCTGAAGGTAGGAATGATGAGATATAATTGAATTACCAACAATTTCAGCAAGCAATTGCTTGTAGGGGGGAACTTTACTGTTGGAATGAAAATATTCGAATAAGAGCTTTCCACCAGCTGTAGAGTGATCTACACTTCCTCTTTTAGGTGGAGATAAGGGATTCTTAACTGCTTCCACAATATAATCTCTAAAACGATTTGTGTATTTTCCTAAATCGTGGAGTAAACCAGCCAGTCCAGTGATATGCATAATTCCATTCTTTTCTCCATATAATTCTGCTAATTCTTTCACCTCCATTAAATGCTCTTTCACAGTTTGCATCTTCTTGTCATTTTCACGAATATGAGCAACAAAGTCCATTATGAGCCCCCATTTCCATTTTATTTTGGCAGATAATAATTAGGAATATTTTACAATTCTATTTTAGAATTATTTAGACTAAATGACAATAATCGACATCTATTTATTTTTCATCTACACTTCTAAAATATTTAGCTCTCTTAACAGAATATATAAATAAAACTATGTTAAGATAAGAATAGATGTAATTTTCAGTAATTTATCATACTACTTAACAAGCGGGTGAACCCAATGGACATTAAGCACCTCCAATATTTTCTGGAAGTCGTTAAATCAAATAGCTTTTCACGGGCAGCGGAGCGCTTGTTTATCTCTCAACCAACGATAAGCAAAATGATTAAGAATATGGAACAAGAGCTAGGTGTGGAACTATTTGACCGTTCTCGGAAACAGCTTACCTTAACAGATGCCGGGCAAATTATTTTTGAACAAGCCAAACTAATTGACTTAGCCTTTAAAAATCTAGGAACGGAACTAACTAATCTATTAGAATTGAAAAAAGGGCATATTCGCATAGGACTCCCGCCATTGTTCGATGCCCGCTTTTTACTAGAAATAGTTGGGAGCTTTCATGAAATATACCCTGGAATTACCTTTCAGTTAATTGAACAAGGATCAAAGAAAATTGAAGAAGCAGTCGAAAATAATTCATTAGATGTGGGGATAGTAGTGCTTCCGACAAACCTTGAGCTCTTCCATCATTTCTCCCTTATTGAGGACGAATTAAGACTTATTGTGCAAAACACGCATCCCTTAGCTGCCAAAACTGAGGTCCATTTGAACGAGTTAGAAAATGAATCATTTATTCTATTTAATAAAGATTTTGTTCTTAATGATCGAATTATCTACTCCTGTAATAGTGTTGGCTTTCAGCCGAAGGTCGTTTCAGAAAGTACGCAGCAATCCTTTATAGCTGAAATGGTTGCCTGCAATCTTGGAATTGCTTTACTGCCAGAAAGTGTTTGTCATCATTTAAATGAAAATATTACGACGATAAAGGTGGTAAACCCTGTTATTAACTCAAACTTAGCGATTATTTGGAGTAAAGACCAGTACCTTTCCTATGCGGCAAAGGAATGGATTCATTACATTAAGGAGCAATATACAGAAAACAAAAATAAGCCCCAGCTATTCGATTAGCCCTAATTAAAATTCATTTTTGAATATTCAGGTAGCGCTTACATAGATAAAAACTATAATACTAATAAAATTTAACCATTTTACATGAAGAATATTCGGGCGTACAATTTTCTATAAATAAAATATCCTTTTTATATCAAGGATATAGTAATAATTCATTAGAGTTAAAAATAGGAAGGAAGCAAAACATGACAGTAAAAAAGGCAAGTGAAAGCCGTGTAGTTAGCACTTCACAGGTCTTATCTTGTGATTTGAATAACTATAATACTCTTTTTGGCGGTATCTTAATGAAAAAGATTGACGATGTGTCGTCACTTTCTGCAAGAAGGCATTCCAGAGTCAAAGAGTGTGTAACGGCTTCAATGGACTCAATTGATTTCTTGTGTCCAATTCATCAATCTGATTCTGTATGTGTCGAATCATTTGTCACTCGGACAGGAAGAACATCTATGGAGATTTTTTGCAAAGTAATTGCAGAAGATTTAATTACAGGGGATCGCAGAGTGGCAGCAACAGCATTTTTAACCTTTGTTGCTCTCGATGAAAACAAAAAGCCTGTCGAAGTACCCGGCATCCAACCGGAATCAGATGAAGAAATATTTTTGTACAATACCGGGAAAGAAAGAGCTGATACGCGGAAGCTACGTAGAAGAAAAAGCAAAGAATTAGCTGAGTATATTACATTAGAAAAGCCTTGGGAAAAATAAAAGGGGGAAATTTTTATTTATGATCACAGTTTCAAGCATTAACGAGTTAACTACCGCGAAACAGGCCCTTAAAGACCTTAAAAAGGATTATCCGAGTCTTTATGAAAAATTTACTGATATGGTTAATCTCACACGTGCACTTGAATTTAAGTATTATTACATGGGTCGCCTCTTAATGGATGAGGATCCTAGCGAATGTTCACCACATTATGTTTATCATTCTGTACTTCGCGTATATAAGAGGGAATTAAAAAAATTAAAAGAAGATCCTAACTTTCGGAATTTAAGAACCTTATTTTTTAAATATAGAAATGGAATTGGTTATGCCAATCTTTGCTTATTAGGACTCGATAAGAATCCTGAAACACTTGTTGGTCCTTCCGTGATGAAATAACTTTTCAGAGTCAATCCGTCAAATGAGTACAGCGATAGTGGCCGGGTACATGACTCTAGCACCCCACCACTATCGCTTTTTCTATTCTATTTGTTCCTCCACCCAACAAATTCTCTTATATATTCAACGTCCGTCAATTTAAAATCGAATGCCCTTATATTATCCACTGCTTGTTCACATTCTTTGCCCCAGGTATCGGAATCACATGGGAATCTGTCCTTGGACTTGCTTCAAACGATTTGGTGTATAGCGGCAATAAAAAAATGCTAAGACCCATTGTCAAAAAATAAAACCTTAACATTTTTCCCTTGCATAGTTATTTTTATGAAATATGACATTAAACAAGCTAAAAATGGCTTTCAATTTCTTTGATTCTCTCATAAAGCATCTGATTGGTTGGCGTTGGAATTCCATGCTTTCTTCCCAATTCAAGTACAGCCCCCGAAAATAATTCAACCTCACTGAAACGTTTCGCCTCTATATCTTGAGCCATTGACGGTTTTCCGTCAGCACTTAAAGTGGAAAGAACCTTTAGCCAATATTGCAGATCCCGTTCACTTAAATGGATTCCTTCCTTTTCTGATAGAAGAATCACCTCCTTCATAGCGGAAATCATCGCAGTTCTTGCTTCGCCATCTCTTTGGACAATTCCATAGTTACTTTGATAAACAGCAACGGTTTGATTGACACCAACATTTAGCATAAACTTTCCCCATTGCCTTGTATTCATATTCTTATCTAGTTCATAAGGAACTTCCATTCTAGCAAAAAAGTCAGCAACCTCTTTTGCTTTTTGCGAGATTTCCCCTGGTTGCTGATCTCCAAAGCAAAGCATTCCCATGTGGTGATAGATTAATTGGTTTCTCTCCTTTACCGCATCCATCCCTTGAGCGACACAGTAGAGGATTTTATCCATCCCATATGCTTCTCCAATAATAGCTTCACTCGTGATGCCATTCAGTGCGGATAGGATAATAGTGTTTTCTCCTACATGATGCTTAGCTGATTGAATTGCCTCTTCCAATCCATTAAATTTAACGGTAAAAATCAGTAAATCAGCAGGTTCACATTGGTCCTCCGGTGTCACATATTGAAACGAACATTCTTCTCCATTGCAAAAAATTTTTTCACGTTGATATTTTTGAATACGATTTTGATCAGCAATAATTCGTAAATCTGCTTTTGGCATTCTCTTTGATAAATGATGCCCAAATAAAATTCCCAATGCTCCTAATCCAATAATTGATACCGTTTTCAATACGTTTTCCTCCTATCCTTTATAATAAAAAATCTTATAAGTAAAAGTATTAAAAGCAGATTCGCGGCATTTATGAATCTGCTTTTATTATTTCTTTCACATATTATTATAATTTAAGTGTCCAGCCAAACGGATCAGGTTTAGTACCTGTTTGAATCCCGGTCAAAGTATCATAAAGCTTCTGCGATAACGCACCAATCTCTCCGTTGTTGATTAGGAGCCTTTCATTTTTCCAGAAGAGCTCGCCAACAGGAGAAATGACTGCGGCGGTCCCTGTTCCAAATGCCTCCTCTAATTGCCCATCGCGATAATATTGCTCAATCTCTTGGATTGAGATTTTTCTTTCAGATACTGGAACATTCCAATATTTTAATAATTCAATGATTGATTTTCTTGTAATTCCTTCAAGTATACTTCCATTTAAGGATGGTGTTACGACTTCCCCGTTTATTTTGAAGAAGATATTCATGCTCCCAACCTCTTCAATATATTGATTTTCTTTTCCATCGAGCCATAAAACTTGCGAATAACCATGCTGGCTTGCAATTTCTGAAGCCTTTAAGCTTGCAGCATAGTTTCCAGCGGTTTTGGCATCACCCGTTCCCCCAGCAACTGCACGGACATATTCACTTTCAACAGCGATTTTAACTGGATTAATGCCTTCTTTATAATAGGCCCCAACTGGTGAAAGTATGATCATAAAGGTATATTTTTTAGATGGCGCAACCCCTAAATATGGCTCAGTGGCAATCATAAATGGACGAATGTAAAGGGATGTTCCCTCTGCGGTTGGAATCCAATCACGATCAATGGCAATAAGTTGTTTAAGTGCACTTAATGCTAACTCTTCATCAATCGCTGGCATACAAAGTCGATTATTTGATTTGTTCATTCTTTTCATATTTTGATCTGGTCTAAATAATAACACCTGCTCATCCTTTGTAACATAAGCCTTTAATCCCTCAAATACGGTTTGACCATAATGAAAAACAGTAGCAGCAGGATCCAACTCAATTCTTTGATAGGGGACAATCCTTGGATCGCTCCAGCCGATTCCTTCAGTATAATCCCATATAAACATATGGTCGGTAAAATGTTTTCCAAACTCCAGACCATCAGAAGAAGGCTTCTCTTTCTTGTCTGTGCTTAATGTTATTGCAATCTCCAATTCCTTCATCGCCGTATGCTCCTATCTTTAATAAACTATGTATTTGCCTTTTTCCGCTTTAGCTGCGGTTTAAATAACAAATACATTGTGATGATTTAATTATCAATATTTTAACACATGAAAGCACTAAGACGTTGACTGAATTTATGCAAAAGTTTGTAAATTTTCTTATGATCAAAATATCTTGTATCAATCAGGTGTCTTGAAAATACCTACATAGAAGATGAGTTTGTCTTTTGGCTTGCTAGAATCCTAGATGGGATTGGACATTACCTTCATCTAAAAAATATGTAAATCGGTAAGACTTCGATAACCGGCCCTTCAAATTCTATGCATTTTTTTTAAATACACGGGGAATATATGATTACGCTATTAAATGGAAACAGATTCCACTTGATAACTAGATATAAACCCGGAGGTGTACCTATGCGTTATACAAGGCTGTGGATTAGCCTAGCAATCGTATTTATCGCTTCATTCGCAATTCTCGGATATTATGGTGGACGTCTTTATCAATCCATGCCCCCAATACCGGATCGGGTCATTTCAACTGATGGAACAGTCCTCTATACAAAGAAACAGATTGAGGATGGGCAAAATGTATGGCAATCCATTGGTGGACAAGAACTTGGAAGTATTTGGGGACATGGCGCCTATGTGGCTCCGGACTGGAACGCTGATTGGCTACATCGTGAGTCAATATGGCTATTAAACATCTGGTCAAAAAAAGACTATGGCAAAAACTATTCAAATTTAAATAATGAGAGAAAGGCTGCCCTTCGTGAAAGACTAAAAAATGAAATTAGGCCTAATACTTACAATAAGGATACAGAAGAAATTTCCATATCCCCAATAAGAGCACAGGCCATAGCGAATGTAAGCCAACATTATATGTCTTTATTTACAGACGATCCAAGGCTTGATAAGCTTCGCGAAACCTATGCGATGCCAAAGAATGTCATTAAAGACCCTGATCGTCTTCGTGCATTTATTAGCTATATTTGGTGGACCACTTGGGCGACCGAAACAAATCGTCCCGGTGATGATGTGACCTATACAAATAACTGGCCAAATGAGAATTTAATTGACAATAAGGCCACTGGGGAAATGCTGGTTTGGTCTGTTATCAGCTTCGTCTTGCTACTTGCGGGTATTGGCGCATTGGCATGGTATTACGCCTCCCAAAAGGGACATGAGGGAGAAGAAGATTCTCCAAAACATGATCCATTACTAGCCCTTTCAGCTACTCCCTCTATGAAAGCGACGCAAAAATATTTTTGGGTTGTTGCGGCTCTTTGGCTTGTTCAGCTTTTACTTGGAGCCATCACTGGCCATTATCAAGTAGAAGGAAGTGGCTTTTATGGCATTCCGATTGATAAATGGATTCCATATTCGTTAACTAGATCCTGGCATACACAATTAGGAATTTTGTGGATTGCCACCGCTTGGCTAGCAACCGGCTTATTCATCGCTCCTGCCGTTTCTGGACATGAACCAAAATTTCAACGCTTTGGAGTCAACTTTCTCTTTGTATGCTTAATCATCATCGTAGCAGGATCCATGATTGGACAATGGTTTGCTGTTCAACAGCGGCTTGGCCATGTATCTAACTTCTGGTTTGGGCATCAAGGCTATGAATATACGGACACAGGTCGGTTTTGGCAATTATTCCTAACAGTTGGATTATTCTTATGGCTATTCCTCATGGTAAGAGCTATTTGGCCAGCGTTTAAGAATTTAAAGGAAAGCCGTCATCTGCTTGCTTTATTTTTAATTGCGTCTACTGCGATTCCAGTTTTCTATATTCCAGCATTATTGTGGGGACAGCACAGCAATTTAGCGATTGCAGAGTATTGGCGTTGGTGGGTCGTTCACCTTTGGGTAGAGGGATTCTTCGAAGTTTTTGCTACCGTCGTCATGGCTTTCCTATTTACAAGAATGGGGCTACTCGGAATCCGAACTGCCACCACTTCGGTCCTCTTCTCAACGGTTATCTTTTTATTTGGAGGAATTATCGGTACATTCCACCACTTATATTTTAGCGGAACACCTACAGGAGTTATTGCCTTTGGTGCAACCTTCAGTGCCCTAGAAGTCGTTCCGCTCGTCTTAATCGGCTTTGAAGCTTATGAGAATTTAACTCGAAGTCGAGCTCGCCCGTGGGTAAGTGCCTATAAATGGCCCATTTACTTCTTTATTAGTGTCGCCTTTTGGAATTTAGTTGGTGCGGGTTTATTTGGATTCTTTATTAATCCGCCAATCGCCTTATATTATATGCAAGGACTTAACACTACACCTGTTCATGGTCATGCGGCCTTATTCGGTGTCTACGGCATGCTTGGAATTGGCTTAATGCTCTTCTGCCTACGCGGCTTAACTGTAAAACGCGAATGGAAGACGGGTTCCTTAAAATTTGCCTTTTGGGCCATTAATATTGGCCTTTCTCTGATGATTCTCATCAGTCTATTACCAATTGGTCTCATGCAGACTTGGGCCAGTGTGCAGCATGGAATGTGGTATGCAAGATCTGCTACCTTTATGTCTCAGGATATCGTCCACCTATTCGTCTGGCTACGAATTATTGGAGATTCCATATTTGCTATTGGAGGACTTGCCTTAGTTTGGTTCATTATCGGACTAAAAACCGGATGGTCCCTCAAAAGCAATCGGCTAGACTACGTAGAAACTTGAAGAAACTGCCTAGCACTACCCGGTTTATGTTGAAAGATTCTTTGGGCGGTGCTAGGCACCTCTACACATTTCCCAAGTAGGTTATCGTTGTATTAGGATATAGGATGATTCCATTATGGTTATATTTTACAAAGAGATCGGATAAAGCCTCAACAAATGGGACAAACTGTTTGTCATCTTTTTTAGGTGAATAGGAAGCTGACAAGTTTCTTCCCAAAAACCCTTGATAATCTAACTCAAAATGATTGGGATAAGACTGAAATTCATATTTGCCATCCTTAAAAAACTGAGCGAATACCCCTGGTGTTCCCGCAATACCACCACTAAAACCGCTAAAATCAGGACAAAGTCTTCTACATATTTCCTCATTTTCTTTTATAATTTCGTTTGATAAATCCCGACTATTCCATACTAGCGCCACCTTACGAGCTGGCTTTAAGATTCGCTGACATTCTTGCTTGAATTTCTCCTTATCAAACCAGTGAAAGGCTTGAGCAACTGTTACCAAATCGATACTGCTATCCCCTAACTTTGTATCCTCAGCCTTCCCTCCAACTGAGTGAAAACCTTCAAATTGGCTTAAGGATTGCTCTGCCTCTTTTCGCATATCTGCATTAGGCTCAACTGCCATTACCTTCAATCCCCTCGCCAAAAGAAGGTGACTAAATATTCCTGTTCCTGAACCAATATCCGCGACAAGACAATTTCCTGTAGCATGACTCTTAGAAAGTAAATCATCGATGCATTCCTTTGGATAGCTCGGACGATATTTCGTATATAAATTGGCTTTATCTGTGAAATGATTGATTGTGTCCATTCGGTCACCCGCTCTCTATAAAATTTCCTTCAGCAAAAAAAGAGTTACTCCCCTTTTTATTATGAAAAGGGAATGACCCAATTATAATTCAATTTAATATTTTTTTCCTTCCATCTTACGGTTTATGAAGCCTCTGCTCTGGAACGTTCCGAAAGGATATCTTGTGGAATCCTAGAAAGCTGAATCCATTTAATAATGGAAGTAATCATGATAATGAGTATTAACATGATAATGGAGAACCCCATTTAAGGGATATGTTCTAAAAGTATGCTAAAATAGCTCCTTGACATTTTTTATCTCAGAAATATATCCAAAGGTCTGTGGAAATATATGTTAAAATTATAATATTAAACATAAAAGGGGTGAGGAGCGTTGGTTACATTCAATTGGATTGTTTTCCTTTGGCAGGTCTCCTTCGGTGTTTCGATAATTGCTTTTCTATTTGGATTATATAATCGGTCTTGGGTTTCAATGTTTATCAGTTTTGTGACCTTTCTGCCAGTCTCTTTTTACTTTCTAGGTGCGGAAAACGGATTAAAGTTAATTGGTTTTATACCCATTCTCTTGCTTATACTCACAATAGTATTTTGGAGAAATAAGAAAAGAGTTAAATAACATTAAAAAGGGATGGTTTTCATAATGGGATTCAGTTTTAAGGTTGTAAAATAAATTAGCGATCCAATTAGGAGTCCAATCCGCATATAAATTGGACTCCCTTTATTTATTAATATATAAGGATAAAAAAGGAAATCTATACTGTCAAAACGAATTATAATTTTTAAGTTGGTGAATTCTATTGAAACAATTATTTTTAATTCGACCTTCGATGGAATATGAATCTGAATATCTTTTTTTTTATCAAGAATGGAAAGAAAGTGGGGAGGATATGGTACCTTGGGTTATAAGTAAAGACCCTTCAAATTTTCAAGAAATGGTTATATCCTTACTTGATTCCGAACAAGGGAAAAATATCCCTTCAAATTGGGTACCAGACTCCACCTTTTGGTTAGTAAATGAAGATAAAAGAGTAATTGGTGCTGTTAATATCCGACATCGATTAACTGACAAGTTATTTAATTGTGGGGGACATATTGGTTATGGCATTCGTCCGTCTGAGAGACGAAAAGGATATGCAACAAAACTTTTATCATTATCTTTGGAAAAAGCAAGAGAATTAAGTATATTAAAAGTTCTTGTTGTTTGTGATGAGGATAACACAGGTTCGAAAAAAACAATATTGAACAATGGTGGAATTTCAGATACTGACTTTATCGAGGAAGATGGAAATATTGTAAAAAGGTATTGGATAATTCTTTAAGCATTTAAGTTTTCACTTCACTGTCATTTAGCCAAAGTGGACAAAGGTTAATTATTATTGCTACAAAAAAAGCAATAGAATTAATTTCCCATTGCTTTTTCTAATGCTAATTTAATGGTAATACCTTTATCTTTTTTTGTGAAATAGGGTGTAGTTTCATTTTCAACTTCAAAACCGAACCCGTAGACGTTTAATCTGGCTCTGCCTTAAGATTTTTGAATCCTTTAAATACTCGGTTAAACACAAAACCTCCAGCATAAAAGAGAAGCAAAAATCCAAGGAGAATGGTTGAGATTGTCAGTAATCTTGAAGAATTTATTCCACTTATAATCATTCGCAGTCCTTCCACCGTATAGGTCATTGGAAAATAAGGCGAGATGGCGCGAAAAAATTTTGGGGATGTTTCGATTGGAAACGTTCCTCCTGAAGAAGCGAGCTGCAGGATAAATAGCACAAACACAATGGGCGTTCCAATTAAGCCAATCGCATAGGTAATTCCATACATGATACTGAAGAAAACAACCGATACAAACATATTTCCAAGATAAAATAAAGGTAAATTTACGGGTTCCAAACCTAAACCCTCAACAAGAATTAGGCTTAATATAATGGCTTGCAAAATGACTAAAATAGAACCTGAAATAAAAGTACCTGTATAAGTCTTAAGAAACTTTGATTGAACGGTATTGGAAAGTTTGATTAACGAAACGATTAAATTCATGAACATGGTTCCAAGCCATAAGGATAACGAGATAAAATAGGGAGCAAGACCTTCCCCATAATATTTCACCTTATTAATGGTCTCATCCTTCATTCTTAGAGGATTTTTTATATAGTTTGAGATATCTTGGACGGTAAAGGTTAAGCTATCGTTTAATTTCTTATAGCCATTCATTAAACCACCCTGCAAATCAAAAGCACCCAGACTTACCTTATCGATTCCGTTATCAAGTTTCTCTGCACCAGCACGTAGCTGAGTTAAACCTGACGTTAACTCTCCATTTTTTTGAACAGCTGTATTTAAACCCTTTTGTAAATCCCTGCTTCCTTTTTGTAATTGTGTTGCTCCGCCAAGCAATTTATTTACTCCTGAAGCAGCTTGACTTTGGGTCGCAGCCAAACCGGCAGTTAATGCCTTTGTCCCATCAGATACCTGCTTCGATCCGCTATTTAATTTTTTTAGATTAGCGGTGAGTTCACCGGCATCGATAGCAGATGATCTTAATTTATCTTCGAGATTTTCGCTATTTATATTGGCAACCAGTTGAGTTAATATTCCTCTTGCCTGTTCGATACTTTCTTGATCAGTAGAAGTAGTCAAAATCGAAGATACTTGGCTGATTGCTCCTTTTATTTGAGCAATGCTATCAGCAGTAGTAGTTAACCCCGTTGAAAGATTAGCGCCTTCTGTCTTTGAAGTGATCTCTTGTAGTCCTGCTGATACTGAGCTTGCTCCAGCAGATAGAGCTGAAATATTTTCTGTATTTTGCGTGAAGCCATTCTTAAATTGCTGAAGGCCGTTTACCAATGAGTCGATTTCGTTCTTAATATCCGTCTGACCTGTTGCTGCAGACTTTAAGCCTGCTTGAAGCTGATTTGATCCACTTGCAGCAGCTTTTAATCCAGTTGAAAGGGATTCGGAGCCCTTTGATAAGGCTATTGTTCCATCGTATAGTTTCTTTGCACCGTCTCCTGCCGTCTTAAGTGAATCTCTTACATCAAACAAGCTTTTAGCTAGTGCTCTGGTTGTTTCCTCTTGAATGATGGAGGATATTTCTGATTTTATATTTTCTGCTGCTCTTTCAGAAACCTGTGCGAAAACATAGTTTTTCCCCTTATTTCCTTCATAAATAATCGTCGGTTGTTGGATTTTTCCACTGCTTGATTCAGCAATTTTTTGTGAAAAATCAGATGGAATAATAATCAAGGCGTAGTAGGCTGTTCCTCTAATTCCTTTTTTGCCTTCATCATAACTAACAAAGTGCCAGCCAATCTGCTTATCGTCTTTTAAATTATTTTGAAGATCCTGGCCTACATGATAGGTTTTTCCATCTTTTACTACCTGTTTATCCAAATTCACAAAGGCAACAGGTACTCGATCAAAATGTCCATATGGATCCCAAAAGGCACTGAGATAAATACCGGAATAAAGTAATGGAACAAAAATAACCGCAATAATAACAATAGCTATAACTCTAGTTATAGACCTTTTTCTGTATTTCTCTTTCCTTCCCTCCAAGAAGCTCCTCCTTTCATCATCCAAATTTACGGACACCTTCCAGAGTACTTTTTCCTAGAGAGAAGAGGATTATGCAAGGAAAAACCTTAAACAAAAACACAAATATTATTTTTGGGATTCATAGGATGTTGCTTTGGCATAGCCTCTCCGATTAAAGGAAATAAATGCCCCAACAAGAGCGATGGACATCGCCACGAGCATGACAATATGATACGCAGACATAAATGCATCAGTCTGACTGGGCTTCGGATTGGTAACCCCGCCCAAAGCATCAAATAAAGAAACCGAAAAAGCAATCCCTGTCACCATTCCTAGATTTCTTACTAAGCTATTAATTCCCCCGGCAATTCCAAGCTTTTGCTTCGGCACAGAACTCATGACACTGCTGTTATTAGGTGATTGAAACATCCCTGACCCTAAACCAATGAGGATTGCTCCAGGAATAACTTGATAAAAATGGGCAGAAGCAGATAGCATGGAATAATAAAATAAACCTAACGCCGTAATAAGCAATCCACCCGTTGTTAAAGCGATAGGTCCGTATTTATCGGAAGCATGACCACTCACAGGAGCCACAAATGCCATCGTAATTGGGAATATTGTCATCAAAAGGCCTACTTGGGTCGGACTGTAATTCAGGATATGTTGAAAATAAAACGGTAAAAGCATATTGTTGGCAAACATGGCTGTAAAAGATAACCATCCTGATAAGTTCCCCATTAAAAATGGACGATTACGAAATAAGGATAATTCAATAAGAGGATGCTTTACCCTTCGCTCCGTCATGACAAAAAGAAGTAGTAATCCAACACCTATGACAAGACTGGTCAGAACAGGAATACTACCCCAGCCCCAATCTTCCCCATTATTGATGCCAAGTAAAAAGAAAATCATTCCAGCTGTAAAAGCTAAAGCCCCAATAAAATCAAAGGTTTCCTTTTCTCTTTTTCGTTCATCATTCGGTAATATCCAGCGAGCAACAAAATAACCGATAATTCCAATTGGTAAGTTAATATAAAATATAGCACGCCAATTTATGAAGCCGATAAGCAATCCGCCAATCGCAGGGCCGGTTAAGCTGCCAATTGCTACTACCGTTCCCGTTAATCCAAGAGCTCTTCCCCGTTCCTTCGGTGGGAAAATGGAGGTAATAATGGCAGAGCTATTAGACATTAACATAGAGGCTCCAATCGCTTGGATGACCCGTGTCCCTACTAAAAACCAAATATTTTCTGCAAGCCCGCAAAGAATAGATCCAAGGGTAAAAATTAAAAATCCAATTGAGTAAACTCGTTTGCGGCCAAGCATGTCTGCTGTTCGCCCAAAAACAGGAAGCAAACTAGAAATCGTTAATAAATAAGAAGTTACCACCCATTGGATGGTTGATAATTTCGTATGAAGATCTCCCGAAATGGTTGGTAATGCTACGTTTACAATACTGCTATCCAAGGTTGCCATAAATGTTCCTACTGAAACCGTTGCTAGCACATACCAACGGTAATTAGGTGCATTCTTTATATTGTTAAACATTTGGCTCCCCCTTTCAATCACTTAAATTATTGATAATTCTACTTAATAAACCTCTAAGCTCCGTCTTTTCTGATTCTGAAAACCCAGATAAGGCTTTTTCCAAAGCCCTTTGTACTGAAACTTTTAATGGATCTTTCATTCTTCTTCCTTCACTCGTCAAATAAATCAAAAATGCCCTTCGATCATTTTGATCCGCAAGTCGCTTAATCAACCCCTTACCTTCTAGTTTGTTCAAAATCCTTGTTGTTGTCGGTTGATCTTTAAAACATTTATCTGCCAATTCTTTCTGAGTGATTCCATCCTGCTCCCACAATCGCTGCAATAAAGCCCATTGATCAGGAGTAACATGAAAAGGCTCCAATTCTCTCGCCAAATTATTCTTCATCTTTAAACTCGTCAAACTTACGATAAATCCTAAAGAATGATTGCAACTCATTTGTTCAACTCCATTACATATCTTTATTAATAATTGTCGAGACAATTATTATATATAATAACGATTAAAAAAGCAAAGGAAAGAGAAAATACAGGATTTGCCTTCAGTAGCCTTTAATTTTTCGAACCAGTCCCCCGACACACATCCACCAAAAATAGGAATGACCACAAAATTAATTCCCACACCGCAATAATAATTTCGGAAAATACTGAAATTTTACGATTCAACTTCAATAAGATTGCATGCTAAAGTAAAAATAGATTGAATTCCCTAAAGACAACTCTTTAGGATTATTCCCATATTGACAGGTACCTATCATGTTTTCATTCAACTTTTAACGATGAATAAAGAAACACGAACAAAATAGGAGATGAGTTTCATGCAGAAAATTAGAGTTGGAATAATTGGTACTGGTTTTGGAGCAAAGGTTCACGCTCCTATCATGCGCTTCCACGATGGTTTTGAAGTGGTCGCCATTGCCAGTGTCACAAGGAGGGATATGACAGATATAAAAAGAATCAGTGGGATTGAAAATGTTTATACAGACTGGCGTCTTATGCTCATGGTAGAGGATCTCGATTTAATTGTGGTTGCTTCAGCTGTTCATTTGCATCACGAAATGGTTATAGAAGCATTAAAATATGGAACTCATATTTTATGTGAAAAACCTATGGCCCAATGTTTAGCAGAAACAGAGGAAATGATTGCAGAACAGAACAAAGTGCAAACATTCGGATTCATCAATCACGAATTTCGTTTCCTTCCTGCGCGAACTAAAGTCAAAGAAATTCTCAACAGTGGAATCTTAGGACCCATTTTCCATATCCGCTATTCCGGCACCTTTTCCAATTATTCATCCCTTGTATCCACTCAACGTGGATGGCTTGGTCAAAAAGAAACTGGAGGAGGAATGCTTGGTGCGATTGGTTCTCATATGATTGATTCGCTTCACTGGTGGTTCAATAGCCATTTCCAAGAGGTTTTCGCAAATTTACCCATTCATATTCCTGTTCAAATAGACAAACATGGAAATTCGGAATTTCGAACAGCTGATGATGCCTTCCAGGTAATCGGTACATTAGAAAATGGAGCAACAGTTACCATGGAACTTATTTCTGCAGCCCGAAAAATTAAAAATAATTGGAGTTTGGAGATCTTTGCAAAGGAAGGAACTTTGATCATGTTAAATGACTCCCAGGTCTTTTTTTCCTATGAAGATGAACCATTGGAAGAAATCGACTTAGCAGAAGATCTTACAGTTCCTTCGACAATTCCAGCCTATGCTGCCCGTTATTATAATGGATTTCAGCGAATGTTAAATGCATTATACGAATCATTAACATCCGGAAATCAACATTGCCTACTAGCGGACTTTGAAAATGGAAGGGATACACAAAAAGTTCTAGACGCCATCCGCCAATCATCAAAAAAAGGAAAACGAGTAAAGGTGGAATATTAATTTTACATATAAAAAAAGGGATTCCGTTCTGATGAAACGTGATCCCTTTTTTTCAAAATGAAATACATCTCTATTCTCTAACTAAAGTAAAATGAATCAAATTGTTTTCCGATAATAATCAAAAGAAGAAACAACATCAAATCCGAATTTTGAATATAAGGAAAATGCGCGATGATTTCTGCTATTCACTTCTAAGGAAATATTTTGTACACCGCGATTGTAAATTTCATTTAGAATCAAAAGCAATAATTCCTTACCAAAGCCTTTTCCTTGTTCCAATTCTGATATCCCTAGGCCAAAAACTACTGCCTCATTCTCCTTGAAAAGAACGGACCCAATCCCAATCACTTGATCATGATAAGTAGCAAAATATTGAGTCCGATTCTCTGAATCAAGTGTTTTCGATATCATACTTTTTGCATCTTCATACTCCTCATGGAAAGCTTGCTGACTAACCGCAATGATAGACTCCAAATCCTCATCTTTTGCCTGAAGTAACTTCATTTCCATACCATGACGCCGTGGAAAATCCTTGATTAAACCATTAAATCGCATCGTATATTCAGTAAAATCCAAATAAGCTCTATTCTTTTTGATTACTTCTTTTCCGCTGGAGGATTGGGGCTCACAAATGAACAAAAGATCTATTGGGCTATATTTTCTTAACTCAGTCAGAGCCTCCTTTAGTAATCTTTGAAAATATCCTCTTTGTCTAAATTCAGGTAAAGTATACCCAGATATCTCCGCTTCTTGTTTAGTCGGCATAAAAACAGAAAGGGCGCTAACCATCTGATTTTGTTCATTATATAGTAGGAAAACATTCTTCATACTAGAATCAAAGTTTAAAGGTGAATTAAGTGTGATTGTGCCATGAAGATGATCAAAAGTCTTACAAACAACTTCTAATTCCCTGATTTGTTTCATTGTTTCTGAATTTACTTTGTTAAAAGATTGTATGATTTCCAAATGGATTCCCCCAAATTATGTTCTTATTTAAATTGATTTTCCCTTAAGGATCTTTTCGTAAACTTTGTTGTTTAGTTTGAGACATCTCTAGATGAAGTAACGGCATTTGTAACGGAATCAAGAGTCTACTTGAAAAAATAATGCCTCATTTTCGCGAATATTTTTATCATTTCGCGAATAACCCAATTTTTCCGCGAGCATTTCATGGATATCGCGAATATTTTTTTGAAATTCCGAATAAAAAAGGCGTTCGCGAATAAAATGACTGTTTTCGCGAATAAATTTTAAAAATCGCGAATAAACCTTGAAGTTTCGCGAATAAAATTCTTTTTTCACGAATATTTAGGTTCTCGCCTCTTTTTGAATAAATTCCAAGACCATTAAGTCCGAATAAAGAGCCCATTCAGACAGCTTGAATGAATTTAAAAGCATTCAAGTCTGGACAGATGTAACGATATGAGATTAAAATGCTGCTCCTAAACCTTAATTTTGAGAAAACGGTGCCCTTTTATATGGCCGATTTTATTCCCGATTATCTCGAGGAACCAAAGTGCGCCATCAGGTCCATTGGTCAATCCAACAGGTCCTGAAGCTACAGTTGGCAGCGAATATTCCCTTATCTGCCCTGAAGAGGTTATTCTTCCGATTGCATTATTTTGATTTTCCGTAAACCACATCACTCCGTCATTTCCTAATACAATAAAGGACGGATACGAATTTTTATTCGATAGGTCATATTCCTAATTCCTCCTTCATGTAAAAAAACTCCTGCCTTCATTGCTGAAGCAGGAGTTTTGCGCATGAATAAAGACAGAAAATGCCCAAACTTGGGTATTTCCTTACTCAAATCTAAAAAAGTCCATGCTAATCCTACTTCAAAAAATGAATCGAAAACAATCCAAACAACAAAAATAGCCATTTGAATTTCATTCATAATCGATCATTTGGAAAGTAAGATTAGAAAATCATAGACCCTTCATCCTTCCATCTATTGTTAATTTCATTTAATCACTTTCACCCATTGCTTGTCAAATCGCTATTATTTAAATGTTTACGCCGCCAAAAGCCGAAAGCAACGGTAATCACACATATAAATCCAAAGGCAGCATAAAAGCCCATCCGAAAATCATGAACTTTAAGACTCATAATAAAAAGGACTAGAATAACGAAAAGTGTGCTATATGCCCCTGGAGTTCCCCAGATCAATTTTGATTCATAGGTTTCCGTTTTCTCACGCTTTTTCTTCCATATTAAAAACGTAATCACATTCAATGTCCAATTTAAAAATGTAAAATAGGATGAGGCAGATACTAAATAATTATACAAATTCGAAGGGAGTAAAAAGGACATCCCCACTACCAATAAAACTCCGATGGCCACAGCCAACCACGCATTTCGATAAAACCCTCTGGTAGAATGTTGCAGAAATAAATGAGGCCCTTTTTTAGCAACGGAAAGGGAGACAAGTAATTGAATAGATGCAAAATAACTAGCTGCCATGACAGAAAAGGCTGCTAGCAAAATGATAACATTTAAGCCTGTTGCTGCCCAATCCATCCCAATCACATCAAAAGCATGGACAAAAGGAGATTTTTTTGTTGACACCGTATTCCAAGGTGAGAGCAAAACCAAAACGAACATCGAAAAAATGTACAAACTAATCGATCCAAATGACATGTACCTTGTTGCCCTTGGGACTTCCAATTTTGGATTTGAAACCTCATTCGTTGCCATAGCGACAGCACTGATTCCCGAATAAGAAAAAATAACCACAAGCATTGACTGAAGCAGACCCGAAAATCCCATAGGAAAAAAGTCAGCAACACTAGAAATAGATTGAGAGGGAATATCTCCCGTTCGGGTTAAAAACGCATATCCTCCCAAAAAAATAAATAACAAAATGGCTAATGCCTTTACTGCCGCCATCCCGAATTCAATACGTCCAAAATTTTTCATATTCATTGCATTAATGAAAATGATAACGATTGAAAAAGCAATAGATAAGATAGAAAGCGAAAAATGCGGAAACCATAGATGAACAAATATCCCCATCGCAATGGCCTCTGAGCCAATCCCAAGTACGCTTGAAATAAATACAGCCCAGCCAACCAAAAATCCTGCATAACTACCGAGAAATTGCTCGATATAAACCCGAAATGACCCCCGCTCCAGACGATTCACATTAATGCTAGTCATGGCTCCTAGAACCTGCATCATGATAAAACCACCAAATAAAAAAGAAAGGACAACAGCAGGACCTGCCTCACGCACCGCTAAGCCGGAGCCAAGAAAAAAGCCCGCTCCAATCACACCACCAATTCCAAGTCCTGCAAGGCTAAAAGCATTCAACCCACCTGGATGATCCTTTTCTGGCTGTTCCCCTTTTGGCAAATTGACTCCTGTTTTCGAAGACTTTAAGATAAAACCACCCTCTTTTTTCTAAAATCCATGGTTTTATCTTGCTGCATCGAGAAGAAAACTATGCTACAAATGGGCACTTATCAAAGAAAAAAGAGCAAGCATGTAAAGCTGCCCTTTTCAAACTATTATTTAATTCCTTGGTGCAAAGAGCATAATAGATACTCCCAAAAGACATATCAACGCTCCAATCCAATCATATGTATCTGGTGTCTTTCGATCCACACCCCAACCCCATAAAACTGAAAGAATAATAAATACCCCACCATAGGCTGCATATACTCTGCCAAAAGAAGGGAATTTTTGCAAGGTTGGAATAATTCCATAAATAATTAAAACAAGAGAACCTAGAATTCCGTACCAGTATGGCTGATCTTCACGTAACCACAGCCACACCAAATAGCCTCCCCCTATTTCGGCAAGACCAGCTAAAATAAATAAAAAAATCGTATTAATCATGATTCACCTTTCTAATGCAATTTTACACAATAAAGCTTCATCGCCTTTTGTGTCCATCGTAGTTAAAACAAACATTATTGTCAATATTGCATCAGGATGAATGCTAATACCATCGGGAAAAACTTGATAGAAGTCAAAACATGGAGAAAGAACAGATAAATAACGAATTTAATGATCATATTGAAGTGTTTTATCATAACCACACTTTAAATTTCATTGTTCAACTCTAAAAAATTCACAATTCTTATCATAAGGTTAATAAAATATGAGTTTAACCGTATTTCGAAAAAAATAGTTATTCACCATAAAAAAGGTACAGCCTCTGACACTGCACCATATTTCACCGGATTTTCGCCAAATAATTATACACATCCGACAGATTCTTAAACCCTTGTTCCTGAATTAACTGAACTCCCTTCGCCCATAGTTTTGCTGTTCCAATTGCATCATATAGAGCGTGATGTCTCTGATCGATGGAAATACCAAAGTGTTGACAGCATTCATCTAAAGTAATAAGCTTTTTTTCCGGCTCTACGACCTTTGTTAAAAAGGAAGTATCCATTAGACGATGCTGAAAATTCATTTTTAATGTTTTCCATGTGACATTTTGCATAAAGCTTTTTTCGTGATTCGCATGGTGGGCAACGAGAGGGCGGCTTTCAATAAATTGATAGAAATCCCTTAATACCTGTTCTAACGGTGGAGCTTCTTTAAGTTCCGATTCACAAATTCCTGTTAAATCCTTGATCTCTTCGGAAATGGGTTCAGATGAATTGATTAATGAGTAAAAAGTCTCCTGCTCCATTACTTGATCTCCAACCAACTTCACTGCACCGATGGATAAAATCTTATCTCCATTTTGTGGATAAAAACCCGTCGTTTCTAAATCAAAGACAATCACCTTTAATTGTGAAAAAGGGACTTGCAAGACATCTTCTTTTCTTATTTCTTTTTGAAGCTGTCTTAAAAAAGCAATACTTGCCGCATCCGTTTGGTTAGCCACAGATGTATACATACTCGGATTTAGTCTTCCAGATAGTTGTTTAACAAAATGAATCATCTGACTCATGTCCATGAAGAACACCCTTTTTGGATAATTTCCTTCGTTTCCTCAAAAAGCTTATAGCCATTTTTCATGATTTCTTTTATCTCTAATTTTTCTGATTTTGATAAAGAGTGAATATTTAAGAAATGAACATTCTCATAGTTTTCTGCCTTTTTTTTATGATAAAGACGCAAGCGTAAAAGTTTTTCAAAACTTGATTGATAATCTTTTATGTGATAATAACTTTCAGGTAAAAATCGAAAACGTTCTAAAGTAGATGGTGCTAAAATTTCCTCTTTCAGCGAAAGCAATCGGAGTGAGTTAACATAAGGAAAAAGGACCACTTCCTTCATATTGATACTGCCCGCTTCTTTACCAGAAGTATTTGGCAACAGCTGGCCAAGGACTCCAAGACCTTTCCTTATATGACTGATATTCTCTAACAAACGAGTTAATAAAAATGGGTTTTCTTTTAATATTTTAAATGCCCCTTCTTTTAATTTTATTAAACGGGACTCACTTCCTAGTAGAACACGAGAATCAAAAAAAGTAGAAAAATAACGAAGGGATTCCCAACTTGCCTCATCCAGCCAATCGTAAATTTGCTTTTCCCAAGCCTCCAAAGAATTACACCACTTCGGGTTGGAGGACATAACCTTCCCATCACAAAATGGATAGCCCACCTCACTAAGCCCTTGTGAAATTTCGGTTCCTAACTGCAAAAAATAGAATTTCATTTCCTCCTTTCCGCTAAAAATTATTCCATGATCCTGGTCACTCCATATCGACTGTTCAAGTCTTCCGCCACTTCCCATCAAAAAGAAGGTAAAGTGAGCAGGGGCTGGCCCCAACTCACTTTCTACATTTTTGATTGCTTTTTGTACAGTTGCTTCAATGAGCTCATCATGAAATTGATTCAAAGCGATGGGATCATCCCAAACTAGTTGAATACGATGATTTCGCCATTTTCTTAAAGCCTTATAATCATCTATCGGTTCTTCCAGCTCACCGCGATCTAAATGGTCGGCAGCAGCCATTTTATGCACCTGCTTTTTCTTTATTATTAGGCATGCTTTCTGGGTATCCATAACTTCCGTGTTCACTAATATCAAGACCAATGATTTCTTCTTCTTCTGTAACACGGATACCTTTCATCACAGCATTCATTACTTTTAAAATAATGAAAGATACAACGAAGGCATATAAACCAGATGCTGCAACCCCTAATACTTGAACACCTAATTGATGGAAGCCGCCTCCATAGAATAATCCTGCTTGCCCCCAATCAATGTCAGTTGAAAGGGAAGGAATCGCGAATAATCCATTTGAAAGTGTACCCCAAACGCCGACTGTACCGTGAACAGATAGGGCAAAAATTGGGTCGTCAATTCGAGCTTTATCAAACATCTTCACACTAAAGAATACGATTAATCCTCCTACAATCCCAATAACAACTGCTGCCCAAGGTTCTACGAATCCACAGGATGCGGTAATTGCAACCAAACCAGCTAATGCACCATTTAAAGTGGTCGGAACATCTGCCTTTCCTGTAACTAACCAAGCTACTAATGCAGCTGCTGCTGCACCACCGCCTGCTGCCAATTGAGTATTAAGGGCAACATAGCCAAAGAATCCATCTGTAACACCAAATGTACTACCTGCATTAAATCCAAACCAACCAACCCATAATAATAAAACACCTAATGCTGTATATACTTGGTTATGACCAGCAATATCATTGGTAGAACCATCTTTATTATATTTTCCAATCCGTGGCTTTAAGACAATCGTTGCCGCTAATGCTGCCATAGCACCTGTTAAATGAACAACAGTTGAACCAGCGAAATCCTGCTTTCCATGTTCAGCTAACCAGCCACCGCCCCAGATCCAATGAGCTACAACTGGGTAAACCAATGCGGAGAATAAAACAGCAAATATGACATATGCGGATAATTTCGCACGTTCAGCAAAACCACCAAACGCGATCGTTAAGGATACTAACGCGAACATCACTTGGAACATGAAATCAACAGAAGGTGTTAATCCCTCTTTAACCGTTGAAGCATCACCATAAAAGAAATTAGATAAACCTATAAATGCATTTCCATCACCATAAATAAATCCATAACCGACTGCCCAAAAAACTAATGTACCAAGTCCAGCTGCCAAGATCGTCTTACCTGAAATATGACCAGCATTTTTCATTCTTGTAGAACCAGCTTCGAGAAGAATGAAGCCACCCAGCATTAAGAAGACTAATACAGCGCCAACCATAACCCACAGGTTATCCATTAATACTGCAACATCCATTTCAATTTCAGCCCCTTTTCTTTTTTATGTTTTTGTTGTTCTTATTATAGCTGGTAAGAAAATCTCACAACAACAAACATGTTAGATTATCTGACATAGTATTTTCTTTTTCTTATTTATATTACTCCTTGGTTGATGAATCTTAGCATAAAAGGATATGACAACACTGCCTGTTAAACCATTATTTCAGGTATTTGCATAAGTTTAAAAATCAAAAAATGCAGATAATTTTATTCGAATGTTAGTTTTTTTAACATTGGTCGTTATATTTCAAGCACATTTCATGTATAATTACTTTTAATGAGGCCACTATTTACTTTTGTGAGGTGAAAATATGGCAGACATTTCTTACAAAGACAAAAAAGTGATTACAATCGGGACGGTGTGTGAGTTAACTGGGCTATCAGAACGAAAAATTCGCTATTATGAAGAAAGACAATTGGTGTTTCCAGAAAGGTCTAATGGAAAGAATCGAAAATATTCTTTTTCCGACATAGAAACTCTTATGGAAATTGCAGATATGCTTGAAGATGGAGTTCAGACCTTTGAAATACGAAAAGAAATGGCAGCAAAAAAGAACGAAGCGGATCAAAGATCAGCACGCAAGGAAATGATTCGAGGACAAATTAATGCAAGATTCGGTATCCAAAATCAACCACGTTATCGGAACTAGGGAAAGTATGTGTTAAAGAAAGGACAAATTTAATCGTCACCCCGAATTGCTTTTTGCTTTCAATTGAAAGTGGTAAAAAAGAACATAGCTCCAGAATCAAAAGGCTGTTCCTTCCATATCTAAAGCACAGGAATAACTGTGTATATCCTGCGTTTTGAATAAGGGTTATATTCTTCCTTTTTATTCAGAAAATTGAATCTTTTTTTGGCTTAAATGTTGAAATTCCTCCATACAAAAAAGCATACCAGGAAATTTAAGCAAATTAATTTCCCAGTATGCTTTTCTTCTATATTATTAATCACATAATCTTTTAGATCTTAAATTTCGTTAACAATTCTTGTAAATCCTGTGCCAATTTGCTCAAGGACTCGGTAGAGGTTGAAATTTCTTCAATGGAAGCTAATTGCTCCTCAGAAGCTGCCACTACATTTTGTGAGCCAGCCGATGCATCCTTAGCGATGGAAGCTAGTTGCTCAATTGTCGCTGTAACTTGTTGTGTATTGGCTGATATTTGTTCAGAGGTGGCTGATACTTCTTGGATTTGTGCACCAACATAGGCTATAGCCTTTGTAATTTGTTGAAAAGCTTCACCTGTCTGATCAATAATATTTCTCCCTGACGTTACTTCCCTAACACTTCCAAGCATCTCGTTATTAGCCATTTCCGTATCATTTTTAATTCCATTGATTAATGTAACAATTTGTGCTGCTGAGTCACGAGATTGTTCCGCTAATTTTCTAACCTCATCTGCTACCACAGCAAATCCCTTTCCATGCTCACCAGCCCTAGCTGCTTCAATCGCAGCATTTAAAGCTAGCAGATTGGTTTGATCAGCAATACTTGTGATGACTTCAATGATTTTACTGATTTCTTGAGATCGTTCAATTAATTGGAAAATGGCCGCCGTTGTGTTTTCAGTTGCTAAACTAATAGACTCCATTTGAAGCATGGCTTTTTGGATCAATTCATTTCCTTGCTCAGATAATGCAGTCGTTTTCTCTGCTGAATCTCTAACTGATGAAGAGGATTCAGCGATTCTTTGCATTCCTTGGGAAACCTCCTCCATCGCCAAAGAGCTCTCTTCTGAACTAATCACTTGACTCTCTGCTCCTTCAGCAACTGTTTGTATATCAGAAGCAATCTGATTGGTGGCTTGAGTGGTTTGTTCCGTTGTAGCATATAGCTCCTCAGATGCAGCCGCCACTTGTCCAGCACTGCTATTAATTTCCGTAATCAAATGGCGAAGATTTTCTGACATCTCATTGAAGGCACCTGCAAGTTCGCCAATCTCATCATTTGTTTCAATCTTAATTTCGTCTGTTAAGTCGCCGCCGCTTATCGCTAATGCCTGATGTTTTAATTTTTTCAACGGAGAGATAATAGATTTTGTGATTAGATAAATAGCTATTGCCCCAATGATCAGCGCAATGGCCATAATGAGAATGGTATGGTTAAGAATAGGTGAAGCTTTTTGGCTTACTTCAGAAGAATCAATCATTCCTCCAATTTTCCACCCCGTTAATGAATTGGTCTTAAAGCTCATGATTTTGTCGAAGCGTTTTTTATCTGTATAATTAAAATGTCCTGTTTCTTGCTTAAACATTTTATCAACATAGTTTTCTTTTGCTTCGCTTCCACCTTTCTGCGTTGGGTGAGAAACATATTTTTTATCTACATCAATTAAAAACGCGAAACCATGGTTACCGATTTTTACTTGATTCGTTAATTTTTGAATATAACCTAAAGAGATATCGACTGCAACAACCCCTGAACCATCCTTTGTAGATTGCGAAAGGGTTAACACCATTTTTCCTGTGTTTGCATCTGCATAGGGGGACGAGATAACAATTTCCCCTTTTTTTGCCATTGCTGCACGGTACCAATCTCTCACTCTTGGATCATACCCTGCTTTAGTTTCCATTTCAGGTTTTCGGATAAATTGGCCTGTTTCAGTACCAACATAAATCATCTCGACTTCAGGGTGCAGCTTCGTATATTGCTCAAAGGTTGTGGTTAATTCTTGCAAACTCTCTTTTTGATAAGTTTGGCTTGTAATTTTTTGAGCAAAATACCCGACATCATTCATTTTTGGCTGAATGGTATTATCAATGGTTGAATTTAGCAAACTTAAACTTTCTCCAAATCCATTAAGCATTTCCTCTTGAATAGCATCCTTTGCCGATAAAAAGGAAAGATATCCAATCGAAATTGTAGGAACTATTAAAATTATAGCAAAGGACAAAATCAATTTCGTCTTCATATGCTTAAAATATCTTAAGATGTTTTTCATTATTTCAACTTACCTTTCTTTTTGTATATTTTTATTTTTAAAACTGGTTAATCCCTATTAATCCTCTCCTTTACCCAATGATTGAGCAATTTTCCCATAAAAAAACTATTCTACACAAGATAAAATAGCCAAATAATTGGCAACCGGGCGATCTTAGTTCTTTGAGCTCTTGTGTCCCATAAACCGTAGACCCTTGGCTCCTGAGTCCTATCCTTTCGAATAGTTTGCCTTTATACATTTGTTTTCCAATGAATCTTAATGCTAAATTTGTCGAAAAATGCCGACTAAGATTTTATCATATCCACTTTTGGTATTTTATTCAAGCAATTTATTATTCATTTCACATTTTTGTAATAAGAAAACCTTGCTAGGATTTTATCCCAACAAGGTTTTCGCAAATTATATAAATAATGAATGATCTTATCTATTTTTGCAACTCTCTCCATTTCCTTATTGCTTCAAGACTCTTTTTTACCTTAGATATTAGTTCTTAAGTTTGTTAGCCATTTCAAACATTTTCGTAAATCGATTTTCTACTTTCGCAAAAATGGTTCCCTCTGGATATTGCCCTTTTTCATTTCGAATATTGCCAGCATCTACGCCAGTCAATATTTCAATACCTTCTGCAATATGACTAACTGCCCAAATATGGAAGTGCCCTTCTTTAATCGCTTCGACTACTTCCGTTTCCAGCATCAAATTTTGGATATTTTGCTTTGGAATTATAACACCTTGTTTGCCAGTCAAAGCACGACTTTTACAAATATGGTAAAAACCCTCGATTTTTTCATTTACTCCACCAATTGGCTGAATTTCTCCCCATTGATTAACGGAACCTGTTACGGCAATCCCTTGGTAAATCGGGACTTCTGCTAAGGAAGAGAGCAACACATATAATTCTGTGCTTGAAGCGCTGTCACCATCAATGGAATTATAGGTTTGTTCAAAGGTAATGCTTGCTGATAATGGAATTGGCCGGTTTTTCGCAAATTCTCCAGAGAGGAACCCTGTTAAAATCATCATGCCTTTATTATGAATTTGCCCGCTGAGCATCGCTTCTCGTTCAATATTCATAATTCCGTTTTTACCGACATAGGTTTGTGCGGTGATCTTCGTTGGAATTCCAAATATAGAATCTCTGGTTCCCATTACAGCTAAGCCATTGATTTGTCCAATCCGATATCCATCGGTTTCTAACATGATTGTGCCGTTTCGAATCATTTCTCGATATTGCTCTACGATATGATTGGATCGATGTGCTTTTTCTGAAAGAGCTTTTTCGACATGCCGATCATCTACAACGGATTCATGCTCTAGTTTCGCCCAATAACTTGATTCCACCAAAACCTTTGTTATCTCTTGAAAATCTGTAGAAAGTTTAGATTGCTCCTCTACTAACCGGGATCCATAATCAATAACTTTTGCAATGGCGCGACGATGGAAGGGAAGAAGCCCCTCCTTATCCACATAATTTTTGACAAAGCGTGCTAATTTCCAGCTATTTTCTTGATCCTTTTTCATGATTGCCACAAATTCTACTTTTACCTTGAAAAGCTTATGAAAATCTTCATCATATGCAGAAAGAAAATCGTATAAATAGTAAGAACCAATAATTATCACTTTAAGATTTAACGGAATCGGCTCTGGTCTATTCCCATTAGAGGGAATAACACCATTCATCTCATTCAAATTTTCAATTTGAATACTTCCTGTTTGCAAAGCCATTTTTAACCGCATCCATACTTGCGGCTGCTGCAACAATTCTGTCGCTTGGAGAATTAAATATCCCCCATTTGCCAAATGAAGGGCTCCAGGTTTAATTAAAGTAAAATTCGTAGTCCAGCTGCCAAGCGAACCTTGATATTCAACCTTGCCAAATAAATTATAATAAGTCGGATTCGTTTCATAGATCACGGGAGCCCCTGCGAGATTTTTATTGTTCACAAATAAATTCACCGTGTATCGATGATGAAAATGTTCATTGGAACCACCCATAAGCGCCTTCATGATATTCTCTTGACCATTATTATTCGTATCTAGAAAAAAGGTATAATGCGATACGACATCATGAAAATAGGATTCTAAATACTCGATTACCTTTTTGTTTTCTTGATACTTATCGCGAAAAGGACTAAAAAGATCCTTAATCGAATTAGCCGCAACCTCCATCATAAATTGATTGACCTTTTTCTTAAGCAGTTCTTCGATTTTTAAAGATTGATAGACGGTCTCATCAATTTTTTGGCCTACTATCTTTTCACAATTCTTCATCATTTCCTTATCCGTCTCAGATAATTTTTCAAACTCCTCTACAGCAAGTGGTCTACCATTAAAGAGCGGGACAAGTTCAATCCCTTCCGGTGTCCGTTCAACCTTCATATGCTGTTGAAGTGCAAATTCATCTGTCTCCTGCCAAATTGCTTCAACTCTAGCACGGAAATCTTCAATAATCTTCCGCTTGTCCTTTTCAAATACCTCACTTGAAAAAGTAGAACGGATTTGTCTTTCAATATCGATTAATAGTATCTCAATTTCCTGTTGAAACTTCTGCCCTGTTCCTGCTGGAAAGTCAATAACCAATGGCATATCCGGGTTTTCAAAATTATACACATAGCAAATATCCTTTGGGACTGCCCGTTCTTTCGCTTGTTTGGTCACACTATCAAGCGTATAAGTCAAACGTCCAGTACCTGCAGTCCCAACTACAAATAAGTTATAGCCTGTTTGCTCAACGGAAAGCCCAAATTCCATCGCTTTTTCCGCACGCTTCTGTCCGATCATTTCATTTGAAACATGTTCCAGATCATCTGTTGTTTGAAACGAAAAATGATTGGCATCAAATTCTGAGCGCAATTCTGAAACAGGGACTCGATAAATGGATAGGACATTTTTGTATTCTTCCTCATTCACTTTCATTCACACTCTTTTCTCTTAATCGATTATGAGTCTCAACCTCTCTAGCATCTCTTATCTATGTGAAATGGACTTTTGAAAATATTTATCTACTTAAATTTTATCAAAATTTTACAAAAATAGTTTAATAAATATTTTAAAAATAGTGAATATATTCTATAATCTCATCAAAATAAGGCAATGGCTAAAATGCTTTGCCCTATTCCTGATCTTTTCCTAGTAAATTAACTCTTTTTCTTCGCCCCAAAAAGATCTTTACAAATTTCTACTAAGAGCAACAAAGATTATGACCAAAATTAAAAAAGGATACCATTCTAAAATAAAGAATGGGACGATTCTAAAGCTTCATCTAAAAAGAAGCACAAGAATCGTCCCCTATTTTCACTCTTCATCAAATGCCCCTAATGCAATGGGCAGAGCTTTAATTACCTGATTTCCTACTGCTGGAAGCCCAAGTAGAACGGCACTTTTTATGTCATCCCTCGTTGCTCCGTATTCTTTTGCACTTTTCACATGAAATGGGAGCCCACTTTCAAACCCTACAGCAGCCATTACTGCAATATAAGCAATCTCTTCCGTTCGTTTATCTAGACTACTCGCCTGATCCAGTTTTCGAACAGCCTCCATCCAAGCATGAGAATGTTCAGTAGCCTCATTCAAAAAAACCTGAAATGCATTGCTTACAGCTTTCTCACCCATACTATCTTCTCCTTTTTTTAGCCTATTTATCCTTCTAAGCTGGAAGGTTTGCTAGCAATCCCCTTGCGACATTGCGTGCAGCATACAGATTAATAGAGTAGGTACTTAAAGATAAATTTTGTGTTTCTTATAAATGGAGAATGCAAATCATATTATTCTCTATTACTATTTAAGAATACACCTACACAGCGAATTAGTAAAAAAACCATTCTCACCAAAATTGGCTCGAATGGTTCCTTTTATAAACTTTAATAAGCCTTCTAAACTAAATCCCCGCTCTATAACACAATGACTATTCTAAATCATTTTGTCTTATATTTATCCATTTTAAGGTTTTTATTTCTCGACAACTTTTTTTAGGCAAGCTCTTCGCTTTCACTATCTTCTTCAACAAATCCTGAAGGAATGACGGAAGCAATGACCTCATCATCATCATGTTTCATTACAATATGACTATATTTATTTCTAATCGCGGCAATATTAATAGTATGACCGACATCGAGGTCAGTAATATCAACTTCAATTTCTTCAGGAATATCTTTAGGTTTAGCTGTAATATTTAACTCGTGAAGAGATTGTTGAAGGATTCCTCCATGTTCAATCCCTTTTGAAGTTCCTAGCAGTTCAACATGTACCTTTGCATGAATTTCAGAAGACATATTAACTTGTAAAAAATCAGCATGAAGAATTTTATGATTAATTGGATCAGCTTGATAGTCTTCTAGAATAACATCCTGTGTCTTTCCTTTAACCTTCAAAGATATAATTCCATTCCTTCCATGCTCCCCGATAATTTTAAGCAAATCTACACCTTTTACAGCAATAGACTTACTTGCCTCATGCTTTCCATAAACAACTGCTGGAATATCCCCTACTTTTCTTAATTTTGTTAAAGCAGACTTTCTAAAATCTTTGCGTTCCTCAGCCACTAACGTATTATTCATGGCTATTCACCTTCCTGATACATAAGAATTTTAGACATAGGTATAAAATTTCTTTCTAATATAGGAATGTCTAAGAATAATAATTAACATTTTTAAACTTAATTATTATATATATAAATATCCGTTTTAGCAAATATTTCGCATTATTAATTATTCATGCTCCCCGCATAGGGTCTCGCTTTTTACATTTTTGACTGCAAAATTCTAATTAAAGAATAGTTTTTTCGAAACCATCTACGGGATGTTAAAGTCTGCATAACTAAAAAAGTCGCTAAACTATCTTTAGATAGTTTAGCGACTTTTATTACCACATAATAATTATTTGAAAATATAAGCAGCTAAAGCACAACATCGCTTTTTAATCACTAATTTCGAATTAGATAATCGAATGCACCTAATGCGGCGGTTGCTCCGGAACCCATTGAAATAATGATTTGTTTATATGGGCTATTTGTACAATCCCCTGCTGCAAAGACTCCAGGCAAGCTTGTTGCACCGTGATTGTCAACCACGATTTCACCCATGCGATTACGTTCAATCGTTTCGCCTAACCAATCCGTATTTGGAACAAGACCAATTTGGACAAATACACCAGCTAATTCAACATGGTGCTCTTCCCCAGTTTTACGATCAACATAGGTAATTCCATTTACTTTATCTGTACCAGTAATTTCCTTTGTTTGAGCATTTTTCACAACAGTGACATTTGGAAGGCTGTATAAACGTTCCTGTAGAACTGAATCTGCTTTAAGCTCTGGTGCAAATTCAATGACAGTAACATGATTTACGACACCTGCAAGGTCAATTGCCGCCTCAATTCCAGAATTACCACCGCCGATAACCGCAACACTCTTGCCAGCAAACAACGGACCATCACAATGTGGGCAATAAGCTACCCCTTTGTTCTTGAACTCTGCCTCGCCAGGTACCCCAACATTACGCCAACGAGCACCTGTTGAAAGAATAACGGCCTTGCTTTTTAAAACAGCCCCATTTTCAAGTTCAACTTCAATGAAATCCTTCTTTTCAATATTTTTGGCACGCTGTAAATTCATGATATCGACATTGTATTCTTTAACATGCTCTTCAAGACCTGCAGCAAGCTTTGGACCTTCAGTATACTTAACACTAATAAAGTTTTCGATACCCAATGTGTCCATAATCTGACCGCCAAAGCGTTCCGCAACAATCCCTGTACGAATACCCTTGCGAGCTGCATAAATCGCTGCACTTGCACCTGCAGGGCCGCCGCCAACTACAAGGACATCAAATGGATCTTTATTTGTAAATTCAGAGGCATCCGGAGCACTACCCAACTTAGAAAGAATCTCTTCAAGGCCCATCCGGCCGCTGCCAAATGGTTCACCATTTAAGAAAACAGTCGGAACTGCCATAATGTTCTTACTTTCAACCTCATCCTTAAATGCAGCACCATCAATCATAGTATGAGAAATTCCTGGATTAAGAACGCTCATTACGTTCAAGGCTTGGACCACATCAGGACAGTTGTGACAGCTTAAGCTAACATAAGTTTCAAAATGATATTCTCCCTTAATGCCCTTAACCTGATCAATCAGCTTTTGCTCAACCTTTGGAGCTCTTCCGCTAACCTGCAAAAGCGCTAGTACTAATGAAGTAAATTCATGTCCAAGAGGGACACCAGCGAAAGTGATGCCAGTCTCTTCTCCAATACGATTGACACTAAAGCTAGGTGATCTTTCTAATTTTGTTTTCTCAACTTTAATTTTTTCTGGTGACATTGTTGCTAATTCATCAATTAGTGCCATCATGTCACGAGATACATCCCCAGTTCCTTCGCTAACTTTGAGTAGGATTTCTCCCTCCAACAATTGAAGGTATTGCGCTAATTGTGCTTTTATATCTGCATCTAATAACATCTAGAGCACTCCTTAAATTTTACCAACAAGGTCAAGGCTTGGTTTAAGTGTTTCAGAACCTTCTTGCCATTTTGCTGGGCAAACTTCTCCAGGATTATTACGAACGTATTGGGCTGCTTTAATTTTATTAATTAATATACTTGCGTCACGGCCAATACCGCCTGCATTAATTTCAAGTGCTTGGACAACACCATCAGGATCGATAATGAAAGTTCCACGATCCGCTTGACCATCTTCTTCAATTAAAACATCAAAGTTGCGGCTAACTGTATGAACAGGGTCACCAATCATTGTATAAGTAATTTTACTAATAGCATCTGATGTATCATGCCATGCTTTATGTGTAAAGTGAGTATCAGTTGAAACAGAGTAAACTTCAACACCTAGGGATTTTAATGCTTCATAATTGTTTTGAAGATCTTCTAATTCAGTTGGGCAAACAAATGTGAAGTCTGCTGGATAGAAGCAAACAACACTCCATTGACCTTTGAAATTTTCTTCTGTTACTTCAACAAATTCACCATTTTTGTATGCTTGTGCTTTGAAAGGTAAAACTTCTTTTCCGATTAATGACATAATGAAATTCCTCCTAAATTTTTTTGAGAATTATAAATAGCTTATTAATTAATGCTTATTTAACTATAATAATTCTAATTCAATAATTATTATTATATAAAAGTGATTTCGTGTCAAGGATATGATCCAACTTTTTTGATTTTTTTGGAACACTTTATGAATTATGCCCCTAAATAGAATTACTATTGAGGTTCCGACATGTTTTGTTATTTTCCCTTAATTGAATATTTCATCCTGATCACGGATAAAAATACACTGTTCACCATGTTCCAGAAACGTTTGAACTCGAAAAGGTGTACAGTTTTTACACATTATATGCTCACCTTCTCACTTTAAAAAATATGTACTTTGTTTATTCAGAAAAATGTATGTGTAAATTGATTTATCCATAACAAATTCTAAGACCGATAATAAAATGATAATCATTATTATTTGTAATAATTATAACAACTATATTTTTTTATTTCTAATAAAATGCACTATAAATTTCTCTTCAATTTTATTTTATCAAAACCAGCATCGAGATAATCAATTTATATCAAAAATGAAGTAAAATCTTAAACACAAAAGAGCCTTTCTCCATGAAAAAGGCTCTTTCAAAACACTCAACTGCAATTTTTTTAATTAATCATTTTAATAGAAATTAAAAAAGAGCTAACCAAAAATAATGGCTAACTCTCTAAGATTTTTATCAATGATTTTTTATATTACTCGTTTCGTTTTATTAACCTGAAACATGTTTTTTCGAACAAAGTTCATTTTAAACTCTCAGCTTATGGTTTCTGATTCGGACTCAGTTGTTTTGAAATTCATTCTAGCTTTCCGAAAGAATGAATTTCTAACTAAAATATGCACCTAAAGCAAAGAAATTTACGAAAAAAACTATAAAAAAAAGCACGAGTATAGGATTTGCATTCTAATTAATCAGCTTATTGTTAATTATCCTACTATTGGCTAAATATTATAATGATATGGTGAGCCATGAAGGACTCGAACCTTCGACCCTCTGATTAAAAGTCAGATGCTCTACCTACTGAGCTAATGGCTCTCTATTTTATTTTATTTAATATTTATTTCTTATTTCTAAACTTTGGCATCTACGACGTCCGCATTTCAGATAGCTTATTCAAGTAGCAACTCAATTCGTACTCTGAAGACTATTGAAGAAGCTTATTTGGTCGTGCTCTACCAATTGAGCTAGACTGGCTCGTCTAATTAGATAAATGGTGGAGGATGACGGGCTCGAACCGCCGACCCTCTGCTTGTAAGGCAGATGCTCTCCCAGCTGAGCTAATCCTCCAAAGCACAAGACGCGCTAGTATAGCGTCGCGACAGGCCGTCGCGCTTTTGCATGGCTACGCTAAAATGGTGACCCCTACGGGATTCGAACCCGTGTTACCGCCGTGAAAGGGCGGTGTCTTAACCGCTTGACCAAGGGGCCATTTGTTAATATATACCATTAAAGTTTTTCAAAAAAATATCCCCAAATTGGGGTATAGCCTGGCGGCGTCCTACTCTCACAGGGGGAGAACCCCCAACTACCATCGGCGCAGAGAAGCTTAACTTCCGTGTTCGATATGGGAACGGGTGTGACCTTCTCGCCATCGTCACCAGACTATGTATGAAAGAATTTATTCCTTCAAAACTAGATAACGTGCAACATTATTAAACTCATTTTGTCTAGCTCCGGCTCCTAGCTTCTCGGCCGTTTCGACGTTGCCACAGGATGTGGCGCTTTTAGTCGACCAACGTCTGTCGAAGCTGAACAGTCGCCACCGCTTTTCTATTTTGGTTAAGTCCTCGATCGATTAGTATTTGTCAGCTCCACGTGTCGCCACGCTTCCACCTCAAACCTATCTACCTGATCATCTTTCAGGGATCTTACTAGCTTGCGCTATGGGAAATCTCATCTTG